>CALMEZ010000282.1 GCA_937864985.1 uncultured Alphaproteobacteria bacterium
GGCGTCCACACCCCAGGTCGGCTGATTGACGATCAGTATGCCAGGTTCGCGGTCCAGCTCGCGGCCCATCACAAACTTCTGCAGGTTGCCGCCGGACAGCGCCCGCGCTTCCGGATCTGCTTTGCCCTTGCGCACGTCAAAGGCCTTGACGATGCGTTCGCGCGCCGCCGCCGCACCTTTGGTGTTGACGAAGCCACGCGACGCAATGGCCCGGTCATAAGGGTGGCGCGTCAGGATCATGTTGGCGGAGAGTGGCATGCCCGGCACAGCACCATGTCCCAGCCGTTCTTCGGCCACAAAACTCATGTGCCGCCTGCGCCGCGCATTGATGCCATCCCAGCCAGCCGGCGTACCATCAACCACCACCATCTCGGCGCGCTTGGCCAGCCGTTCGCCGGAGATGGCGTCAAACAGTTCACCCTGTCCATTGCCGGCCACGCCAGCAATTGCCACAACTTCCCCACCCCGCACATCAAGTGAGATATGAGACAAGGCTGTTGCAAACGGGCCGTCAGCCGGAAGTGACAAGTCCCTGAGCGAAAGTCGCACGGGACCGGTGGCCGCGGCTCCGGAAGGCTTCACGGCATGAATGTCGGCGCCAACCATCAGTCGCGCCAGGCTCGCCGCCGTTTCCTTGCGCGGATCAACTTCAGCAACCACCTTGCCATGACGCAGGATGGTCGCGGCCGTACACAGGCCCTTCACCTCTTCCAGGCGGTGGCTGATATAAAGAATGGAGCAGCCTTCAGCTGCCAGACGCTTCAGCACCACAAACAGCTGGTCGGCCTCCTGAGGAGTCAGCACCGAGGTCGGCTCATCCATGATCAAGAGCTTGGGTTCCTGCAGCAGGCAGCGCACGATTTCGATACGCTGGCGTTCACCCACCGAAAGATCGGCCACCAACGCCGACGGCTCCAGCGGCAGGCCATAATCGGCTGATACCTTGGTGATCCGTTGCGACAGGGCCTGCAAATCAAAAGGACCGGCCATGGCCAGCGCAATGTTTTCGGCAACGGTCAGCGCTTCGAACAGCGAGAAATGCTGGAACACCATGCCGATGCCCAGCGCGCGCGCCGCAGCCGGATTGGCGATGTGAACCTCCGTTCCATTCCACAGGAACAGGCCGGATGTCGGGTGCAGCGCCCCATAGATCATTTTGACGAGGGTGGATTTGCCGGCCCCGTTTTCGCCGAGGAAGGCATGGATCGAGCCCGGCATGATGCGCAGTGTCACGTCATCATTGGCGCGCAGGCTGCCGAACACCTTGACGATGTTGCGTGCCTCCAGAAGTGGTATCTGATCAGCCATCATGCCCCGATCGTTTTGCGCCCCGGCGCTTCCGTCTCGCCTGTTTGCGGCACACGCAATGCCTCGTCCAGTGCCAAGATGTGATGGGCTGTGGATATCGCGATTGAATAGGGCAGCTTGGATTTCACGTTGCCGTCCCCAATCGGGCAGATCAGGTCTTTCAACCGTTCATCGCCATGTCCGGCAGTTTTCAGTCGCGACAGGAAACGTGCCCGCTTGGTTTCGCTTCCGATCAGCAATATCTTTTCAATATTCGGGCGGCGCAGCGCGGCATCAACAACATCAAAGTCCAGCGCATGGGAATGGCTCATCACCACGGCCATCGAAGCGTCAAGCAGTGGTGCCAGGACATCCGTTTCCAGACGAACGGAGCCTGGCACCTGGGCTGGCCACACCCCCGGGCGTGGGTCAACCCATGTCACGTCGAATTCGCTGCCAGCCAGCACAAGCACTAACGCACGGCCCACATGGCCCGCGCCATAAAGGGCGATCTGCCTTGCAGTTGCAGTGTCTGTGATCAAAGTGTTCAATGCTGTTGCATCCGTCACCCGCTGCAAGCGCAGCTTCACCTGCCCACCACAACATTGGCCAAGATCTGGCCCCAGGCTGTAGCGCGACAGCGCCTCCGCCCGGCCTGATTGCAGCATCGCCTGCGCTTCGGCCATCGCCCGCCATTCCAGCGTGCCCCCGCCGATGGAACCCAGATAGCCCGATGCCGTCACCAGCATCTGCGCGCTTTCCTCACGCGGCACGGAACCTTTGGCCTCGACCACTGTGACCAGCACAGCAGCACCGTCTCGCGCCAGGGCAGAAAGGGCTTTGGCGCGGAAATCCCTCATCCCATGCTCCGCACGGCATTGAGAATGGCTTCCGGCGTGGCAGGCGCATTGAGCTTTGGCACCACACCCTTCTTCAGGCTCGCCACGGCGTTGAACACCGCCGTCCACACGGCAATGCCCAGCATCAGGGGCGGCTCGCCGACAGCCTTGGAGCGGTAGATCGTGTCTTCCTTGTTACCCTTCGATTCATAAAGCGCCACGCGGAAATCTTCTGGCACATCAGACGCACACGGGATCTTGTAAGTGGATGGCGCATGGGTCAGCAGCCGCCCATCGGGCGCGAACACCAGTTCCTCGGTGGTGAGCCAGCCCATGCCCTGCACAAAGGCGCCCTCGACCTGGCCAAGGTCAATCGCTGGGTTGAGAGACTTGCCGACATCATGCAGCAGGTCAACGCGCGTCACCTTCATTTCACCCGTCAGCGTGTCGATCATCACTTCGGCGCAGGCCGCACCATAGGCATAGTAGAAGAACGGCCGGCCCTTGCCCTTCGGCCGGTCCCAATGCAGCTTTGGCGTGGTATAGAATCCGGTGGATGACAGGGAAATGCGGGCTTGGTGTGCCTCCTTCGCCAGTGCAGCAAAGCCGATGCGGTGCTTGCCGGCCTTGACCTCGCCATTGGCAAACACGATTTTGCTCTTGGTAACTTTCCACTTGGCAGCGAGGTAGTCCACGAGCCTTCCCCGAATGGCAGAAACGGCGTTTTTTGCCGCCATGCCATTCAGGTCAGA
>CALMEZ010000283.1 GCA_937864985.1 uncultured Alphaproteobacteria bacterium
TCCCCAAGATCGGCGCCACCGACGCCGGTCAGCGCTGGGCGCGCGAGCTAGGCCACCGCGTCGTGCCGCTGCGCCCTGCCCTCGTGCCCCTGACCTTCGACGCTAGCACCTGGGCGCCTTTCGTCGAGTTGGCCGGCCTCTCGCTCGAGGTCGTCATCGAAACACCCACCACCGTGCCGTCAGTGCAGCGAGGCGGCAAGGCCAAGGGCCCCCACCTGGCCCGCTTCACCGAAGACCTGCTCTTCACCCACCGCGGCCTGAGCGGCCCCGGCATCCTGCAGATCTCCAGCTTCATCCCGGCCATCCTCGCCGGCATGCACTATGGCATCAGCGAAAGGGCAGAACCTGGTTCACCCGTTGTTGGCAATGGCTATGAGCGCCGCGCCAAATACATTCCCGGCAACTGGTATGAAGCCATCGACGCCTTCTGGCGCGCCTCGATCCTCAAGGATTATTTCGGCAAACCCTTCGTCGATACCTTCTGCACGCTGAAAGAGGTGGAAGCTGACCGCTTCTATTCCGAGCCAATCAAGCGTGACTTCGAGTGGTACTTGCGGACAGTGTGATCAGGTCCAAGAGCCCTCATCCGCCCTGCCGGGCACCTTCTCCCATTTGCGAAACCGCAAACGGGAGAAGGCAAAAGCCATGCGCCTTCTCCCGCGCCTTGGCGTGGGAGAAGGTCCCGAAGGGGATGAGGGCTCTTTCCCGTTGCTGGAATGTCAGGCCGTGCGCCTGATGTAATGCACTTCGCTGCGGGCCCTGTCATGGGCCCGCACGGCATCGCCAAAGGCCGTGAACAGTTTCACCGAATCCGGGTTCTGCGCGGCCTTGAATTCCGGGTGCCATTGCGTGCCGAAGGCAAAGGCCTTGGCGCCCTTCACCGAAACTGCCTCAACAATGCCATCCGGTGCCGTTGCTTCCACATTGAGGCCCGCACCGAGCTTCTTCACACCTTGGCGGTGGATGGAGTTCACCATGGTTTCGTTCTTGCCCAGCATGTGCTGCAAGAGCCCGCCCTGCGTGATGGAAATCTTGTGCTTCGGCGCATAGCGCACGTCAACATCGTGGGATTGCGGGGCACGATGGTCTAGCCGGCCTTCTCCACGTTGCAGTTCTGTTTCCAGTGTGCCGCCCATCACAACGTTGAGTTCCTGAAAGCCGCGGCAGATGCAAAACAGCGGAATGCCTTGGTCAACAACGGCGCGGATCAGCTTCAGCGTGGTGGCATCGCGGTGATGGTCATAAGGCTCGTGATCAGCTGAAGGCTCTTCGCCGTAATGCGGCGGATGCACGTTGGACACAGCCCCGGTCATCAGCACGCCGTCGAAATGTGCAATCAGCCCGTCGATATGTGAGGGATCAATGAAGGATGGGATCATCACCGGCTCGACATCGGCCACATCCGTGAGCGCGCGCACATATTTGTCGCCGAGGGAATGAAACAGAAAGCCGTCTTTCTCGTAGGTGTCTGCGGGAAGTCCAACCAGGGGGCGCTTTTTCAACATGATGGTCCGTGTTCAGATCAATGATTTGTCGTAATGCCAGAATAGCCCGGCCAGCGCCGCAAAGACCAGCGTTTTGGGAATGCCGCTATTCCAGCGGATCAGCATCAGGCCGGAGAAACCCGCCAAAACCAAGGCAAAGCCGTCAAAGCCACCCCAATCCGGCCACCAGACTGGAACGGGGCCCGCCAGCCTGCTGGCCGTGCCGAAAATGACATGAAGCCCAAACCACAGGGACAGATTGAGGATAACACCCGTCACCGCCGCAGTAATGGCCGCCAGCGCGCCACGCAGGGCCGGTTTCGCAGACAGGTATTCCAGCCAAGGCGCGCCAGCAAAAATCCACAGGAAGCATGGCGCAAACGTCATCCACAGAAACACAAGGCTCCCGGCAAGCCCGGCCCAAAGCGAACCGAGGCTGTTGTTTGCCGCCGTGAAAGACGCAAACTGCCCCACCAGGATCAAAGGCCCCGGCGTTGTTTCAGCCAGGCCGAACCCATCCATCATCTGCTGTGGCGTGAGCCAGCCTGTATGCTCCACCATGGTTTGGCCGAGCGAGGCCAGAACCGAATAGGCCCCGCCGAACGTCACCACGGCAAGCGTGGAAAAAATGCCGGCAAGTTGGGTCAGCACATGCTGGCTACCCAGCACAAGCCGCAAACCCACCCATGGAACAAGCCATATCACCAACCACAGTCCGATGGTGCGTGCCGTCGCCACCAAGCTGGGCCGGGCCACGGCACTTTCTGTGCCACCACCGCTCGTAACAAAACCGATGAGGCCCGCCACCATCACGACAAGGGCAAACGGTAATCCGAAGACAAACAGCGCCACGAAGGCAGCCGCAGCAATGAACCAATCAAGCGTCCGCTTCAGCGCCTTGCGCGCCACCTTCACAAGCGCTTCAAGCACAATGGCCAGCACGGCGCACTTGATGCCATAGAACAGCGCCTGCACAAGCGGCACGTTGCCAACCAGCGCATAGACAACTGACAACGCCAAAATCACGCAGGCCCCCGGCAAGACAAACAAGAGCCCCGCAGCCAACCCGCCTTTCGTGCCATGCAGTTTCCAGCCGCAATAAGTGGTCAGCTGCTGTGCTTCTGGTCCCGGCAGCAACATGCAGAAATTCAGCGCATTGAGAAATTCATTCTCCTCAAGCCACTTGCGCGTTTCCACCACTTCCTTGTGCAGAAGTGCAATCTGCCCGGCAGGGCCGCCAAACGACAGAAGACCGATGCGCGCCCAGACCCGCAAAGCCTCGACGAAAGAGGTCACCCCTTGTGCGCCCGTTGTCGCGCCACATGGCCCAGCACATGACAGGCAATGCGCGCCGCCGTGACAGCCGCCGTACCATTGGCATCGCGCGCCGGCACAAATTCCACCATGGCAAACCCGGCAAGCCGCGCCTTTGCCGCAACTCCTGCGATGATGTCAGTCACCTGCATGAAGCTGAGGCCACCAGGTGACGGATAGGCAACGGCAGGCATCACGCTGGAATCGAGCACATCAAGGTCAAGGCAGATCACGCAATCCGAGTCGGGCTCGATCTGGTCCAGTACCGTGCCAATGCCGCTGTGATGGATGGTCTTGCCAGGAATGATGCGGGCACCCCAGTGCCGCGCCGCCTCAACTTCTTCCGGCCTGGCGCTGCCGATGCCACGCGCCCCCGCCTGCACGATGCGCCAGACATGATCCATCTCAGACGCGCGGCGCATCGTTGATGAAAAGCCAATGCGCTCGCCCAGCCGCTCGTCGCGCCAGTCGATATGCGCATCAATCTGCAGGATCGTCACAGGCGGTTGCCCCGTAAACCCCGC
The DNA here is from genome assembly GCA_937864985.1 of uncultured Alphaproteobacteria bacterium. Taxonomy (GTDB): domain Bacteria; phylum Pseudomonadota; class Alphaproteobacteria; order Rhizobiales; family Aestuariivirgaceae; genus Aestuariivirga. Next base: position 3,323 of record CALMEZ010000283.1, read on the forward strand.
AAGGAAGGGAATGGGTACCGAGTCATCCCCGCCAAACATCACAGGCACGCCACCTTCAGAAAGAATGCTCCGCGTGGTTTTCTCGATCAGTTGCCGGTTTGCTTTGCCCGCAGCAGATTTGGTCGCCAGGTTGCCGAGGTCCACGGCCATGAAGCCGGGGTCTGGCAACAGCGGCCCGTCAAAATCATAATCCCAATGCCCTATCCACGGCGCGTCGATATGCATGGCGGCCCGGATGGCATCTGGTGCTTTCTGGTGAATGCGGTTGTCGATGCCCTTGTAAGGTGTGCCATGCGGTGCACCAAACACGGCCAGATCAGCCCCCTTCGGCGTCTTGGCAAAACGTGTTCCCATGAAGGGAATGGATCGGCGGCTGGCTGTAGCGGGCTTTTTCATGGCCCCGCCTTATAGCGCACTTGCCTCAGGCCACGCTTTGTTTTTCTTCACGGACCATCTGGGGCCAGACCACACGGTTGGCGGGCAGGATGAACAGTGCCGTCGTGCCCGCCCCCAAGGTGCTTTCCAGCCGCACGTCGCCGCCGTGGTGCCGGGCCAGTTGCCTGGCGATGGAAAGCCCCAGGCCCAATCCGCCATAGCGGCGAGTCAGGCTGCCTTCCACCTGCTTGAATGGGTTGAAGACCGTTTCAAGCTCGCTCTTCGGAATGCCGATGCCAGCATCCTTGATCGCCAGCACGAACTGGCCTTCCCGGCCACGCTGCATCTCCACATTTACAATGCCGCCCTTCGGCGAAAACTTGATGGCATTGCCCAATAGGTTGACCAGCACCTGCTTGATGCGCGTCACATCTCCCTTGAGAGTGATGTGGTCCGTCAGGCGGCCCACCACCTGCACTTCCGATTTCTCTGCGGCGTCATTGCACATCTTGATGACGATCTCGATCAGCTCTGCCGCATCATGCTCGTCTTCCTGCAGCTGGATGGTGCCGCGCTCGAAGCGTGTTGCATCCAGAAGATCACTGATCAGCGTCTGCAAGTGCATGGCGCTTTCAAGAATCGTATCCGCATATTCCTTGCGGTTGGCGGGCGACATGGTTCCGTTCTTGTCGCGCGCCAGGAGCTCCGAGAACCCGACGATGGCATTGATCGGCGTGCGCAGTTCGTGGCTGACAATGGCAAGAAACTGCGATTTGGCGGCACTGGCCTTTTCGCTCGCGTCCTTGGCGCGTTCCATGCGCTGCTGGGCTTCAAACTGTTCTGTGATGTTGCGGCCCACACCACGGTGACCGGCGAAATGTCCGCTGTCATCCTGCAGCACATGGGCAACCATCTGCCATTGCATCGAACGGTCCGGCAGCGACACGCCAAATTCAAGCGCGGAAAATCCGGTGGGTCGCGCCAGCGATGCCTCAAGCTTTTCCCAGTCTTCCTTTTGCATGTAACTTGCAAGAAGGTCTTGCAGGCTGCGGCCGGTCATCTCGTCCTGGTGGCACTGCAGCACATCGGCAAAGCGTGGCGAGAAATAAGTGAGCTTGCCTTCGGCATTGGTTTCCCACAGCCAGTCGCTGGCATCACGTTCGAAGTCATTGAGCAGCAGTTTGATCACCTGCTTCTGCCGCGCGTTCTCGAGTTCGGCCGTGGTGCGGCGGAAGAAGTCGCGCTGGTTGATCAGCACAATGGCGGCAAGCGCCAAACCATAAATGGCCGCGACCAGCGCAGCCAACACCTGATTCTGCGCCAGGCTCCAATAGAACGACCGCGCCATGGCTGCCGTCACGATGGCGATGAAAATGATCGAGCCCACAGGAAGTCTGATCAGCGAGACAGCGCCAATCCCCGTCATGCACAGGCAAAGCCCCAGCACAGGGAAAGCTTGTCCCGGGTCATTGAACTGTGCGGCGAAAGCGGCGGGCACACCCCAAACGAGGCCAAGCGCAAGACTGAGGCCGTTCAGCGACTGGATCACGCCATCAGCCCGGTCATGCCAACGGCCAAGGCGCCAGCCAAAGAAAATGGTGGCAAGGCCGATGCCGGCGAGCACTGCCGCAATCTGGAAGGCATGCAAAACCGCTTCCGGAAGCACCGGCGCAATCAATTGATGCAGGCACAGGCCGGCGCTGGCATGGAACAACACCAGCAGGGGAATGGAACGTACCGTTTGCGCAATCTGCACGCGGCGCACATCAACGGACAGCCGACTTTTGCGCCGGATGCTGGCCGTGGCAGGTAAAGCGTTGGCCTGCGGCAACCGCTCGATTCCCTCTGCTGCTGTTTCGTCAGGCGCCGCCATGCCCATGTATCCCAGCCTCGCCGGGTGATTCCCCCCGAATCACCTGCCTCAGGGCTGTTTTGGCCCCCTCAAGCACGCCCGTCCAGTATGCATTCATCAAGGTCATCCGCCCACAGATTGATCCGTATCATCTTTGCAGCACCCGATGAACTGTCTAAGAGGCAAGCATGAACAGTCCAAACCCGCACCTGCCGCCCGGCCACCCGCCCGTCAAACCGTCCCGCATTGGTGTCCTGCTGGTCAATCTGGGCACTCCGGATGCGACGGACTATTGGACCATGCGGCGCTATTTGAAGCAGTTCCTGTCAGACCGCCGCGTCATCGAAGCCAACCGCGTCGTCTGGTGGTTCGTGTTGAATGTCATCATTTTGACCACGCGCCCCAAGCGCAGTGGCCATGCCTATGATTCCATCTGGAACAAGGAGCTGAATGAAAGCCCACTGAAGACCATCACACGCGCCCAGTCAGATGCCTTGCTGAAAGCCCTCAATGGCGGAGACAGCCTGCGTGTCGACTGGGCCATGCGCTATGGCAATCCGTCAATTGACGATCGCCTGCAGGCTCTCAAGGACGAAGGCTGCGACCGGATTTTGGTTTTCCCGCTCTATCCGCAATACAGCGCTGCCACTGTGGCGAGCGTCATGGACAATGTCGGCTGGGCCATGCAGAACATGCGCTGGCAGCCAGCGCTGCGTGTGGTGCCGCCCTACTTCGCCGACGACACCTATGTCGACGCCATTGCCCAGAGCCTGACCACCCACATGGAAAACCTGACGTGGAAGCCGGACCGCATTCTCATGGCCTTCCACGGCCTGCCGCGCGAATACCTCGACAAGGGCGACCCCTACCATTGCCAATGCCAGAAGACGGCGCGCCTCGTCCGCCAGAAGCTGGGCCTGTCGGCCGACATGTTGCAGGTCGTTTTCCAGTCACGCTTTGGTAAAGCTGAGTGGCTGCAACCCTACGCCCAGGACACCGTGGAAGCCCTGCCCGGCCAAGGTGTGAAAAACCTCGTCATGATCTCGCCAGGCTTTGCAGCTGATTGCGTCGAAACCCTGGAAGAACTGGCCATGGGCCTCAAGGAGACCTTTGAAGAGCACGGCGGCAAGCATTTCACCGTTGTGCCATGTCTTAACGACAGCCCCGCTTCCATTTCCATGTTGGAAACCTTAACGCGGCGCGAGCTCTCCGGCTGGTTCTGATAAGATTGAATTCCGGGCCAACTCACCCTACATAGGGGCCGCGCCCATTCCGGGCCGAACCAAACGGGGAGAAACGTCATGTTTCCTGGCGGCAGTATTTTCGTTCTTGTCCTCATCGCAGTTGTTGTCTTTTACCTGCTTCGCGCCATTCGCATGGTGCCGCAGGGCTATGCCTATACGGTCGAACGCTTCGGGCGCTACACCCACACACTCTATCCGGGGCTCGGTCTGATTGTTCCCTTTATTGACTCGATTGGCCACAAGCAGAACATGATGGAGCGCGTGCTGCCCATTCCGCCGCAGGAGGTCATCACAAAAGACAACGCCATGATCACCGTGGACGGCGTGGCCTTCTACCAGGTGATGGATGCCGCCAAGGCCTCCTATGAAGTGTCAGGGCTGGAAAACGCCATCATCAACATGACCATGACCAACATCAGAACCGTCATGGGCTCCATGGAAATGGACCATTTGCTGTCGCAGCGCGATGACATCAACCACCGCCTGCTCAGCGTCGTCGATCAGGCTGCCAATCCCTGGGGCGTGAAGATGACGCGCATTGAGATCAAGGATATCAATCCGCCGCGTGACCTCGTGGAGTCCATGGGCCGCCAGATGAAGGCCGAGCGTGAAAAACGCGCTGCCATCCTCGAAGCCGAAGGCCAGCGCAATGCCGCCATCCTGAAGGCGGAAGGCGCGAAGCAATCCGTGGTACTTGAGGCCGAAGGCCAGCGCGAAGCCGCCTTCCGCGCCGCCGAAGGCCGCGAACGCGCCGCAGAGGCTGAAGCCAAGGCCACGCTCATGGTCAGCGAAGCCATTGCCAAGGGTAATACCCAGGCCCTCAATTACTTCGTGGCCAACAATTACGTGAAGGCACTGGAAGCACTCGCCAAGTCACCGAACCAGAAGGTCTTCATGATGCCGATTGAAGCGACATCGATTCTGGGCTCTCTGGGCGGTATCGCCGAATTGGCAAAGGATACGTTCGGCCCGCCCAAGGCACCTGAGGATGTGACGAAGCGCAAGTGAAGGAGCAATGAGCATGGACAATGTCTTTGCAGGCACCGGCCCCTGGTTCTGGTTCATCCTTGCAGGCCTGCTGTTGATCGGCGAATTGCTGGCACCCGGTATCTTCCTGCTGTGGCTCGGCATTGCCGCCGCCCTCACCGGCCTTGTGCACTTCGTCTTCAGCTGGGGGTGGCAGGCAGAGGCCGTTACCTTCGCAATCTTCTCGATTGCTTTGGTGGCCGCCTCCTGGCGCTTTGTCATGAATCAGCGCAACAAGGCTTCGGACCAGCCCAACCTCAACTACCGCCATGCCAATTACATCGGCCGCACCGTGAAACTCGAGCACGCCATTGACCATGGCCGCGGCAAGGTGCGGATTGATGACACGTTGTGGGAAGTGGAAGGGCCGGATCTCGCCAAGGGAACATCGGTGACCATCAGGTCTGTCAACGGGATGAACCTCGTCGTCGAACGGGCCAACTGAAGCTGTGCCTTTCCAGTTGAAACATCTGGCGTTGGCGCTGCTGGTTGTTGCCATCTGGGGATTCAATTTCGTTGTCATCAAGCTTGGCGTGGCGGCCGTGCCACCATTGCTGCTAACGGGCCTGCGCTTCACGTTTGCGGCTTTGCCCGCTGTCTTTTTCGTAACGCGGCCAACAGCACCCCTGCGCTTTGTTGCGGCCTATGGCATCATGCTTGGTGTCATCAAATTCGGCCTGTTGTTCGTGGCCATGCATATCGGGTTTTCAGCCAGCCTGTCGTCTTTGGTGTTGCAGTTGCAGGCCTTCTTCACCATCGGTTTTGCGGCCATCGTGCTGCATGAACGGCCAAAACCATCACAGCTTGCTGGTGCAGCGCTGGCCTTTTCCGGAATCGCGATAATCGCCGCCACACGCTGGTCGGCCCAGGCCCTTCTGCCCATGATCCTCGCCATTATCGCCGCTGCGGCCTGGGGTGTAGCCAACATCATTTCAAAAGCATCTGGCGAGAAGAACGCCCTGTCCTTCATCATCTGGTCTAGCCTGTTTTCGCCACTGCCGCTTTTTGCCTTGTCATGGGCGACGGAAGATCATGCCGAAATCATCCGTGTACTGACACATCCATCATGGACGGCGATTGGCGCAACACTGTTCCTCGCCTGGGTGTCCACATTGCTGGGTTTCACCATCTGGAACAACCTGCTCAGCCGCTATTCGGCGGCAAGCGTGGCGCCCTTCTCGCTGTTAGTGCCTGTTTTTGGCATAGCCAGCGGCGTTCTCTTGCTCGGAGATCAATTCGGGCCGCTGCTGATCGTGGGAAGCGTGCTGGTCTTTGCTGGCCTGGCGCTGAATGTGTTTGGCCCGCGACTGCTCAGGGCAGATCCCGCAAAAGCCTAAATCCCCTTGCCATCCTTGCCGATGGTGGCGATGCGCACCATGTTCGTTGTCCCCGGCGTACCGATCGGCACACCTGCGGTGATCAGGATGCGGTCACCCGGCTTTGTGAAACCCTCACGCGTGGCGATCTCGCCCGCCTTTTCAAACATGATGTCGATCGAAGGCGCATCTTCGGTCAGCACACAATGCGTGCCCCAGGCGAGGCACAAGCGGCGCGCCGTGGCCGGAATGGGCGTCAAGGCCAGCACGGGCATGTTCGGCCGCTCACGCGCGATGCGCAGGCCAGTTGAACCCGTGCCCGTGTAACAGACAATGGCCGGAACCTGCAGCGTCTCGGCAATGGTGCGAGCCGCGGCCGAAATGGCGTCGGCGGCGGTTGCGCGGGCTGAAACGGGCTTGTTCATCAATCAACTTTCAAAGCAAGGCGCGCGTAAAGTCAGATCAGTCCGATCTCCTCGAATTTGGAGCGCACGATCTGCCGGTCGAACGGCTTCATGATGTATTCGTCGGCGCCGGCGTGCATGGCGC
>CALMEZ010000284.1 GCA_937864985.1 uncultured Alphaproteobacteria bacterium
CGAGCAGGAACGCCTGGCGAGGCAGCGGTGTCAGCGTCTCGATACGCCTGTCGGCGGCGCCTCCGGGGCCTATCTGCGCCGCCCGCGTCTCGCGGTTCATCGGCATCGCGTTCCAGACCCGCAGGAAGCAATGATACAACGCGACGCGAGGTTCCAAATCCCGGCGGAAGCTGCGCTGGTCCGCGACGATCGTTTCGAGCGTTGCCACGACATAAGCGTCACCGCGTTCTTGCGATCCTGCCAGCGCCCTTGCGAACCGCCTCAAGAATGGAAGTTGCGGGCCAACGAGATCAGCGAGCGACATGGTAATTCCCCTAGAGATGTGACCACTTCCAGCCAAGTGCAGCAACGCGGCCGTTCGCAATTTGGTTCCAGACTGGAGTCAAAATTGGTGCTGTCAGCCGGCGGCGCGCCGGCTTGGAAGCATTTCTTCCGCCTCGGCTGTCAGGCCGAGCAACTCCACTAGCCTATTGCGGGCGCGGTTGACACGGCTCTTGATCGTGCCGACGGCGCAGCCGCACATCAATGCCGCATCCTCGTAGGAAAAGCCTTCGGCGCCGATGAGCAACAGCGCCTCACGCTGATCCTGCGGCAGCTGATTAAATGCCTGCTGAAAATCCAGCATGTCCATGTGGCTGGTTTGCTCGGGCTTTACAGCGATCTGCGCCGAGAGTTCGCCATCCTGGTCCGCAACCTCATACTTGCGCTTGCGGCGCTCGGACAGGAAGGCGTTGCGCAGGATGGTAAACAGCCACGCCTTGAGGTTCGAGCCCGGTGCGAAGCTGGCGCGGTTTTTCCACGCCTTCACCAGGGTTTCCTGCACGAGGTCGTCGGCATGGTCGGGGTTGCCGGCAATAGAGCGCGCGAATGCCCGCAAATTGGGTACCAGGGCAGCCAGGTCGCGCTGGAATTCCTCGATATCCAACTCGGACGTCATTTCTTCTGGTCTCCGGCGAGCTTGGTGAGCAGGACCGTGAACTTGTCCGGGAGCGGTTCAGAAAGGAATTTACCGTAGACTTCCCGCAGTTGTTTGCCGATCTGGTTTTGCACTTCCAACGGGACGGTTGCGTCGGCCTTGGAGTCAGCGTCCGTGGACGACCCCTCGAGTTCGTTCAAGCATTTGGCAGTCATCGTTATCTCTAAGCCGTTGGTTGGAAAGCGCACGCTGCAAGGGACAACACACAACGTCTGACGACCGGCGGTGGTTCCCGGCCTGCGCAAACTTTCTTCGCAGGCGTAGCTTTCCAAGGTGGGTACGCAACGCGGTTGGCAAATCTACGTTAAGATTTCCACAAGGCTCCAACGACGAACCCGGCGATCGCGGCCACGGCGAGGGTGGTCAACGGCTGTGTTTTCAAAGACCGATCCACGGCGGTTCGCACAGTGCTGGCAGCGTCCTGGAGCCGCGCCTGGGCTTCGCCTGCATGCTCGCTCACGCCGTCAACTGCGCCCTGTGCCGCCTGATATGCACGCGAGGCATATTCCGAAGCGGTGTCTGCCACGCCCTCGGCGCCGGCCCTGACGCGCTTATCGATGTCGTTGGTGGCGCGGTTCATGATCACTCCTCCTCTGCCTCTGCCGCTTCTCTCGGCGGACTAACGCGGATGCGCACGCCGGAGTTCCCCAGGCCAAGAGCAGGAGTTTATGGGTTGTGCCGTCGTTGGCACACGATGCGGCGCCCCGCGGAACTTGCAAGCTCCCGATAGCTCGAAACGTCGTCCACGTCCTGCTTGCGGCCGGTGTCGACGAACATCACCTCCTGGTGCACCCGCTCGGCCGTGGTGGCGACGGGCGCCACCGCGACGTGCACGGGATCGGTGAGGAAGCGGGCCGCGAGTTCGGCGATCTCCTTCGGCATGGTGGCCGAGAAGAACAGGTTCTGCCGTTCCTTCGGCAGCATGCCGGTGATCTTGCGGATGGCATGGATAAAGCCCAGGTCCAGCATCTGGTCCACTTCGTCGAGAACGAAGATTTCAACCTTGGCCAGCGTCAGGGCGCGGCGGTCGATGAGATCAACCAGGCGGCCGGGCGTGGCCACAAGAATATCAACACCGTTCTTCACGGCTTCGATCTGCTTGCCCAGCGAAACACCGCCGAACACCACTTCCTTGCGCAGCTTCAGGTTTTTGCCATAGGTGCGGAAGCTCTCGACGATCTGCGCCGAAAGTTCACGGGTGGGAGAAAGGATCAACGCGCGGCAGGTGCCTTTTTCGGCGCGCTTGCCGTCGCGCGACAGGCGCTCCAGCATGGGCAGCGCAAAGGCCGCCGTCTTGCCGGTGCCGGTCTGGGCAATGCCCAGAAGGTCGCGTCCCTCCAGCAGCGGCGGAATGGCGCGGGCCTGGATGGGGGTTGGGGTCTCATAGCCCTCGGCCTTCACGGCGCTCAAAATCGGGGCAGAGAGTTTCAGGTCATCAAATGTTGTCAAAACAAGTGCTTTCAAAGTCGGAAGCATAAGGGGACAGGGCACGCCACTGCATCCGGAGGCGGCGTGCTCAGACAGTCCCACGTGAAAGGAATGTATTGGAAAACTTGCAGGGCCGAACAGCTGCCTTAACCAAGGCGCTTCACGTCATTCATCATGGCCACACGAAGCAAGTGGCCGTCATATGGACGCTGCACTGCACAATGTCAAGGAAAGAACGGGACTATAGATAATTTGGCAGTGAATCCATGCGCTTGACCACGGCAAAAGCACCAATCGCCTTGAGCGCCCCGGCTTGCTTGTCTGGCTCATGATGGGTGCCGACAAAGCCGATGGTGCGGATCTTCGCGGCAACTGCGGCAGTGACGCCCGTCATGGAATCTTCAATCACCATGCAGTCAGTGACCAGCACTTTGGCCCGTGCCGCTGCCAGCTCGAAAATTTCAGGATGCGGCTTTCCTTGCTTCACATCTGCAACGCTGGTGATGCCTGAGAAGTAGCGCGTGATGCCGGTCAGCTCCAGCGCCAGTTCAACGCGTGAACGTGGGCTGTTGGAGGCGATCGACATGCTGATGCCCTTGCGCTTCAGGTGGTTGAGCACGTCAACAACACCCGGAACGATACGCAGCTCGGACCTATACATATCCTCGACCATGCGGTCTTTGACAGCGCTGAGTCCGGCCGGAAACTGCGTGCCCTCGCGCGCCGTCACATCATCCAGCATCGCCTGGAATGTTTTGCCGACAAAGCGGTCATGGGCCTCGCGTTCGGTGATCGAGACACCATGCTGCTTCAGCAACGCCACGTCGGCCCGCATCGAGATGGGCTCGGAATCGACCAGCACACCATCGCAGTCAAAAATCACGTGACGCAGACTCATTTGCCGAGATGCCGCAACGCCTTGATGACATCGACATAGACGGCCTTCTTGAACGGCACCACGATATCGAGCACCTCATCCATCGTGGCCCATTTCCACTGGTCGAATTCCTGCTTGTGGCCCGGCGGCTTCAAATTGATTTCGGAATCATCGCCGGTGAAGCGGCAGGCAAACCACTTCTGTTTCTGCCCGCGGTATTTGCCATTCCAGCTCTTGCCGATCAGGTGCTCCGGCAGGTCATATTTAAACCAGCCCGGCGCTTCGGCGATGACTTCGGCAGATGTGACCGCCGTTTCTTCCTCAAGCTCGCGCAATGCTGCGGCGGCGGCATCCTCACCTTCGTCAATGCCGCCTTGCGGCATCTGCCACCACTTGCCCACGCCATCATCATTCTGCTTTTCAAAGCGGCGGCCCACCCAGACAAGGCCATCCCTGTTGATCAGCATGACGCCCACGCACGGCCGATAAGCCGTGATCTCTTTCGCTTTACCCATTTGAATTCAACCCGTACGGCCCTTGAAGGATGCGGTCATCGGCACCAGAACGATGCCGCGATCAGCCGCAGCTTTCGCCCACTCGCGCACCGTGTCAATCGTCACTTCGAGGCCGGTTCCGGTGCCCACAGCAAAGCCCGTGCCCGTGGCCTGTTCCTCAAGCTGGGTCAGCGCTGCCGTGATGGCCTCGGGAGACGGATTGGCGTCGATCACGATCTGCGCCCGCTTCACCTTGGCCCGCATCGGCTTGGCCGCATTCTCCGTCGATGAGAGCGCCAGCGAACCGTCTTCAAGGAACGGCAGGCCGCGCCGGTTCAGTTCCGTGAGCAGCGGCGTGATGGCTTTCGGCATGGCGAGGAAGCGTCCGCCCATGTAATTGACAATGCCCGCATAGCCGGCAAAGCGCGACATGTGCCAGCGCAATGCATCAATGTTCTCGGCATCGGGCGCATCGCCCATCAGCGTCTTGGGGCCAGGGTTGGTCACTGGAAAGCCCACGGGCTCCAGCGGCACCTGCAGGAAGACTTCGTGGCCGTCGGCGCGCGCCTTGTCGACCTGCGCCTGCAGGTCGTCGCCATAAGGCGCGAAAGCCAGCGTGATATCTGCCGGCAATTCCTTGATCGCCTCAGCCGTGAGCTTCTTGTTGAGACCCATGCCACCCAGCATCAGCGCAATCTTTGGCGCATCCGAATGGATGACATTGAGCGGCGTGGTGCGCTCGTAGATGTGACTGGGTGTTTCACCATTGCTGGCGATGCGCGGCAGTGGGCCATAGCTTGTCGTTTCAGTGACCAGGCCTTGCGGGGCGGGCGTCAGCGGCCGGTGCGGGCTCACGACAATGGCCGCATCCTGCTGATAGGTCTCTTGCTTGACCGGCGCTTCAAATTGCACAGCCTGGTCAGTGGTGGATGGCAGGGGATCCGTGCTCGCGGTGGCATCACCCACCTGGGCATGCTCGCACCCCACGCCGATCTCCGAGAAGCTCGTATTGAAGCGATCATTCGCGGCGTCGTAATTCTTGTGTAGATCGGTCGTGTGGCATTCCGCGCACATGAAATTCCAGTTCTGGTTCAGCTTGGTCCAGTGCAGAAAATCGTCGTGGCGTATCTCTTCGTTCGGATAGAGATGGAACCAGCGCTGTCCGCCTTGTTCCTTCGGCCGGCTGTCCCAGGCGATCGAGAGCGCCTGCAGCCGCCCATCCGGGAATTCAACCAGGTATTGCTGCAGCGGATCGAGGCCGAACGTGTACTTGATCTCGAACGTCGCCAGCTTTCCGTCCGGCCCGTCGGTCTCGACAAAAAATTTGCCGTCCTTGCGGAAGAAGCGAGAGCGCACGCCGTAATAGCCGAAACGCGCATCG
>CALMEZ010000285.1 GCA_937864985.1 uncultured Alphaproteobacteria bacterium
TACATCATCCCAAAGGTCAGTTGGTTGTGATGGTATTGGCGATAGATAGGATCTTTGCTCATGTAATCGAGCGTGTCGTGCATCCACCCCATATTCCACTTCATAGAGAAACCCAAGCCGCCAACATAGGTTGGGCGGGTAACTTGCGGCCATGCGGTAGATTCTTCTGCGACGACAATTGCGCCCGGACATTGGCCATGACATAAGACATTTAGCTGACTTAAGAAGGCCATGGCTTCAAGGTTTTCATTACCGCCGTAGATATTAGGAATCCATTCGCCATGGTTGCGTGAGTAATCCAGGTGCAACATGGAGGCAACAGCATCAACACGCAAACCATCGACATGGAATTCTTTTAACCAGTAGAGCGCGTTGGCTAATAGAAAGTTACGCACTTCGTTGCGGCTATAGTTATAAATCAATGTGCCCCAGTCGCGGTGTTCGCCTAAGCGTGGGTCTTCATGTTCATAAAGCGCCGTGCCATCGAAGCGCGCCAGGCCGTGTTCGTCGGTTGGAAAATGCGCTGGCACCCAATCAAGGATAACACCTATTCCCGCAGCATGGGCCTTGTCGACAAAGCTTGCAAATTCGCCCGGTGAACCAAAGCGTGAGGTTGGTGCAAAAAGCCCCGTCGGCTGATAACCCCAGGATGGATCAAAGGGATGCTCGGAAACTGGCAACAATTCGATATGCGTGAATCCCATGTCCTTGGCGTAGGCCACGAGCTGGTCGCCCAGTTCGGCATAGGTCAGGAATTGGTCACCATCTCGCCGCCGCCAGGAGCCAAGATGCACCTCATAAATCGACATTGGTTTGCGCCGCGCATCACGTCCGGATCGCTTTTTCAGGTATTCACCATCGCTCCAGGCAAAACTTTCGGTGCGCGATACAACGGATGCCGAACCGGGCCGCAGCTCCGCCGCAAAACCAAAGGGGTCAGACTTGAAGGGCAGAAGCTGGCCGGATTTGCCGAGCATTTCGAACTTGTATTTTTGCCCTTCCACCGCACCGGGAACGAAAATTTCCCACACACCAGTGTGGGACCGGTTGCGCATCATGTGGCGGCGGCCATCCCATCCGTTGAAATCTCCGACCACAGACACGCGCGAGGCATTCGGCGCCCAGACCGCAAAATTCACACCGTCATGGCCTTCGTGCCGTAGTACATGCCCACCTAGCTTATCATAAAGACGTAGGTGGTTTCCTTCGCCAATGTAATAGTCATCCATTGGACCAAGCACGGGCCCGAAGGAGTAAGGGTCCACAACATCCCACGCGCCACCAGCGTTCCGGCAGGAAAGCACAACAGGTTGCCGTGAATTGAGCGAAACAGGGCCCGCAAAAAAGCCGGCATCATGCAGCCGCTGCAGCTTTGCACCAGCCACAGACACCTCTTCAGCCCCCGGCACGAAGCATCGCACAGTCCACGTCTTGCCATGCTGGTGCAGGCCCAGAATTCGGAACGGGTCGCCATGGCGCCCAGAGACGATGGCTTCGATGTCGGCTTGCGCAACAAGGCTTTTGGCAGGGCTCGGCACGTCAGTCTCCCAGTCGGGCCCGCCTGCAGGATGCAGGCTCAAGCCGTTGGCACATTCCAAATGTCACGGGCATATTCCCTGATCGTGCGATCCGCTGAGAACCAGCCCATTGACACGGTATTGAGAATTGCCTTCTCCGTCCAGCGCTTTTGATCACGCCACAGCGTATCCACCTCGGCCTGCGCCTTGCGATAGGCTTCAAAATCCGAGGCCACCATGAACCAGTCATTGCCTTCGAGACTTTCGACAATCGGGCGGAACCGGTCCCGGTCACCGGGCGAGAACATGCCGCTGCTGATCGCGGTGATGGCTTCAGACAGGCTGGGCGAGGCGGCAATGACGGCCTTTCCGTCAACACCTTTGGCCCGGCGCGCCTCAACCTCTTCGGCGGTCAGGCCAAACAGGAAGAAGTTGTCAGCCCCCACATGTTCGCGGATTTCAACATTGGCACCATCCAGCGTGCCGATCGTCAGCGCACCATTGAAAGAAAATTTCATGTTGCCGGTGCCGGAGGCTTCCATGCCGGCTGTTGAAATCTGCTCCGAGAGGTCTGTCGCAGGCACAATGATTTCCGCCATGGATACGTTGTAGTTCGGCACGAAAATGACTTTCAGCTGGTCGCTGATCGACGTGTCGGCGTTCACCACATCAGCAACGTCATTGATGAGCTTGATGATCAGCTTCGCCTGGGCATAGCTGGCGGCCGCTTTGCCGGCGATGATCTTGACCCGTGGCACAGGGTTTGTAACCCGGCCATTCTTAAGGTCGAGATACGAGGCAATGGTTTCAAGAATATTCAGAAGCTGCCGCTTGTATTCATGCATGCGTTTGATCTGCACGTCGAAAAGCGCGGCAGGGTCGGCTTTAATGCTGAGCAGGGCATCCAGCCGTGTCGCCAGTTCGCGCTTGTTGGTGTTCTTGATCAAGGCGAATTCCTGCTGGAACCCGGCATCACTGGCTTTCGGCCTGGCGGCAATCAGGCGCTCGGCATCGCTGGCAATGTCGCTGCCCACCGCAGACGACAGAAGTGCCGCAAGTTGCGGATTGATGCTGTGCAGCCAGCGCCGCGGTGTCACACCATTGGTCTTGTTGTTGATGCGCCCCGGCAACACCCTGTTGAGGTCGCGGAATACGCTTTTCTTCATCAGTTCCGTATGCAGCGCCGAAACGCCATTGATGCTGTGAGATCCCACGAACGCAAGCTGCCCCATGCGCACACGCTTCTCGCCGTGTTCGTCGATCAGGGAAATTGAGGAAATCAAACCCGGTGTGGCATCAGGCTGTTTGCCCACCTTGATCAAAAGTTCCTCGTTGATGCGGAAAATAATGCTCATGTGCCGTGGCAACACACGATGCATCAGCGGCACCGGCCAGCTTTCCAGCGCCTCCGGCAACAGCGTGTGGTTGGTGTAGGCGCAGATCGCCTTTGTCATGCGCCAGGCATCTTCCCAGGAAATGCGGTGCACATCGACAAGCAGCCGCATCAATTCCGCAATGGCGATGGCCGGGTGCGTGTCGTTCAGCTGGATCGCAACCTTCTCCGCCAGATTTGTGATGGCCCCAAAGTGCTGGATGTGGCGGCGGATGATGTCTTGCAATGAAGCAGATGTGAAGAAATACTCCTGCCGCAGACGCAACTCCTGGCCTGCAGGAGTCGAGTCAGACGGATAGAGAACGCGTGTGATGATTTCGGCCTTGTTGTGGTCGGACAAGGCGCTTGCAAAGTCGCCGCTGTTGAACGCGCCAAGATGAATGGGATCAATGGCGCGCGCCGACCACAGGCGCAGCGTGTTGACGCGCTTGCCCTGCCAGCCCACCATTGGTGTGTCAGATGCCGTAGCCAACAAAATTTCATCCGGGTGCCAGGAGGAAGTTTCGCCGGAAACAGCCACATGGCCACCGAAGCTGATGCGATAGGCGGCCTCGCGCCGGGGGAACTCCCATGGGTCGCCGTGCTCGAGCCACATCTCCGGATATTCCGACTGCCATCCGTCGTGGATCACCTGACGGAACAGGCCGTGGCTGTAGCGGATACCGTAGCCATAAGCAGGGATATCGAGAGTTGCCATGCTTTCCATGAAACAGGCTGCAAGGCGTCCCAGGCCGCCGTTACCAAGCGCTGCATCCGGCTCAAGGGCTTCGATCAACTCAAGGTCAACGCCAAGCTCCTTCAGCGCAGATTGGAAAGGAGCGGTGATTTCAAGATTGTTGAGCGCATCGCGCAACAGCCGTCCGATCAGGAATTCGAGCGAGAGGTAATAGACCCTTTTTGCATTGGCCTGATACGCCTGCCGTGTCGAGGCCATCCAGCGGTCAATAATATGGTCACGCAAGGCAAGGATCGTGGCCGACAGCCAGTCGTGCCGCTTCGCCGCCTTGGGATCCTTGCCGACCGAGTAAGTCAACTTCGAAAGGATCAAGGCCTTGGTGGCGCTGGTGTCATTGGCAGTGGTCTTGAATGGTGACGGATGTATCGTCATGGGTCCCCGGAAACTGGATTTCTTGAATCAATCTG
This sequence comes from uncultured Alphaproteobacteria bacterium, assembly GCA_937864985.1. Taxonomy (GTDB): domain Bacteria; phylum Pseudomonadota; class Alphaproteobacteria; order Rhizobiales; family Aestuariivirgaceae; genus Aestuariivirga. The sequence goes on from CALMEZ010000285.1 coordinate 4,054, forward strand.
CATCGGCGTAGCCACATTGGAGGCCAAGTTCAAGTCAAACACCGCCGACGCCGTTAACGGCTGAATGCTCTGCATAAATCTTTGGCAGATCATCAAAAATCAGTGAATCTTGGCGGGTTTTGCACGATTGGCGCTAAGTGTTGCAGGGGCTGGTCGAAGCAGCTATAGACCCGCGCGCATTGCTGGGGCGTCGCCAAGCGGTAAGGCACCGGATTTTGATTCCGGCATTCGGAGGTTCGATCCCTCCCGCCCCAGCCAATTCCGAAAAGACTCAGATATCAAATGGCGGAATGTTCTTGAAAGCCCCGCGCAGCGCCTTGGACCATTCCCCCGAGACAAGGCGGAAATAGGGGTCATCCTCGCCAATGCGCTTCACATGCTCAAACTTCAGAGTCGTGTTCTCATAGGTCAGCATATCGATGGGCAACCCCACTGACAGGTTGGAACGCAGCGTGGAATCAAAAGACAGCAGGATCATCTTCGCGGCTTCGCCCAAAGGCATCTTGGCATCGGCCACACGGTCCAAAATCGGCTTGCCGTATTTGTGTTCGCCGATTTGGAAGAAGGGCGTGTCGGGAGTAGCTTCAATGAAATTGCCTTCACCATAAACCTGGAAAAGGCGCGGCCGCTCCTTGCCGATTTGCCCACCGAAAATGAAGCTGGCCGAGAAGGATTCGCTCTTGGCCCCCAGATGCTCGCCATCAATGCGCCGCACCTCGCGGATCGCCTTGCCCACGATGCGCGCCGCCTGAAACATGGTCTTGGCGGCAAACAGGCTGTCGGGCGCGGTCTTGTGTGATTTGCTCTCAATCGCTTCATTGAGCAGGCTGATGACCGCCTGCGTCACGGCCAGATTGCCCGCCGTGAGCAAAACGAAGACTCGCTCGCCTTCTTTGGCCCAAGTGTGCAGCTTCTTGAACTTTCCCACATTGTCGAGGCCAGCATTGGTGCGCGTGTCCGCCGCCATGACAAGCCCTTCGTTGATCAGAAGCCCAACACAATACGTCATCGATTCCTCAGCCGTTTGACTTACTGTTGTGCCATTTCAACGCGCACTTCAACCGTCATTTGTTCGTCCGCTCCACCCCGGCGGCAGCCGCGCACCGGCGCGGTACCTGTCGCATCCAGCCCACAGGCCACGCGCACATAATGGTCGGTGGGGCATTTGGCGTTGGCGGCATCAAAACCCACCCAACCCAAATCCGGCACAAGTGCTTCGGCCCATGCATGAGCAGCAGGGGAAACATCATCGGCAATCAGATAACCTGTCACATAGCGGGCCGGAATCTGGCTGGCCCTTGCCAGCCCGATGAAGACATGAGCGTGGTCCTGGCACACGCCGCGCCCTTGCGCGAACGCCTCCGCACCAGTGGTATGGGCATGGGTGCTGCCGGTTTCATAGATCACCGCGCCATGGGTGGCGCCCATCAGCGCATGCAGAAAGTTCAACGTATTTGAAGGGCGTTCGCCAATGCCGCCCAACATGTCGAGCATCGCCTCGCTGGGCTGTGTCGCTTCAGTCTGCCGCAGGAAAACCGCATCGGGAACGCGCATGGGGAGACCCTGCACAAGGCCCGCTACATCATCCACATCCACAACACCATCAGCAATAATCGTATGCGGCTCATCGGGCTTCAGCGCGGTGATCAGATGAACGCGGTTGCCGAAGGCATCGCTATATTGCAGCGCGCCTTCAACGCCAGGCGCCTTGATCTGCCAACTCACCACGCGTTGCGCCGCATAGGAAAGCGGTGTGAGCAGCAGCCGTTGGATGGAATAGTCCACCTGCGATCCATAGGCATAATGCGTGGCATGTGAAACGGAAAGGCGCATGGGCGTCACGGGAAATTATAGTTGCGCGCAATGGCAGCCGAAAGCCTGGAATTCTCGTTGATGAAATCCTGCAGGAACTCGTGCAATCCATCCTTGAAAATGTCGTCCATGCTGCCTTGCCTGAGCGCGGTGAGGCGTTGCGACGCCATGTCATGGCATTCCGTGCGCTTGCCGTATAGCCCGGCCAGCCCCTCCAGCGCCGTGTTGATCCATTGATAGGAGAAGCGCAGGCTGCGCGGCATCTCTTCGCGCAGGATCAGGAATTCTGACACCAGCCAGGGCTTGTAGCGGCTGTCGCGGTAGAACCAGCGATAGGCACGGTGCGCCGAAACCGAGCGCAGGATCTGCCCCCACTGCTGCACATCAAGATCGCTGCCCACATCTGAGGGGCGTGGCAGCAGGATGTAATATTTCACATCGAGGATGCGTGCTGTTGAATCCGCCCTCTCGATGAAGTTGCCCAACTGGCTGAAATAGTAATTGTCAGTGCGCAGCATTGTACCAAGCAGCGCGCCACGAAACGCCATGGAACGTTGCCGGATCCACTCCAGGAATTCCGGCAGCCGCGCCGCGGAAACGCTCTCCGGCGTCACCCGCGAAAATTCATTCCACGTCGAGTTGATGCTTTCCCATACATCGCGCGAAAGGGCCGTGCGCACCGCGCGGCCATTGTTGCGCGCCGTCATCAGGCAGGACTTGATGGAAGACGGATTGTCGAGATCAAACAGCAGGAAGTTGATGACGTTTTCCGCCGTCGGTTCCTTGTGCTTCTGGCTATAGCCATATTCGCACGCCGCCGAGAGCAGGGTGGAGCGCCATTCATCGCGGTGCCCTTCAACAGCGCCGGGCATCAGTGAAATGCGGTAACCCACTTCGAGCAGGCGCGCCATGTTTTCGGCGCGCTCCACATAGCGGCTCATCCAGAACAGCGAGGAAGCGGTGCGGCCTAGCATCTCAGTCCTCCAGCACCCAGGTGTCTTTGGTGCCGCCGCCCTGGCTGGAATTCACCACCAGTGAACCTTCCTTGAGCGCCACCCGCGTCAACCCGCCGGGCGTGATGCGGATGCGGTCACCTGACAAGACAAAAGGCCGCAAATCCACATGGCGTGGGGCAACCCCTGTGTCCACATAGGTCGGCACGGTGGAGAGCGACAGGGTGGGCTGGGCGATGTAATTCGTGGGATTGGATTTGAGCTTGGCGCGAAAGGCCTCAACTTCGGCCTTGGTCGAAGTTGGCCCCACCAGCATGCCATAGCCGCCGGAGCCATGCACTTCCTTCACCACCAGGTCGGAAAGATGGTCAAGCACATACTTCAGACTGTCCGCGTCGGCACAGCGCCATGTTGGCACGTTTTGCAGCAGGGGTTTCTGCCCGGTGTAGAATTCCACCACATCCGGCAGGTAAGAGTAGATCGCCTTGTCATCGGCCACACCCGTGCCCGGGGCATTGACGAGTGTCACGCGCCCGGCGCGGTAAACGTCAAAGATGCCAGGAACCCCCAGCGCCGAGTCCGGCCGGAAGGTCAGCGGATCAAGATAGGCATCATCAATCCGGCGGTAGACAACATCGACCTTCTTCGGCTCTTGCGTGGTGCGCATGTAAAGCCAGCCATCCGAGACGAAAAGGTCATTGCCTTCACAAAGCTCAGCGCCCATTTCATCAGCAAGGAAGGCGTGCTCGAAAAATGCCGAATTGTGAATGCCCGGCGTGAGAACCACCACCACGGGCTCGCCCCTGCAGGCCGACGGCGCCACGCTTTCGAGTGTCGAGCGCAACATGGAGGGATAATGCTCAACGGGAGCCACACGCTGTTGCGCGAAAAGCTGCGGAAACAGGAACATCATCGCTTCTCGGTCTTCCAGCATGTAGGAGACGCCGGAAGGCGTACGGCAGTTATCTTCGAGTACGAAGAAATCATTCTCGCCGGTGCGCACAATGTCGATGCCGATGATGTGCGAGTAGATGCCACGTGCCGGGTCAAGTCCTATCATCTCGGGAACAAAGGCCGCATTGTTGATGATGGCGTGGCGGGGAATGCGCCCGGCGCGGATGATTTCCTGACGATGATAGATGTCATGCAGGAACATGTTTAAGGCCCGCACCCGCTGTTCGATGCCTTGGGAAAGGCGGCGCCACTCCTGCGCCGCAAAAACCCGCGGCACGATGTCGAAGGGGATCAGACGCTCCGATGCTTCGCCACCGCCGTATACGGCAAAGGTAATGCCTTGGCGGCGGAAAATGGCTTCTGCATGATCAAGTGCCTTGCGCGCCTGCTCAGGATTTAGCGTGGAGAGCCATTGCGAAATCCGGCTGTAAGGCGGCCGGTGCACACCCTCCAGTCCATTCATTTCATCAAAGCAACGCTTCATTTTACCCCCACCGATTGTGAGGTTGCACTGCAATAATTTGCGTTGCAAGCGATAATCGAACAAAACCCATGCAGTGTGTAACTGCGCTTAAAAAATCATCATCATTGATGTGCAATTAGGCAGGCAACCTTTCATTCCCCAATCTCCTTGGCAGCCCGGCGCTTGTGAGCGGCTAGCGCCATCAGCCGCCGGTCGCGCCAGATCTGTCGGCTCCTGAGCTGTTCCTGCGGCACCTGCGCCCGGACTTCCGCGACCGTCCGGGTCAGCCCAAGCGCATCCTGAGGGCGCTGCTGGCGCGCCATCTTCCCCGTGACGCCTGGGATGCTCCCAAGCGGGGCTTCACGTCTCCGCTCCTGCCCTTGCTGCGGGACGAAGAGGGCCGTCTGGTGCGGGAGACGCTCGACGCGGAGGTGTGGCGCCGGCGCGGCCTGGTGATCGTCAA
>CALMEZ010000286.1 GCA_937864985.1 uncultured Alphaproteobacteria bacterium
GTCAGCCTTCGGCTGCCACCTTCTCCCGCGAGGGGAGAAGGTGAAATGCACGGTCGTTGCATCATCGCCCCAACATCTTCTTCACCTGCGCCACAAGCTCTGCCTCTGGCACCGTCACCTGGGCAAGCCGCTGGCTGGCATATTCTTCCCGCGTGGCAATGCCTGATGCCAGTTCAGCACCAAGCCGCAGGTCCTTGATCGTCACTTCACCCTTGGCTTTTTCGTCGCCGCCCTGAATGACAACCAACGGTGCGCCCCGCTTGTCGGCATATTTCATCTGCTTGCCCATGTTGGCAGCTCCCAGGCTCATTTCAGCGCGGATGCCTGCGGCACGCAGCTGCTGCACCATGCGGTAATAGTCACCCTGCCGGTCCTTATCCATGACGGTCACGACAACAGGGGCCAGCGCTTCCGAGGTCTGCGCCTTGCCCACCAGCTTCAGCGCGGAATAGAGGCGCGACACGCCAATGGAAAAGCCCGTGGCCGGAACCTGCTGGCCCGTGAAACGCGCCACCAAATCATCATAGCGCCCGCCGCCACCAACAGAACCAAAGCGCACGGTGTTGCCGTCTTCATCCTTGGTGTCCATCAGCAGTTCGCACTCGAATACGGGACCGGTGTAGTATTCAAGGCCGCGGATGATGTTGGACGAAAAAACTACTCTCTCACTTGCATAACCAGCTGCATCCAGAATGCTCTGAAGAGATCGAACTTCACTGATTGCGGCATCGTATTCATCAGTTTTGAAAAAATCCAAAAGAGATTCAGGGACATTCTGGAAAAAGATGGATTGTGAAGCAATCTTGTCTGCCGGGGATGATCCTGACTTGAGTTTCAGAAAGTCTATAACTGCCTGGGCTTTTGAATTTGAAATCCCAGCGCCTTTCGTGAAATCGCCACTTGAATCTTTCCGGCCAGCTGTAAGCAGCTCCATCACTCCGCTAGCCCCCAGCTTATCAAACTTGTCCATTGCTCTCATAATGGTGAGGTAAGCGCCTTGATCCGCAGTCTTTGGCGTCCCGATCCAGGTTAGTAGTGCATCTAACAGTCTTCTGTGATTATAGCGAACAACATACTGCCCCCTTGGTATCCCCAGCGCCTCCATCGTGTCGGCTGCCATCATGCAGACTTCGGCATCGGCGGCGGGGGATGAACTTCCCACAGTATCGGCGTCGAACTGCATGAACTGCCGGAAGCGACCGGGGCCCGGCTTTTCGTTGCGGAACACCCAGCCCTGACGATAACTGCGAAACGGCGTGGGCAGCTTCATGTTATTTTCGGCAACGTATCGCGCCAGCGGTGCCGTCAGGTCATAGCGCAGCGACAGCCATTGGTCGTCGTCATCCTGAAAGGAAAACACACCAGCGTTCGGCCTGTCCTGGTCCGGCAGAAACTTGCCCAGCGCATCGGTGTATTCGATGAAGGGCTGCTCCACTGGCTCAAAGCCGTAACTCTCGTAGACACGCTGGATGATGGCCAGCATGGCGCGGGTGCCGCGGATTTCGTCGGCGTCAATGTCGCGAAAACCCTTGGCCACGCGGGCCTTGGGGCGGGAGGGCTTTTTCTTGTCGGTCATGAGGGGTCTTCTAGTTGAGTGGGATGATCTGGGCAATAAGCCACAGCAAAGCGCCCCGTCATGTTCATGATGGGTTCAACACTCTTGCGGGCACGGCTGTGGAATGTAGCGGAATATAGCAAAAGTACCGCGCGGTGTCAAGCTTTTTTTCCTGCATAAGGATCAATGACTTGCGTCAATCAAGCTCGAAGGCCGTCTCATAATTCAGCTTCAGGCCGGGGTCCTGGTCTTCCTTTTTCAGGTAGCAGTTACCCACCACCAGCACTTCAATCTCGGTGCCCATAAAGCAACGGAAGGCATCTTCCGGCGTCATGACCAAGGGTTCGCCGCGCACGTTGAAGCTGGTGTTAACCACCACCGGGCATTTGGTCTTCTTGCCGAAAGCCGAGATCAGTGCGTGGTAACGCGGATTGGTTTCCTTGTGCACCGTTTGCACGCGCGCCGAATAGTCGACGTGGGTCACGGCCGGAATGGTGGAGCGCGGCACATTCAGCTTGTCGATGCCGAACAGCGCGTTTTCCTCAGTCGTCATTTCGCGGCGATGTTTCTTTTGCACATCGGCCACCAGCAGCATGTAAGGGCTGTCAACGTCCATCTCGAACCAGTCATTGACGTTCTCACGCAACACGGACGGTGCGAAGGGGCGGAAGCTCTCGCGGTACTTCACTTTCAGATTCAACAGCGACTGCATCTTGGGTGAGCGCGGGTCACCGAGGATGGAACGATTGCCTAGGGCGCGCGGGCCAAATTCCATGCGGCCTTGCATCCAGCCTACGGCCTTGCCATCGGCCAGCGCGGTTGCCGTTTCAGCGATCACATCCTTTTCCGACAGGACACGGAATTTTGCCTTTGCTGCCGTCAGGCGTTTCTCAATGTCGTCCTGCTTGTATTCAGGGCCAAGATAGGCACCGTGCATGCCGTCACCGCCCGACGCGACCACGCGGTCCTTGCGGGCATAGCCATGATAGGCCGACAGGGCCGCTCCCAGTGCGCCGCCAGCATCGCCGGAGGCTGGCTGGATCCAGACATTCTTGAACGCACCATCGCGAAGGATCTTGCCGTTGGCCACGCAGTTCAACGCTACGCCGCCAGCGAGGCATAGGTTCTGCTCGCCGGTTTCCTTGGCGAGGGCGCGCGTCATGGTCAGCAGAACGTCTTCCAGCACTTTCTGGACGGAAGCCGTCAAATCCATCTCGCGCTGCGTCAGCAGTTGCTCCGGCTTCCTCGGCGGGCCACCAAACAATTGATCGAACTTGTCGTTCGTCATGGTCAGGCCCGTGCAGTAGTCGAAGTAATCCATGTTCAGGCGATAAGAACCATCAGCCTTCACATCAATGAGATTGTCGCGGATCACTTGCGCAAAGCGCGGCTCGCCATAGGGCGCGAGGCCCATGATCTTGTATTCGCCGGAATTGACCTTGAAGCCGGTGTAATAGGTGAAAGCGGAGTACAGCAGGCCCAGCGAATGCGGGAAATGGCTTTCCCGAATGATATTCAAATCATTGCCGTTGCCGATGGCCACTGAACCCGTGGTCCATTCGCCCACGCCATCAGTCGTCAACACACAGGCGCGCTCAAACGGCGAAGGGTAAAAAGCGCTAGCCGCGTGCGAGATGTGATGCTCGGTGAACAGCAGCTTGTCCTGCTTGAAGCCGGGATCTAGCGCCTTGAATTTCCTGTTGATCAGCGACTTCTGAAACAGCTTCTCGCTGAGCCAGACGGGCATAGCCTTGGCGAAGGACTGAAAGCCCTTGGGCGCAAAGGTCAGGTAGGTTTCGAGCAGGCGCTCAAACTTGATGAAGGGCTTTTCGTAGAAGACGATGTGATCGACATCATCCAACGTGATTCCTGCCTCATCCAGGCAATACTGAATGGCATGGGCAGGAAAGCGCTCGTCGTGTTTCTTGCGCGTAAACCGCTCTTCCTGGGCGGCGGCGGCAATGCGGCCATCCACCACGAGGGCGGCCGCGCTGTCATGATAGAAGGCCGAAAGCCCAAGGATGCGCAAGGCGATGGCCGATCAGAAAATCGTATAGATGAACGGCGCTACGGCACTGCCCTTGGCGAGGATCAAGAGGCCGCCGAAGCTGGCCATGATCAGCAGGAGCGGAAAAAGCCAGAGCTTCTTGCGCTGGCGGGCAAATTCCAGGAATTCACGGAGAAACGACATGAAACGACCTCAAAACTGGTTGCGCAGGCTGTCCGGAGCGGGGCCCGGCGGCTCTCTTTTGATCCAGTAGCTGGCAACGCCTGCATCTGGTTTCAAGGGAATAAGCCGCTTGCCCAGGAGACGCAAGGCCAGCGCGATGGGCGTGATGACAACGACAAACATCAAACCAAGAACGAGCGGGTTGATGATCTTATGGAGCAGCATGCCAAACCTGAACCAAAGCTGGTTTAGCGGTTTGAGTATGGAGGGTGCGACAAAGGTGACCACCAAGAACGCAGCCGAAACAGCCAAGGCCCAATAGCGTGGGCCGAGATGGTGCAGCACGACTGGCGACAAACCGATCAGCGCAAATACCACCACAAATGTCAGGCCAAAGTTCCTGAGGCTTGGCGGCTCGCGGTCATCGTGGCTGACAACTTTTTCATGAGAAGCGGACATCCCCACGCATATATTCAGTTTACGGCAGAAAGCCAAGCTTTGGGCTGCGGTTGCCGCAAGGCGGGAATCTGGCTAGACAGCTGCCATCGGCGCTGCATCTCGTATTGGGGGAACACATGAATTTTTCAAGCCTCATGCCATGGACATGGAGCAAGCTTGACCCTGCCCGCACGCGCGCCGCGCGGCACCATTTCGATACGGCCGGGGGCTATGATGCGTGGCACAGCTATTGCCGTTCTCAGTTTCGAAGGACATCTCACGGCGTTACAGACATCGAAACATCCGGAATGGAAATTCTGACAGTCTTGTCGCCCCAAGAGGCATCGCAAACCAAACAGCTGCTGCTCGAGAAATCCAAGGCTTTCCAGCAGAAAAAGCAAGCCATTGACTATGCCGACACACTCGCCTTTGAGGGCATGGATTTCCTTCTGCCCACCGTCGAGAAGATGTTGAGCCCGGACATCGATGCCAAGATCACCAAATTTTTCGGCAGCGAATACTTTGTTCAGAGCCTGATTGCCAACCGGACCATGCCTGCTAAAAAGTCAAAACGGTCTTTCCTTTGGCACTGTGACCGTGGGCCGCAAAATTTTCTCAAAATCAACCTGTTCCTGGACCCAACATCAGAACATGGCGGCACGACCGAATTTCTGGACAATGCCGACTCAAAGCTTTTCGAAGACGCCGGTTACACTTTTGGGGCGAATGACCGGCGCGTTTCGGACCTGTCCGCGATTAGCCGCAAAATTGGTGCGAATCCAAAGGTTATCCATCCGCAACTGGATGCCGGACAGGCATTCATGTTCCTGCCTGCACGCTCGTTACATCGTGGCTACATGCCATCGAAGGGCATTCGCCATCTGCTGCTGGCTATCATCCTGCCAAGCCCGATCCACTGGCGCAAAGCCTGGGACAAGATGGCGACAGACGGATCGCTCCTCAAGGCCGACGGATCATTCCCGGACAATGCCGATCACTTGTTTGACCTGATTGGTGCCGCACGCCCCGGTCAAAGGGCCGCAGCCTGAGAGATCAACCTGTCACATAAGTCTTGAAGCGCTTTTTCAGGAATAGGAACTGCTTCTTGTTTTCAAGCACAAAGCGATAGCGCACGCCGGGGTGGCGCGCTGCCACCCGCTCAATGAGCGGGCGCCAGAAATCTTCATGGCGCGCTGTGGCATGGGCGTTTTCGCCATTCGGCAAAATTGCCTTTGCCTTGTGGCAGGCGATGTTGGCATAGACGAACTTGTTGGCGTAACCAAAAATCTCGCCGAGGATCCACTCGAGATCAGACTCGGGACAATGCTCCAGCACGTCGGTGCAAACCACTCCGTCAAACTTGCCTGTCGGCAATTTCATGAAGGGCGGATAGGCGGGATCATAGCAGGTGATATCAACACCCCAGAACTGCTTGAGGCCAGGAACGGTCCGCCCGTCCGTGAGCTTCATGTTTTCCCACTGATACTGCAGGCCTTTGCCGGCGCCATAGTCCAGGAGCGTTTTGGACTGTGTTGCGTCGATCAACACCTTGATGGGGAGAGCATGCACCGGCAGTGATTCACCGGGATAGACTTTTTCCGGAGGGCGGTTCCTTTGCGATTCCCCCTCAAGATGCATCTTGTTGTAGAGGCTCACCAACTCCTTGTAGCGTGGACTCGGGTTGGCGCGGGAATAGGCAGCGGTCATGTTCGTGTCCTCCGGTTCACGGATGCGATGTCAACGAAAGCGCCATTCGGTCAGCGCCAGGGAGTTAAATGGGTTCCAACCAACGATGTGCGGTTCAAGGCGCAGGATTTCAACGTCCTTGCGCGCCTTCAACGTCGAGATCAGATCACGGTTATAATCGTTGAGCTCGATATAACGGCGGCGCAGTTGGCCCAGCAAAGTTCCGTCATCATAGAGCGCATAGGCGGGCTCCATGTGGAACACGCGGCTGATCTTGTTCTTGTGCTTTGACAGCGTTTCGATCACGCCAGCACTTTTAGGAACCTGCTCCAGGGCCTGGCTGGTGAAAACGACAACGGGCCCGTCTGCTTTTTCGATCAGATCGTAAGTTGATGCATAGAAATCGAACTTCGACAGGCTGATGTCCGGTGTAGATTTGTAGAGGCGCGAGGCCAGGGCCACGGCGCTGTCAGCATAATCGCCACCGCGATACTGCAAGCCCGGAAAGCGCTCGCGCATCAGCCACAGCATGTGCCCAAGGCCACAACCCAACTCGACAATGGTTCTTGCACCGGCAACTGCGGGCGCCATGGCCGAGGTCAACACTTCATCATACCACCCCATGACATCGGCGTTGCAGGCATCCACCAATTTGCCATTGATGATGGCGGCGCGGCGCTTTTCCGAGTTTGCATCATAATAGATGACGCGCAGATCATGGGCGTTGAGTTTGCCCCCGGATTTTTCAAAATTGTCGGCGCACTTCTGCCACTTGTCCTGGCTGTATTCAGCGTGGATCTTGTTGAGGTCGCGTGTTACAGCGGCGAAGTCCTCAATGCCGATCAGCTTTGCCGTCCAGCCCGACCATTTTGGAAGGTCATTCAGCGGAATTTCGTTCAATTTGGGAGGCAATGTCTTGTCCTGTCAGGTTTGGCCCGCGTTCTGAACTTCAAATATGTTTTCGTCAAGCGCACGCACGGTCAGGTTGGAAAACCGTCCGAGGCAGGCTGCGAAATCCGCGATGCGCGCTTTGACCTCCGCCACTTCCGTGTGCGGAAAGCGATGGCGTGTGTATGCGACATTTGACTTATGGCCTTCCCTGCCGCTGTGATACCACTTTAGGACCGAGCGGCCCATGGCAATCGCCGCACCGACGGGCCAGGTGACGACATTGAGATTGGTGGCGGAAGGCTGGCGCACAAGCGCGTCCACGTGGCCCGCGATGCGTTCAGTGGCGAGATCGCCCTCCTCTGCGGCAACATACTGGGCCAGCACGGCGCGGCGCTCCGGTGTATGCAGGTCAGTGCCACGAATTTTGCCGTTGAGCGCCTGCTTCAAGAGTGTGAACAGCTCCTTGGCTGAAAGGGCATGCAGGCTCAAATCATTCGGAAGGCGCAGATCAAATTCGCCTGATGTGAACGGCTGATAGGCAATCACTGTTTCACCAAGTACATAGGCCTCAAGGCCCGTTGTGCAGCCATTGTGCACAAGCGCTTTGCTGGCCAAAATCCATGGTACTACGCTGCCTTCCATATTGATCTCAACATTCGGATGGACTTTGAGGATCTCCCGCCATGCTTCCGGGCTTTCACCGGGATGGGGACGCAGCACAATCCTTGTTTTTGGAAACTGTGCAGCCAATGCCGGCATCAACTCGACGAAGGCCTGAAACAGTTTTTGCCTGTGCAGCAGATAGCCGTTGGCATGGGCGCGCGTGACCGGTTCCTTGTCATTCTCACTCACACTGACTGACAGGTTGCCGAAGAAGTGGTTGATGGCGCCGAAGTTGGTGTTCACCAGGATGAAGTTGCCATAGCGCTTTTTCAGTTCTGCCGTGCGCTCGGCATAAAGGCCGCGCAACTCCGGGCGCAGCAGATCGATGCGCCCATTGCCGGTGAGGTGGATGGGCTGTCCATGGTAGGTTGGCGCTTCCTTCCAGGCCAAGGCATTCTCCGGCCCCCAGGCATAAAGTTCTTCGGCATGCGACAGAACATAGCCATCGACGCGGGCCTTGCGATAACGCTCACGCGACAAGAAAAACTGTGCCTCTTCATCCATTGCAACGAAGCGGTGCCCCAGAAGCCTCAGCATGGTGACGATGGTGCCGGACGAGAATCGCACGTCTTTGCCGAGATAGACCGAGCGCTTGAACGTGTGCAGTTTCAAGTGAATGTCGTTGCGGGAGCCGACAACCGACGACCAGCCGCGCTCGGCGAGGAAACACGCCAGCAGCAACTTGGAATCAAATTCGCGGGATTTGATTTCACACGGCAGAATGGCGCGTTTTGGAAAGGTAGGCACGGCTGAATGGCGTCTCTTGAGAGGCAAATAGGTGGGCAGGAGCCTGATCGAAGGTCAAATGCCCGATGCAAGCGTCCAAGTCCAATTTAAACTTTACCCGTATTCAAAGCGCTTTGAAAGCGCTATAGCGGGGCATCGAAAGGGCTGAAACATGGCAAACAACGTGAAACTTCTGATTCTCGGCACGGGCGGCATGGCGGCGGCGCATGCCAAGGCGTTTTCGGAAGATGCGCGCTGCGAGATGGTGGCAACGGTTGACGTGGCACCGGGACGGGCCGAGGCCTTTGCACAGAAATTCAACATCCCCAAACACTTCACGGACCTTGATGAAGCGATTGCCTGGGGCAAGTTTGACGCGGTGGCCAATGTGACACCGGATGCCATCCATCATCCCACCACAATGAAGCTGCTGGCAGCCAAGAAGCATGTGTTTTGTGAAAAGCCGCTTGCCGAGAATTTTACGCTCGCCGATGAAATGGCGCGAACAGCAGAAAATGCCAAGCTCATCAACATGGTAAACCTGACCTATCGCAATGTGGCGGCCATCCATGTGGCGCGCAAGCTTGTAGAAACAGGTGAACTTGGTGAAATCCGCCACATCGAAGCGAGCTATCGCCAAAGCTGGCTCGTGGGCCACCATTGGGGCCGCTGGGACAAAGAGACCATGTGGCTGTGGCGGCTTTCATCTGCACACGGATCAAAAGGCGTGTTGGGGGATGTGGGCATTCACATTCTCGATTTCATGGCTTTCGCCACTGGCATGATGCCCGTTTCCCTGCAGGCGCGTCTGAAGACCTTCCACAAGGCGGCGGGCGACAAGATTGGCGATTATATTCTTGATGCCAACGACAGTGCTGTCATGTCGGTTGAATTCCCGAACGGCGCACTAGGCGTGGTGCAGGCCAGCCGCTTCAACACCGGCCATGACAATGAGTTGCACTTGCGCGTGTTCGGCAACAAGGGCGCTGTTGAAGTGAAACATGCTGAAGGCTGGACCGAGCTTCGCGCCTGCACGGGCGAGGATGTTCACACCATGGCCTGGCGGCCGATCAAGCCGGAACCCGTTGAAACCAACTACCGCAAATTTGTGACGGCAGTGCAAAGCGGCGTCAACGGCGATCCGGATTTCCGGCGTGCTGCCGACTTGCAGAAAATCCTTGATGCCTGCTTCGACAATGATGGCAAGGGCGCTGTAAAGCTCGCCTGAAGCTCAATCGTCAGCTTCCGCCACACCGGTGGCATTGCCCTGGATGACGCGGTTCCTCCGCCGGTAATCTGACGGCTGCTCGAATCTTCCCTGCCAGATGCCATGCCCCAGGCGTTTGGCCTCGGCTTCTTCGGCAATGTAGTCAAATGCCGGGCCATGCACCGCATAGGCCACGGCCCAGCCTTGGCGCACCATTTCGCGGTTGATGTTGATGTCTTTGACCCTGCAAGTGGACAGCGCCCTGCGATAGCGATCAACCTCGTGGCTTTCACAATCAACTGTGCCGCTTGCCATCAGGCTGCGCAGCGCCAGAGCTGCTTCCTTGCCGCAGGAATAGGTCTGGCCAGAATGATCCTGGCAATCCTGCCGGTATTCCGGTGCGTCAATACCAACGAGCCGGATTTCCGTGTCCCCCTTGCGTAGGCTGTCGCCATCAACAACCTGGTATTCGCCTGTGCCAAGATCAATCATGTTGAGCCGGTTCATGACGGCCAGCACAATGAACAGCACGGCTAGAAAGACGAGGGCATCAAACAGGCTGCGCCAGATGGATCGCGGCGGGCGTGGAGCCGCACGACGCCATGCCATGGTCAGGGCTTTTCCCAGCGTTTTGCTGCAGCGTGGTCAGCATCGCGCTGATCCACCCAGCTCGTGCCTGCTGCCCCCTCTTCCAGTTTCCAGAAGGGTGCCTTGGTCTTGAGCCAATCCATCAGGAAGCGGCAAGCATCAAAGGCCGCCTCGCGGTGGGATGAGCAGCAGATGACCAACACAATGTCTTCGCCGGGCGTCATCCGCCCATAGCGATGGATGATCAGAACCTCGTCAAGCAGCCAGCGCTGCCGTGCCTCAGTTTCGATGTCTGAAAGTGCCTTTTCAGTCATGCCTGGATAGTGTTCCAGCGTCATGGCTGAAACGCCGTCACCATTGTTCATGTCGCGCACGGATCCCACAAAGACCGCACTGCCACCAATTTTGAATTTGCCGGCTTTCAGCGCCTGCAGTTCTGCGCCCACATCAAAAGCCTGCTGCTGAACCCTGATCATCCTAACCTCAATTGCCGAACAGCTTCTTGATCGCCTTTTTGCCGGACTTGAGCAAGGCTTTCGGCTTCAGCTTCGAAGGATCGATATCCGGGTCGACCGTTGGATCGGTCCATGGACCCGAAACCGCCACCTGCACGGGCAACTTGATGTCGCCGCCGATCACCGGCCTGCAGACGAGATCAAGATTCTGGCGCAGCAAATCAATCTCTCCTTCTGCGGTCACCTTTAAGCCGTTGGACTGCACGGACAGATCCGTGGCTTGGGCAATTCCATCCTGCAGGGAGAAGGCGGCATGGCCCGTTGTGATCAGAGTCATGGCATCAGTTTGCAGATGCCAGCCTCTTCCTTTGCCCGAGAGGAACGACGCCAAGGCCAGACCATCGATGCGGCCATCTTTCAGTGTCAAATCCACCGTGCCCGCTGCGGAAGAAATGAGCCGCGCTGTGCTGTCACCCTGGGATTGCAGATCAGCATGCAACGTCAGCGGGCCGTCAATTGCCGCGAAACCTGTGAGCGGTTGAAGGAAGGCCCGCGCACCGACATTTGTTGCATCGAGTTTCAGTGCAAGATCAGGCTGTTTGTCGCCGTGCTGCAGCTGAAGTTCAGCAGTGGCCTTGCCTCCGGCCACATTGTCGCTGGCGAGCGAGAGTGCGAGCTTGCCGCTGGTGAGCTGCAGGTCAAGCGTGGCCTTTTGGGCTTGAAGGCCAGCCACGATGAGCTTTTCAGCCGAGCCCACGATTTTTGCGTCGAGCATGCGAAGGTCACCAAAGGAAACCTGTTCCTCATTCCACGGTGCCGCAATGCTGGGCGATGGCGAAGGTGCCGTTTCGGAACGCGCATATGTTCCGAGATCAAGCACATCTGCCGACAGCGTCGCCTCCAGATTAGGCCGCTCACCCGACAAGCCGAGCGACAGGGTTCCCTTGACATTTGATGGACCAAGAGCCACCGCCAGATCCTTGAGTTCAAGTCTGGCTCCATTCCACGACACAGATGACTCTGCACGCGTCGTACCTGACGCTGAAAAGCCCGATAGCGGCAGCCCTGCCCATGCCACAAGATCATGTAGGTTTTCGGCTTCTGCCGTCGCCCTTCCGTCCATTTGCATGCCACCGCGCATGCGTATGCGGCCCGAAAACGACAATGAGTTGTGGCCAGAGGTCAACGTCACATCGCTTGGTGTGCCATCGGATTTGAGCCGTTGAATATCATTAAGTGTCGCAGACAGGCGCGTGAGTTTGCCGTTGAACAATCCGGCGAGCTCGACTGCGGCACTTCCATCGTCATCGGTCTTGACGGTGCCGTTGATGTCGCTCACTGCAATGGATGATTGCCGTTTGAGATCAGACCATTTCAGCGTGCCATTGTGGATTGTCACGGCCAGCGCCTTTGACGGCTTGTCGTTGCTCTGCAGGTCCGCTGGCTCTTCTGCAGACGGAGGTACAACTGAAGCATCGGTCTTGATAGTGATGACAGGTGACTCCAGGTTCAACGACTCGAGACGGAGCTTGCTGCCCAGAATGTTGCGCCAGGACAGGCCAGCGCGAATGCGGTCCACGGTTGCCGTTGTGGCCACATCCGACAGAGAGACATCATCCAATTCCAGCGAAAGGCCGCTGAACACACCCAATGAACTTTCATTGACCTTGGCCGCCAATCCGGTGCGGCGCTCCAGATCCTGTGTCAGGGCGGATGTCAGGCGGCCCGGCAGCAAGGCGACCCAGAACATGACCAGAGCCAGCAACACGGCACACAGAACCGTCACCGTGATCACCAGGGGCGTTGTTTTCTTCATGGGTCGATCCATGGGCCGCTTATGCCGCGGCAGTTGCGGCCCTTTCAAGGCAGCTTGCCACGTCAGAATTTGCCGATGACGTTGACGAAGACGCCGTGGTCATTGAGGCTCAAATCTCGCAAATCGTCGGAGAAGCGGCCAAAATTGTAGCCGATGCCGATCTTCAGGTTGTCGCCCATCTGGCGATAGATGGCGGCAACCAGTCCGAAGTCGCGCTGATGCGTGGTGGGTGACCACAGGGCGCGGCCTTCTAGCAATGCATCAAGTTCATGCACCAGATGCAGGTCGGCACGGACGATGCCAAGATGAACCTGGCTCGATGTCCAATGTGCACCTGCGGTGCGTTCGCGGGTGTCGCCGATACGCACGCCATACTTGCCACCCAGAGTGAGTTGCGGGATGATGTCGTAACTGACATCGCCTGAGAAAATGTAGGAGCGCTGTGCTGGACTTGATGTCGTGCCGTCAACCGTCACCTGGTTGGCGCCCGGATTGTCATAGAGATAAGTGAACTTCATCAAGGCATTCAGGCGGTCACTGTCGATGGGGCGATAGGCATAGCCAAGCGATCCTTCGACGTAGGAGCCCTTCTTGGTAGAATCGGTTGCTTTCGTCAGTACGGCATCAAGGTTGGCCAGCGCCCGCCAGTTCTTGGACGTCTGACCGGCCAGCGAGGCCTGCAACAGATAGCTGGTCATGTTGCGCGTTGAGTCTTCGCTGGTGTCGCGGCGTGCTTCGCCCTTGATGCGGGCGTCAATGCCATCTTCTTCCTTGTAGCCAATGGCAAGAGACAGCGCTTTACGTGAAATATCCGGGTTCTTCTTCAACGTGACGGGGTCAACACTGCGGTCAAAGACGTTGCCGATTTCCGCGCTGGCTTCGGCTGTCCAGCGTTCATCCGGCGTGTATGTAACACCATAAACTTGGGTCAGCGAGCGGCGGCGGCCAAACAGGTCGGCGTTGTCCTCGGCAAACGCCGTCCACTGGTCATTGAAACGATGATGAGCCGAGCCGATGACCTTGCCCAGATCCTGACCCACCAAGGTGAAGGGCCAGCCCGCGGCGGTATCGCGTGAGGGATCAAGCTCATAGCCAATGGTGTAACGGTCATCGACAGTCGGTTCATAGTTCAGGCTGAACAATGCGCCGAGACCCTGGCTGCCATAAGATGTTTCACCTTCCGCCGTCACCTTGTCGGCGAGACGCATTTTTTCTCCCACGCCAACGCGGTCGTCGCGTTCCATGTTGCCGGTGTGGTTCACCGTGCCCTGGGCATAGACGTAAGCCTGCTCATCGTCATTCCAGGCATAGATCAGTTTGACGCCGGCATTGGTGCGGTCACCGTTGGTGTTGTGATCGGTCGATGTCGATGCGCTGCCTGGTTGTTTATGAACATGGTCACCGTAAGTCTCGACGGTGACATGATCATCAACAGCGGCTGAAATGCTGCCAACTGCTTCGCTTTCAGCACGGCCATCGCCGGACTTGGAGTCGCTGTAATCGGCCTTGATGGTCACGGTGTCGCTGACCTTGACGTCAGCCGCGACGCCATAAAGGCGCTTCTTCTCGGTGGCTTGCACATCAAGCGACGAGAAGCCCTTGTCATAGTGTTCGACGCGCGCCGCCACTTGACCCTGCAGACGATCATCGCTCAGGTCTTCCAATGCCACATGACCCTCGACGCGGTAGGCATTGGCTTTATGACCTGTCGCACCGGTGGCAGTGGTATCCTGCAAGGTCAATCCGCCATCGGGGGAATAGGTGTTGCCGATGCCTGGGCCCTCGGTGCGGGCCACTTCAGCTTCGAGGTATGTGCCTTCCGACTTCTGGATGTGCACGTCAGCGCCATAAAGCTTCTGGTCGGCACCACCTGTCTTCTCGCGCATCGCCGTCGCACCGATGCGCACATTGTCGCCAAGCCATTGTTGCGCCCGGCCACCCACGGCATAGCCATGCACATCGCTGGCCACCGGTGTGTATTCATAATGGGCTACAAGATAGTTCTGCGAGCCAATGCTGTCAGACGAACTCAACGGCGTGCGCAGGATGGCAACGCCCTGCACGTAATCCAAATCATAATCGGTGCCATACTTCAGGGTGGTGCGCGAAATCACCCAGCCTGTCACGGCGTTGCGGCGTTCGATGATCAGCGTGTCAGAGCCTGGGGTAATGTCCTGGTGCTTGAGGAAATAGGCTGAACCGCCTGTGCCAAGGAAACTGTCGTTCTGCGGAAGTGTACCGGGAAGTGCGGCATAGGCTTCCAGCTTGGTCTTCGAGCCGCCATCCGGTGCTGGTTGCGGAGAGCGATAGACCGCGCTCGCGCCATAGAGCGCACGCTCATTGCGCAGCAGCTTGGCACCCGTGATATCTGCCTTGAAGTTGCCCCACATGACATGGGACAGGCCACGATCCAGCCGCACATAGAAGCGCCCACGCGTCGGGGCGTCCTCAATCGCTGTCGAATCATCGCCGTAGACGGGGTAATAGTCGTCAGGGTCAATGCGCTTCAGGAACTGGCGCGGGTCTTTTTCATCCATGCCCTTGAAGATGCTCTTCAGGCGCTGTTCGCCGGTGTCGGCAGCGGCTGTCAGGATGTATTGTCCCTTGATCTTGCCCTTCAGATAGAAGGCCAAGTGGCCGCGTTCATAGACCTTGTCGCTGAATTCGCCGGTGCGCACTTCTTCCACCTTGCCGCCCCAACGATAGCCAGCCGTGAAGTCGGCGAGGCCGACGTAGAACCATTCCGATTTCGGAATGTCGACATCGCGCGAGAAATCAAGCCCCTTGCCATTCTCCATGACCGAGACCTGCACATGCTGCGGGCCAACCGGGTAGATGCGCTGCACAACAAAGCTGCCGTCGGGATCAACCGGAACAATATCTCCACCGACACGCACCTCGTGGCCTTCCGGCACATTCTTGCCATAGACAGTGACAGCGCCGCCTGACACGTCAATGTTGCGCACGGCGGTACGGTCATCGCTGTAGCCGGGGGCAACGGCGCGGGCGTCTTCAGCTTCGGCTGCCGTATCAAGGGCCGTCACGTTCAAAGGCAGCGGCAAGGTTTCGTCATAGCGGCCCTGGGCATCATAAACACGCAGCACAAATTCCATGTGCTTTGGCGCGGTGTCGGGCAGCACCCATTCCACCGCACCTTCACGGCTCACATCCAGCACCTGATACATGCCTTCCGGCGTGCGCTTGCCGGCTTCATAGATGCGCAATTCGGCGTGGTCGATCCACTGCGCATAGTTCAGGCTGGCCAGGAACCGGATGCTGTCACCGACGCGATAAGAGGCGCGCGGCGGAACGGTCGACACGTTCAGGATCGGCGTTACGCCCAAGCCATCAAACTTGATCTGCACATCGAGTGTGCCTTTGGCGGGGGTTGCAGCGGCGGCGGGCATCGTCGAACCTTCGACATGCTGGCCATCAACGGTGATTTCAAAGGGAATGTCAGCATCAGCGAAAGCCCTGCCCGACATTCCAAAGCCGGTGACGAGCGCAGCGAGGCTGACGGCCGCAAACATGGCCATCCGCCCTCCCCGCCTTCTGCTGCGCATGTGTCCCTGTTCCATGCTCAATTCCCACATTCGACGCGTGTTTTGATATTGAGGGGCGTATTGCCGCCCTCTTGTTGCCATTTGGCATTTATGATTTCGGAGACAGCGCTCAGGCGGTCCGCAACAATGGGTGCCGTTGCTTCGCAGCGATAGACCAGCGTGAGCTTGCTCTCGCCCTGTTGCTGGCTCTGGCGCAACAGCTTGACGAGGCGGTCAAGGCCGGCCTGCCACTTGGGCTTGAGCGCTGTGCTGTTGGCCTGGAAGGCATCACGTGTCAGGGCGAGTTGTACCTCATGACTACGCTGGGCACCGAAGTTGAGCTTCGTCACCTTGCCGCGGGTCAGGCGCACATCGCGCGGGTTTTCCGTGGTGATGCGATAGCCCTGTGGCAGGGTGCGCGGATCAAGCTTCATGAGGAAGTTCGAGCCGATGGAAGCATCCGGCACGTCGGCACAGGCCACGTGATAGAGGCCATTCTTGTCCGTCGTCACCAGCAGGCCCTTGACGGTGGCAATGCGCACGCCCGGCAGGCCGGGTTCGCCATCATCCACGTAGCCGTTGCCGTTCAGGTCGTCGAAGACGCGGCCGATAATGTCACCGCAATCGAAGATGTGCTCTTCCTTGATCTTGACGCGGGCCTGGGCGGTGGCCAGCAGGTCGCCGTTGGCGTGGAGATAGAGGCGCGCCTTGTTGATGTAGTCGCCGGTTGACAGTGTGGTGGACGACAGCAGCGTCAGCTTCAGCGTGATGGTGCCATCGGGTGCCGGCGTGATTGACGGGAAGGCCAGCGTGTTGCCGGAAATCGACGGCGTTGCCGCCACCGTGTTGATGAACGCCGTGCCGCCGACATAGCTGAAGCCAGGCGGCATGATGTCGGCGAGGTCATAGGGGCCGGTGCGCAGGTTCGATGCCGTGATGGTGTAGACAACCTGCTCACCGCGCTTCACCTCGGACTTTTCGGCGGCCTTGGTGAGCACCGGCAGCGGGGCCGAAACACTGGTGACGGTCGGATCATTTTCAGTGTTGGAATTGTCGTCCGACAGATCCGAGATCGTTGTGCCGCCAGGTGCCGTTGCTTGCACAGTCGCCTGGTTGATCACCTGCTCGGCGTCAGCATCGGCCAGCGTCACAACATGTGCGCCATGGAATGTTGTGGTGTTGGTGGCCCCCGGCGCCAGCGACGCCAATGGCCCGCCGGTGATGGTGGCGTTGGGGTCAGTCACCGTGATGTTGGTCAGGGTCACATTGCCGGTGTTGGTGACGGCGAAGGCGAAATTGATGGTATCGCCCGCGCTGGTGCGGCCGTCATGGTTGGCATCGGTGATTGATGCGACGGTCTTGATGAGGGCGACACCTGGCAGCTGGTCGAGCGTGATGACGGTCGGCGCATTGCCCGTCACCGTTGCGTTGTCCGACAGATCAGTGACGGTGGTGGCCCCGGCGTGGCCTGTCACAGTCGCCTGATTGCTGACGCTGCCCGCGTCCAGATCAGCCAGTGTCAATACGTGTGTGGCCGTGAACGTCGTGTTGTCGGTTCCCGATAGCACAAGGGTTGGAATTGGCCCGCCTGTCACCACAGCATTGGCATCCGCGAGGGTGACATTGGTCAGGGCCACATTGCCGGTGTTGACCACGGAGAAGGCATAGTGAACCACGTCGCCGACATCGGCGATGGTGTTGGAATTGGTGTCCGTGATGCCCGTCACCGTCTTGATGACAGCAATTGACGGTGAGTTGGTGATATAGGTCACCGTCTTCCGGTCCAAATCGAACTGCGCGTAGTCCGAAAGGTCAGACACAGGCGTGCCGTCAGGTGCCAGACCAATGGCTGTTGCCTGGTTTGTCACGGTGCCAGCGGTGATGTCAGCCGGCGTGAGGGTGTAATTGGCGGTGAAGGTTGTGGTGTCGGTGTTGCCCGGCAACAGGTTTGCCAGCGGCCCACCTGATACGGTGATCAACGGATCGGTGATCGTCACGTTGTGCAGGGCGACGTTGCCGGTGTTCTTGACGGAGAACACATAGTGGATCTGGTCTCCCGCATCGACCATGCTGTTGCTGTTGACGTCCGCAATGCCTGTCACCTGCTTGACCACGCCGATGGCTGGCTTGATGACAATGGCTGTCACTGTCGGGATGTCCTGGTCGAAGCGGGCGGAGTCGGACAGGTCCGAGATGATGTGGCCAGACGGTGTGCGGCCGCGGGCCGTGGCCTGGTTGACCACTTCGCCAGCCAGCATGTCTGCCGCACTGATGACATGCGTTCCAGTGAACGTCGTGTTGTCAATGACGCCAGGTGCAAGGGTGGCCAGCGGTCCGCCTGCCACGACTGCCTTCGGGTCAGTGACTGTGACATTGCTGAGCGTGACGTTACCCGTGTTGGTGACCGAGAAGGCATAATGGATCACGTCACCCAAATCGGTCAGCGCATTGCCGTTGCTGTCGTCGATCGTTGTCTGAAGCTTGACGATGGCGATGCCGCCAACCTCAGGAATGACAACATGGGTTGGCGCATTGCCGGTGAGCACGGCGGGGTCTGACGCGTCGGTCACGATTGTGCCATTCGGATCGGTGCCGAACGTATCGGCGGTGTTGTCGTAGTAGCCGCGATCCACATCGGCCTGCGTGAGCGTATAGGTCGCCGTGAATGTCGTCGTGTCGGTTGCGCCGGGTGCGATGGTGACGCTGGTTGGTGGCAGCGGAATGGCCACGGCCGCTGGGTTGCGGTCATGGACATAAACATGGGTTAGCGTGACGTTGCCGGTATTCTTGACATCGAAGGTGTAGTGAATGATGTCGCCCAGATCGGTGCGGCCATTGCCGTTGACGTCCTGAACGGAACCAACCTTCTTGAGCAGCGCGATCTTTGGCTGTGGTGTCAGCGTAACCGTCGTCTGACCATCCGTTGCCGGATTGGTGGGATCAGACAAATCGGTCACTGGTGGAGCCCCGGCGCCTGGCGGCGTACCGGTGGCAGTTGCCTGGTTCAAAACCTTGCCTGCGTCCACGTCCGCCTGCGTCACTGTGTATGTCGCACTGTAGGTCGTGGCGTTCGAAGCACCTGGGGCCAGTGAGGCAATTGGCGCTCCGGTCATCACAAGGCCCGGCAGCGGGTCTGTGACGGAGACATTGAGCAGCGTGGTGTTGCCGGGGTTGCTGACCGTGAAATGATAGGTGACGACATCGCCCACCGAGGCGATGCCATCCGGACCAAGGTTTGCCGTGCCGGTTTTAACGACCGCAATGGCAGGCGCCTGCGGAACAGGTGTGTCGAAACTGTCGGTGGCGGAGACTGTCGTGGTGTCCGGTGAGGTTCCCGAGGCGACGGCCGTATTGAAGACGTGACCGGCATCAATGTCGGCCTGCGTCAGATGATAGGTGGCCGTGAAGTTGGTGACCGCACCCGGTGCAAGCGTGGGCAGGTTTGCCGGCGTGATGGTGGCGGTTGCCAGCTCATCCATCGTCGACATGTCAGACAGACTCATCGGCTGCGACAGGCTTTCAACGATTTCGCGGCCACGGGCCTGGGCGGTGATCACCGCGAGAGCGTTCAGGGCACCGGCCGCAATATCCTGTTCGGTCAGCACCGTCGTGAAGATGACAGCGGCGCTGCT
>CALMEZ010000287.1 GCA_937864985.1 uncultured Alphaproteobacteria bacterium
CGGCGACTGGTCCGAACCGCCGGCCCACGCCGCGCCCAGTTCTCGCGCAAAGGCCTGCGCCGCGTCATCGCCGGGTCGCGTGAAGGCATAAACCTCGCGCCCCTGCCAACGCGCGACCTGCGCCACCAGGTGGGCCGCCGCGCCAAAGCCGATCGAAACCTACATTGAAACGGCGGACCAGGAGATCAGCCGCTGTCTTGCAGTAACGGAACGCCTGCTGAAGCTGAGTGAACCTTCAAGCGAACAAACCGCACTCATCATTCTCAATGAAGCCGTACAAGCCATCTTGCGGCTTGTGGCCTTCGAAGCCCGCGAAGCCAAGGTGGCGCTGGTCAGCGATGTGGCGAATGACTTACGCACCATCGCCAACGAAAGCGATATCAGCATCATCATCCTCAACCTCACGCAAAATGCCATCCATGCCATGCCGAAGGGAGGAACACTGACCATCACCGGGCGGCGCTTGGGCCGGTTTGTGGAACTTGATTTTGCTGACACGGGCGTTGGCATTGCCGCTGACGACCTCCAGAAAATTTTCTGGCCGTTCTGGTCACGCCGTGCAGACGGCAACCCGGGCACCGGCCTTGGCCTTTCGATTGTGCAGGCGATTATCAACCGCTTGGGTGGCTCCATTTCCGTGGCAAGCACCGAAGATGCTGGCACAACATTCACCGTCAAGTTTCCGGATACAGAGTTAGAACCATCATGAGCGAAGCAATTGCCAGGCAAATCCTGATCGTCGAAGACGACATTGCGCTGAATCGCATGTTGTGCGACCAGCTTCAGCGGCTGGGCTTTGTTCCTCATGGTGTGCGCAGCCTTGCGGAAGCCGACACCGCATTGCAAATGGCAGAACCTTCCTTGGTGCTGCTCGACATCCGGCTGCCGGATGCCAAGGGGCTTGAGGCGATTGGCCGTTTCGCCGACATCTGCCCTGTGGTCATTCTCACAGCCTTCGGATCGGTTGACCAGGCGGTGGAGGCGGTGCGGGCTGGAGCCTCGGACTATCTGATCAAACCGATTTCGATTGCGCGCCTGGAAATTGCCATCAACCATGCCATCGAAGCACGCAACCTCCGGCGCAAGATCGAAATCCTTGAGACGCAGAACAAGGCCATCGCGCGGACCGAAATGATCGGCAACAGCGATGCCTTCCTTAGGACCATAGAGATGGCCGGGCTTGTGGCAAAGGCGGACACAACGGTGCTGATCGTGGGCGAAAGTGGTGTCGGCAAGGAGTTGATCGCCCAGAACATCCACGAGTTAAGTGGCCGCGCCAGCCAGCAACTGGTGACTATTGATTGCGCCACCTTGCACGAAAACCTTCTCGAGTCGGAACTGTTCGGCCATGAACGCGGGGCTTTCACCGGTGCTGACCGCAAAAAGGAAGGCCTTCTGGAAGTGGCCGATGGCGGCACGGTGTTCCTGGACGAGATTGGCGAAATCAGCGCCACCATTCAAGCCAAGCTTCTCCGCGTCCTTGAAACATCGCGCTTCCGCCGGCTGGGCGGCACGCGTGACATCAGTGTCAATGTGCGCTTCATTACGGCAACCAACCGCGACCTCGCCGCCTGGGCGAAAGAAGGCAAATTCCGCGGCGATCTCTATTATCGCCTGTCACCCTTCGTGATCACAGTGCCGCCGCTGCGTGAAAGGCGGGCCGACATCCTGCCGATTGCCGAATTCTTCCTGACCACACGCAGCTTCATGCGCAACATCAACAAGAGCTTTCACGCCGAGACGAAAAAGGCGCTGTCAAACTATGATTGGCCCGGCAACATCCGCGAACTGCGCAATGCGGTGGAACGCGGCTTGTTGATGTCGGCTGATGGTGCCGTGATCATGCCTTGGCATGTGGCGTTGCCGCACAACGAACTGCAGACAAGTGCCTTCACGTTGCATTTTGACCACGAGCCGACGCTGGACGAGTTGAAAGATGCCTACACCACGCGCATCCTCGATGCGCATGGCAACAACCGGGCCCAGGCAGCCAAGATCATGGGTGTCAGCGAGCGCAACCTCTATCGCAAGGCGACACGCAAGGACGAGGACGGACATTGAATGACAGGCAACCGTCAGCATTCGTTGACGCCAGACTAAACTTCTCACTTGTCATGGACCTGACCGGACGGGCAATGTGGCACATCCATCAATTTTCAATGCGCCACAGGAGCCCGAAATGCCCACGCCGATCCGCTTTTCCCCGAATGGGCCCGCTGGCTGGCGTTCGCTGCCTGATCAACCGCTGGAACATGCCGAACTCCTGAAGGGCCTGCCAGTAGGACTTGACCACGCCTATTTTTCGCGACCCGATTCCGGATTGCGCACCGGCATCTGGCGCTGTGGCGCTTACACGGAACGCTACGAGAATTATCCTGCCGATGAATTCATGGTGGTGCTGGACGGTGAAGTGACGCTTGAAGGCGAAGGCTTCCGCGACACCTTTCGCAAGGGTGATGCATTTTTTGTTCCCAAGGGATTCAAGGGCACTTGGCACCAGCCGGGTCCGCTGTTGAAATTTTACGTGATCATCGGCTAGACCCACGATGATTGACGAAGGACAATTTGACTATGTGATCATTGGCGCCGGCTCGGCCGGTTGCGTTGTTGCCAACAGGCTTAGCGAAGACCCGGGGCTCCGCATCCTCGTGCTCGAAGCCGGCGGCAGCGAAAGGGCAGTCATTGTGGACATGCCGGCGGCCCTTTCCATCCCGATGAATACCGCGCGCTTCAACTGGGGCATGAACACCGAACCCGAGCCTCATCTCGACGGACGGGAGGTCAACCTTCCGCGTGGCAGGGGACTTGGGGGTTCATCGTCGATCAACGGCATGTGCTGGGTGCGCGGCAATCCGATGGACTATGAGTTATGGGAAGCACTCGGTGCAACGGGCTGGCGCTGGTCAAACGTTCTCCCGTATTTCCAGCGGCTTGAAGGTGTGCAGGGTGGCGGCCCGCTGCGCGGCACAGATGGCCCGGTGGAAGTCAGGCGTGGGCCAGAAAGCAACCCGCTCTATCAGGCATTTGTCGAGGCGGGCGTGCAAGCGGGTTATGCACGGAGCGCCAACATGAATGAGGTTCAGCATGAGGGCTTCGGGCCCATGGAGATGAATGTGGGGGATGGCCTACGCATGAGTGCGGCGCGCGCCTATCTGCGCCCTGCCATGGCGCGCGGGAATGTGCGCGTGATCACCGGTGCACTGGTGGAGCATGTGGCGTTTGAGGGCCGACGCGCGACCCACGTGGTGTTCAACGCCCGGGGCCGGCAGCGGAAAGTGAAGGCCAAGCGCGAAGTGGTACTTTCTGCGGGCTCGATCATGTCGCCCATGATTCTCAAGCGATCGGGTGTCGGACCGGCGGCCGAGCTCAAGCAGCACGGCATCGCCGTCATTCATGATGCACCACAGGTGGGCGAGAACCTGATGGATCATCTTGAACTCTATGTGCAGATGGAATGCCGCCAGCCAATCACACTGTTTCCAACCCAAAGTCTATGGGGCAAGGCGAAAATCGGCATGCAGTGGCTGGCCACGCGGCGGGGACTGGGTGCGACCAACCATTTTGAAAGCGGCGGCCACATCCGCAGCCGCGCCGGCATCGTCTATCCCGATATTCAGTATCACTTCCTGCCGCTGGCGATTTCCTATGATGGTCAAACCCTGGCCAGCGGCCATGGGTTCCAGGTGCATGTCGGAACTAAACGTTCAAAAAGCAGGGGCTATGTTCGCCTGCGCGATGCCAAGCCGGAAAGCCTGCCGCGGGTGCGCTTCAATTATATGTCGCATGCGGATGACTGGCACGAATTCCGGTCTTGCATTCGCTTCACACGCGAGATCTTTGCCCAACCCGCCTTGTCACCCTATTGCGGGGCGGAGTTGGCCCCGGGAAGCGACCAGACCAGCGATGCTGCACTTGATTCTTTCCTGAAGCGCAAACTTGAAAGCGCCTACCATCCGTGCGGCACCTGCCGGATGGGCGATGACGACGACGCCGTGACAACACCAGATGGCCTGGTGCGGGGCATTGAAGGCTTGCGGGTGATCGATTCCTCCCTCATGCCACAGGCAACCGCGGGCGACCTCAACGCGCCAACCCTCGCACTGGCCGAGCGAATGTCTGACCTGATGCGCGGGCGTCATTTGCCGGAAGCGCAGGGCGCCGCGCTGTTGGCCGATCCACATTGGGCCACATGCCAGCGCAGTGCCGCCATCAGTCACGACTATTCAAATGACCGCGCCACACTGGCGCGCGCACTGCTTGGCAACGCACGTGGGCATAGCTGAGCGTGGAGGCGCTGAAAAACGCCTGAACCACATGCAACCTCTGTTGCAAGGTGACACGCATAGGTTCTGGCATGAATGAAGGACCGCCACAAAACACTGATTGACCGGCTGTGTGAGTCCCCATAACATCACTGGTATGACCTTTACACCAGTTTGAGATTGACGCATGCATGAGCCTCTATCCCATTGCATTCAACAGGTTTTTGCATGGGGGAGGTGCGTGTGAAGGCGTTTGTCGTGACAGTGGATTTCAGGCTGAAGCCGGGTGCCATCGGCGCTTTCCGGAAGCTGATTGACAGCAATGCAGCCGATTCCTGCAGGCTGGAACCAGGGTGCCGCCGCTTTGACGTGCTGGTGCATGAAAAGGATCCTGAGCGGATTTTTCTCTATGAAATTTATGACGACCGGGCTGCGTTTGATGCACACCTGAAAACAGCGCATTTCGATATCTTCAACCGCATGAGTGCGGAATTTGTCCTGAGCAAGGAAATCGTGTTCCTGTCGCTGGTCTGTGAAGGCGGGGCGCAGGAGGTGACGTAATGGCGCGCGGCAAACTCAAGGACATGATGAAACGCAGCGACCTGAAGGTTGGTCATTTCATTGTTGAGTTTGTGACGCCCGGCATTGGCCATATCCTCAAGGCGGCAGGCTGCGATTTCGTATTCCTGGACATGGAACATTCTGGCTTCAGCTTCGAAACCGTGAAAAGCGCCATCCGCTATTTTGAAGCGGCGGATGTGCCTGTCATTGTACGCGTGCCGGCATTGGAAAATGACATGCTGGCGCGGGCCTGCGACATGGGGGCCGAAGGCCTTATCGCGCCGATGATTTCCACGGCTGCACAAGCGCAGGTCATGGTGGACAGCGTCAAATATTTCCCACGCGGAAAGCGCGGCGTTGGCCTGCAGATGGCGCATGACAACTACCGGGCTGCGCCCGTGGCAGAAGCGCTGAACAATGCCAATGAACACACCTGTGTGATCTGCCTCATCGAAACGGCAGATGGCGCAGAAAATGCCGATGCAATTGCCGCCATTCCAGACGTGGACTGCCTGTGGGTTGGCCACTTTGACCTGTCGGTGTCTCTCGGCATTCCCGGCCAGTTTGACCATCCCAAATTTACCATAGCGATGGACAGGATCGTCGCTGCCGCCAAGACGCACGGCAAGGCGCTGGGCCGCCTGGTGCCGAACACCGATCAGGGCATTCAGCACTACAAGCAGGGCTTTGATTTCTGTTGCTACTCCGGCGACATCTGGGTGCTGCGCGACGCACTGGCAGCAGCGGTCAAAACATTGCGGGAGGGATGTGCCACATGACCCGTACGTTCCGTGTCGCCCTTTCAGGAGACTTCAAGAAGGCCGATGGCTCACCGACCTTTCCGGATTTTGATCTCGCGCCACTCTATGCCGCGCCAGGTGTCGAAGCGGTTTTCCTTAATTCACAAAATCCATTGAAGGCTTCGCAGCTTGAGGACTTCGATGCGCTGATTTTGCTGGCGCACCGATTTGCGGCGGAAAGCGTTCCAAAGTCCGGCCGGCTTGCCGTGGTGGCGCGATTTGGCGTGGGATATGACAGTGTCGATGTGCCGGCCTGCACAGCCAACGACATTGCACTGGTGATTACACCTGATGGGGTGCGGCGGCCGGTTGCCGTTTCGATCCTCACCTTCATGCTGGCGCTGACCGGCAAGATGATGGTGAAAGACAAGTTGGCGCGCATGGGGGCACCTGGTTTTGCGACGCGCGGCGAACACATGGGTGTGGGACTTGTGGGCCGCACCTTCGGATCACTGGGTGTGGGGAATATCGGGGCGGAGACGTTCCGCCTGCTCAAACCCTTTGACATGCGCTTTATTGCCCATGATCCCTATGCTGATGTTGCCGTTTGCCGCGACCTGGGCATAGAGCTTGTCAGTATCGAAGACCTGTTTGCGCGGGCTGATGTGCTTTCCGTCAGTTGCCCGTTGACGCCCGAGACACATCACATCGTCAATGCGGAACGGCTTTCAATGATGAAGCCCACCTCCTATCTCATCAACACGGCGCGTGGGCCGATTGTTGATCAGGTGGCGCTGACCAAGGTGTTGCAGGAACGGCGGATTGCGGGGGCGGGCCTTGATGTGTTCGAGGTTGAGCCTACTGACCCCGGCGACCCGCTGTTTGCCCTCGACAACATCATTGTTGCACCACACGCGCTGTGCTGGACCGACCAGTGCTTTGCCGGAAATGGCGCGGCCGATGTGAAGGCGGTGCTTGATGTGCAAAAGGGGTTGGTGCCGCGTGGTGTGGTCAATCGCGCCGTGCTGGAGCAGCAAGGATTCAAAGCGAAACTTGAGAGATTCAGGACAACATATGGATGAGAGATTCCCCATGTACAGCCGTGGGGATGGTTGAAGCGCAGCACAAGCTGCAGAGCAAAAACGGGAGGACGAAATGGTTACGAGACGTGATCTAGGCAAGATCGGCATCGGTGCCGGGCTTGCAACTGCCTTGCAGATCAGGGCGGCGCACGCCGCCGATGCGGCTGCCACCGCGGTTGAAGCTGCAAAGAAATATTCCGGCCAGACCATTACCATCGTGTGGGAAGCTGGATTGCAATCTCTTGATCCGCTGAACTTCTCCGGCCCGAAGTGGAAAGAGCTGACCGGCATTGACGTCAAGGTCGTGGAAGTTCCGGTGGCCGAAATGTTCACCAAGATCATGCAGGACTACAAGTCCGGCGCTGGTGCCTATGACGCGCTCAACGTGATCCCCTCGTGGATGCCGGACCTCGCCAATGCCGGCGCGCTGGAAGTGCTGGACCCTTATGTCGACCAGTTTGGCTATCGCGACGAGTTGCAGAAGATCGCCCCCACCTATCGCGACAACCAGATGATGGTGAATGGCAAGATCTACGGCTTCCCGGATGATGGCGACGTGTTCGTCATGTATTACCGGACCGACGTCCTCAACGATCCGGCCATCCAGAAGGCCTACAAGGACAAGTACGGCGCAGACATGCCGGTACCACCGACCACGTGGAAAGATTTCGACCAGGTGGGCGCACTGATCACCGAAGCAACCGGCGGCAAGACCTATGGCGCGGCGTTCTTCCGCGAGTCAGGCTATGGCAACTTCATGTTCCAGGAACGCTTCCGCAACGAGGGCGGCAAGTTCTTCGATGCCGACAGCATGAAGGCCACCATCAATTCGGACGCTGGTGTCAAAGTGTTCACAGACTGGCTGGCTGAAAACAAGTTTGCTCCTGCGGGTGTGGAGCAATGGGGCTTCGTTGAAAACCTCGCCGCCTTCCTGCAAGGCCAGACAGCGATGACGGTGTCGTGGCCGCCCTATGGCCGCTGGGCCGCGAGCTATGGCACCGATGAAAAGGCAATGAACTGGGTGCCGAAATCCACGGTCGCTGGCAAGGTTGGCTATGCCATGCCGCCCGGCGGGCACCCTGAATTGGCTGCCGGTTTCTGTCTTTCGGTGTCTTCAGCGTCCAAGAACAAGGAAGCGGCTTATCTGTTCATCCAGTGGCTGAACAGCGAATCCGTCAGCCTTGAGCGCGTCAAACTGCCTTATGCGCTGCGCGATCCATTCCGCGCCTCGCACTTCACCGATCCGGGCTATGCGGCGCTGTGGCCAGAAGCCAAGGACTACCTGAAGGCCCTGCAGGATGGCGCCAACAACGGCCTGCTTGATCTCTCGCTCCTGCAGACAGACAAGTATGAGGAAGTGTTGCGCCAGTCGGTGTCGAAGCTGTGGGCCGGCGAAGATCCGAAGGCCATTCTTGATGCGGCAGCTGCCGAGTGGGACGCCATCACGGAGAAGATCGGGGTAGACAAGCAGAAAGCTGTTTACGCGGATTGGGCGGCCAAGTCGGGCGCCTATCCGAAGAAATAACATGACGCGCCCTCTCTGCGCCACTGCCGTGGAGAGGGTGTTCCAGATGTGGCACATTGCACTCCATGACGGCTGCCGTTCACCCTGACCGCAATTTCAAATACTGGCTGCTGGCACCTGCCATCTTCCTGCTGTTGCTGATCGGCCTGTTTCCGTTGATCTATTCACTCGTAGTCAGCTTCATGCGCATCGACATGATGGACACGGACACATCGTTTGCGTGGTTCTACAACTACAAGCAGCTGTTCAAGGACGGGCGGCTTTGGTGGTCGCTGGCGCATACGCTTTTGATCACGGCCATTGCGCTGCCCGTAGAACTTCTGCTGGGGCTTGCCATGGCCTATCTGTTTCTTGAAAAGATGCCATGGCGGCAGATTTTCATTTCGCTGCTGGTGCTACCCACCATCATATCGCCTATTGTGGCAGGAGCGACGTGGCGACTGTTGTTTGACAACAAGTATGGCCCCATCAACCAGATCATCAGCTGGGTGGCGGGCGAGCGGATTGATGCCTTATGGACCATCAAGCCCAACCTGGTTTACCCCGCGATCATCTTCTGCGAGATATGGCAGTGGACGCCCTTCATGTTTCTGATCCTGCTGGCGGCCCTTTCCAATGTGGACAAGTCGCAGACGGAAGCGGCGGAAATTGACGGTGCTCGTTTTCTGCGTATCTTCCGCTACATTGCGCTGCCAGCCATCTGGCCTGTCATGGCGATCGCCATCCTGATCCGCGGACTGGACCTGTTCCGCATCTTCGACATCATCTGGGCGCTGACGCAGGGCGGACCCGGAACGCGCACAGAAACCATCTCGATCTACGCCTATACCCAGGGCTTCAAGCAGTTCGAGACCAGCTATACGGCGGCGATTGCCTTTCTTGTGGTGTTCATCCTGACGGTGATCTGCACTTGGGCGATCCGGCGCATGGGACTTGCCAAATGAGCGCCCTTCCGTTTCATCGCCGTGCTGGTGTACGGCTCAGCCTGCGCTATCTGATAGCTGCACTCCTTGTCATCATTTTCTGTTTCCCGGTTTATTGGCTGTTCATCATCTCATTCAAAACGCCGGATGAGATTTTTGCCTATCCGCCCGTGTGGTATCCGGCCTCCATTCAGTTTGCGAATTACGCCGTTCTGTTCAAGGATGGTGATGCGGCCACTGTTGGCAACAGCCTGGTGCTGGCGAGCATTTCCACATTCTTTGCCATGATCTTTGGAACGGTTGCAGCCTATAGTCTCGTTCGCTTCAAGACAGGCGGAGAAAACCTCGCGGTGTGGATCATCTCGCAGCGCATGATGCCACCAGTAGCCATCGTCTTCCCGATTTTCCTTCTTTATATCTGGATTGGCTGGGTGGACAGCTATTTTGGGCTGATCATTCTCTATACCGCCTTCTCGCTGCCCTATGTCATCTGGATGATGCGCGGTTATATCGAAGACATTCCATTGGAGCTTGAAGAAAGCGCGCTGGTGGATGGTTGTTCACGCTGGGAGACGTTGTGGAAAGTGGTGTTGCCGATGGCGCGGTCTGGCCTGTTTGCCACGGCTGTTTTCACTTTCATCTTCGCCTGGAACGACTTTCTGTTCGCGCTTGTGCTGACGCGCACGGAAGTCACCACCTATACCGTGCAGGTCACGCATTACTTCGGCGGACAATCGAATTTCTGGGCCAAGATCGCCGCCATGTCGGTGCTTGGCACCATTCCTGTTTTCTTCACCGTCGCCGTCATGCAGCGCTTTCTGGTGCGTGGCATTTCCATGGGCGCAGTCAAAGGTTAGCCAAGGGTTAGAGATGTCGGACCTCAAGATCACAGACCTTCACAAGCACTATGGAAACTTCCATGCCGTGAAAGGCGTGTCGCTGGATGTGCAGGCGGGCGAGTTCACCGTGCTGGTGGGACCTTCCGGCTGCGGCAAGTCCACGCTGTTGCGCTGCATTGCGGGACTTGAAGAGACATCCTCGGGCCGGATTGAAATCGGCGGCAAGGACGTGACGCATGCGCGGCCGCGCGACCGCGACATTGCCATGGTATTCCAGAATTATGCGCTCTACCCGTATCTCAACGTGAAGGACAATATCGCCTTCGGGTTGCGGGCACGTAAATTCGCCGAAACTGAAATCGAAAAGCGGGTGAAACGCGCTTCCGACATGCTGGGCATAGGACATTTGCTAACGCGCTTCCCACGTGAACTGTCCGGTGGCCAGCGCCAGCGCGTGGCTATCGGCCGTGCCATTGTGCGCGATGCCATTCTCTATCTGTTTGATGAACCGCTCTCAAACCTGGATGCGCAGTTGCGCGATGACATGCGTGTTGAAATCAAGCGCCTGCACCAGGAGCTGGGGCGCACCATGATTTACGTGACGCACGACCAGATCGAAGCCATGACCTTGGCCGATCGCATCGTGCTGCTGCGTGATGGCGTGGTTGAGCAACAAGGATCGCCGCTTGACCTGTTCGAGCGGCCGCAGACACGGTTTGTGGCGGGTTTCTTGGGGAGCCCGAAAATGAACTTCCTGAAGGGCACGCTGACGCGCACTGGTGTTTCACTGGCTGATGGACGGGAACTTGTGTTGCCGGGGCGGGAAAGCCTGAGGAGTGGACAGGCTGTATTGCTTGGCGTGCGGCCCCAACACATTGCGCTGGCCGGCAAGACCGTGGCCAAGGGACACGAGCGCATCCCCGTGACCATCGAGCTGGTGCAGCCCACCGGGTCGCGCGTGCAGGTGACCTTGCCGCTGGGCGGGACCAGCGTGATCGCCGAGCTTGGTGCCCATGAGGTGAGCAGGCCCGGAGAAAAGACGTTCATTGATCTCGATATGACGCGCGCCATCGTCATTGATGCCGTAACTGAAAAGGTTTTGTAGGAGGAGCCATGCCACGCCATAAGCTGAGCCGCGCCATGAAACTGTTTGGCACCGAAGTGCCGGATGGCAAGAAGCGCACGCTGACTGCGGGGCCGATTTCCGCGGTCATTGACAATGGTGCGGTTCGCTACATCCGTTATCAAGGTGCAGAGGTTCTGCGCGGCGTTTCCTATCTGGTGCGCGACAAGAACTGGGGCACGACGGCCGCGGTGATTGAGAACCTGAAAGTGCGGCAAGGCAAAGATGGCTTCAAGTTGAGCTATTCCGCAACGTGCCGCGATGCCACACAGGGCTTGCGCTATGAAGCGGAGATTGAGGCCTCGGCCAAAGGTGTGCTGCGTTTCACGGCCAATGCCACACCGTTGACGGATGTTCTGACCAACCGCACGGGCTTTGTTGTGCTGCATCCGCTAGTGGGTGTGGTGGGCCAACCCGTGCAGATATTGCATACCGATGGCAAGACGGAAAAATCACGTTTTCCAAAATACATTAGCCCGGGCCAGCCCGTGTTTGAAATACGTTCGCTGAAGCACATGGTGATGCCCGGCGTGACCGCGATGGTGCTGATGGAGGGCAACAAGTTCGAGATGGAGGACCATCGCAACTGGATGGATGCGTCCTACAAGACTTATGTCTGCTCACTGCTCGATCCGTGGCCCTATACGCTCAAGAAGGGCCAGAGCTTCACCCAGTCCATCACTGTGATGATTGAGGGCAAGGCGCAGGTGAAGGCTGCCAAGGCAACGGCCCGCATCACTGTCGATGTGGGCGGTGCAAAGGGCCGCATCCCTGCCATTGGGATTGGTGTGCCGATGGCGCAGGCTGCAGCCACACTGGCCGCTGTTGAAAACGCAGTTGCCGCGCAGCCCGCGCATCTGGTCTGCCAGATCGATGGCCGAATGGACGGCGCCGAAGCGACGTCGGCCACGTTCAGACAGTTGCGGGAGAAGACAGGCCGACCGGTAACACTTGAAATCATCCTGCCGGCCAAGGCTCCGGCGATGGATGAGGTTTCGGCCATCGCGCGTGATGTCCGGGCGGGTGGACTGCAGCCGGATGCCATCGTCATCACGCAGATGCATGATCTGAAATCTTTCCAGCCCAACACGCCGCGGCCGTGGGGACCGACCTATGAGGAGATGGCTGCGGCGGTGCGAAAGCACTTCCCCGGCGTTAAACTCGGCGGGGGCATGTTGTCGTACTTTACAGAATTGAACCGCAAGCCCGTGCCAAACGGACTGTTCGACTTCGTGACACATTCCGTGTGTCCGATTGTCCACGCAGCTGACGACACTTCGGTGATGGAAACGCTTGAATCCATGCCGTCGATCATTGCCTCGACGCGCCACATGATCGGCAAGACGCCCTACCACCTCGGACCATCCAGCATCTCCTGCCGTGACAACCCCTATGGCGCCGATGTTGCGCCAAACCCCGGTCAAGGCCGCGTTTGCCTGTCAGACGCGGATCCGCGACAGCGCGGTGTTCTGGCTGCAGCTTGGAATCTCGGCCTTGTTGCAGCAGCGGCGCGCGGGGGAATCAATGTGATGACATTGGGTGCCTTCACAGGTCCACAAGGCATCATCGCGCCGGATGGCCTTGTTCCGGCCTATCATGTGATCGCGGGGCTTGCTGCTGCCAGCGGCGCCAAGCGGCTGGAAGCGGTTTCAAGCCAGCCTGCCCGTATCGAGACAGTGGCCTTTGAGGCTCGACAGGGCCGTGGCCTTTGGCTGGCCAACCTGACAGGGGAAAAACAGAATGTGCGCGTCAACGGCCTCAGCGGGCCGGCCACATTGCACATGATTGATGCCGAAGGCTACGCCGCCCTGGCCCAAAATCCAGGCTTCATGACAGGGCGCGGTGTTT
This sequence comes from uncultured Alphaproteobacteria bacterium, assembly GCA_937864985.1. Taxonomy (GTDB): domain Bacteria; phylum Pseudomonadota; class Alphaproteobacteria; order Rhizobiales; family Aestuariivirgaceae; genus Aestuariivirga. Next base: position 12,904 of record CALMEZ010000287.1, read on the forward strand.
CCTTAAGAAAGATGGCGGATATTGCACTTGATGCCTACGCGGTTGCGCGCTTGCTTGTGCATTGATGCCGGAAGCGGCCAAACGTGGTTGACTCATCATACCAGTTGTGTGAAAGCCGCCGCTACCAAGGAGGGGGCCGCAGATGACGAAAATTGCACTGTTTGGAGCTGGCGGAAAAATGGGCATGCGGCTGGGTGCAAACCTCAAGACGTCACGCTTTTCCGTGGCCCCTGTGGAAGTTGGCGAGGCTGGCAAGGCGCGCCTGAAGAATGAGCTGGGCTGGACGGCGATGGACGCCGAAACGGCGCTCGGCGGTGCCGAGATCGTCGTTCTTGCCGTGCCTGATACGCACATTGGTACGGTGGCGCATGGCATTATCGACAAACTGAAGCCCGGCACCATGATCATCATTCTCGATGCGGCCGCGCCTTATGCCGGGCACCTGCCTGACCGCAAAGATATCTCCTATTTCGTCACGCATCCTTGCCACCCGCCCATCTTCAATGATGAGACCGACATGAAGGCCAAGCTTGACCGCTTTGGCGGCGTGGCTGCCAAGCAGGCCATTGTTTGCTGCCTGATGCAGGGGCCGGAGAGCGACTATGCGCGCGGTGAAGAAGTGGCCAAGACCATCTGGTCGCCCGTCATGCGTTCACATCGCCTGACCGTGGAACAGCTTGCCCTGCTGGAGCCGGGGCTGGCGGAAACTGTTGTGGCATCACTGCTTGATGTCATGCGCGAAGCCATGGATGAAGTGGTGAAGCGCGGCGTGCCCGAACAGGCGGCGCGCGATTTTCTGCTGGGGCACATGAATATCCTGGGCGCTGTCATCTTCAAGGAGCAGCCGGGCGTCTTCTCCGATGCCTGCAACAAGGCCATTGAGTTCGGCAAACCGGTGCTGATGCGCGACGACTGGAAGCGTGTCTTTGAGCCGGATGAGATTGCCGCGTCGATCAAGCGCATCACGTGAGCGGTTGAAGATGTCTGAATTGCGGGGCGCGTTGATTGGCTGTGGCTTCTTTGCCATCAACCATCTTCATGGCTGGAGGGATGCCAAGGGTGCCAACATCGTGGCCATCTGCGACACATCGCCGGAACGGCTGACGATTGCAGGTGAGCAATTCGGGATTTCTGCGCGCTATGCCGACGCGGCGGAGATGCTGGCGAAGGAAAAGCCCGATTTCGTCGATATCGCCACGACAGCACCTTCCCATCGCGCGCTCGCTGAGTTGGCGGCGTCACGTGGTGTTGCCGTCATCTGCCAGAAGCCTTTTGCACCGTCGCTGCAGGATGCCAAGGCTATCGTCGCGGCCTGTGACAAGGCCGGCGTGCCGTTGATGGTTCATGAGAATTTCCGCTGGCAATCCCCCATGCAGAAGGTAAAGGCCGTTGTGGAAGCGGGCGCCATCGGCGAGGTGTTCTGGGGGCGGGTGTCATTCCGCTCGGCCTATGATGTGTTTTCCGGTCAGCCCTACTTGGCGGAGGGGGAGCGCTTCATTGTTGAAGATCTGGGCATTCATGCACTTGATGTGGCGCGCTTCCTGCTGGGTGACGCCCTGAATATCAGTGCACGGATCACACGGGTCAACCCGCGGATCAGGGGTGAAGACGTGGCGACCATGCTGCTGGATCACGGCGGCGGCGTGACGTCAGTCGTTGATTGCTCCTATGCGACGCAGCTTGAAGAAGAGCTTTTCCCACAAACGCTCATTGAAATCGATGGCAGCCGCGGCAGCCTGCGGCTTTCGGCCAACTACAAGCTGACTGTGACGGCCAATGGAACAACCTCACACTCAGACCTTAGCCCTCCACTACTGCCATGGGCGTCCAAGCCGTGGCACAACATCCAGGAAAGTGTTGCGCTGATCGAACAACATTGGATCGATTGCCTGACAAGGGGCAAGACTCCGCAGACATCAGCTCATGACAATCTCAAGACATTCGCTCTGGTCGAGGCGGCTTATCAGTCGGCGGCGACAGGTCAAACCGTTCGTCTGTCGGACTTTTTAGACTGATGGCTTTTGGGCTGGCTGCTCTTGTACAACGCGCGGCTGCGCTCCAGGTGTTTCACCATGGCAGCTTCCGCAGCATCCGGGTCATTGGCAGCAAGGTGGGAAATGATCTCTTCGTGTTCGGCCAGTGTGTATTTTTCCTTGCCGGACCAGATCAGCAGTTCGCTGTGATAGACTTTCAACCATCCCAACATGGCCTCACTCACGGCGGTGAAGATTGGGTTGTGGGAAATGGATGCAATCTGCGTGTGAAAGCGCATGTCTGCCGTCATGAAGCGCTGGGCATCGCCAATCGCCTTGCGTTGTTCGTCAAGCGTCAAGCGCAACGATTGAAGGTCCCTGTCCGTTGCCTTGAGGGCTGCTTCGCGGGCCATGCCGCGCTCAAAAAAGATTCGGGCCGATTTCAGGTGTTCCAGCGAGTCGGAAGACAGCGACAGCATGATGCGGGCCGATTGATCCACCTGCCTCATGAGCGAGTGCGGCGTCAATTCCAACACACGGGCGCGTTCACCATGGTTGATTTCGACGAGTCCCATGGACGCCATCTGCTGCATGGCTTCGCGAATAGCCGGACGGCCCACGCCGAAACGCACCATCAACTCGCGCTCCGAAGGCATGAGAGCGCCAGGTTTCATTTCACCTTCGACGATCAGGCGCTTCAGACGTTCAAAAACCTCGTCCGACAGCTTGCGCTTGGCGATATGTTCGGTGACACTCACAACCATGTTTCCCATCACGACAGATGCGGATATCATACCAGTTGCACAGCATGACAAAAGCACAGAGTTTCATCACCCTCACCTATTTGATCGAGACGGCAGGCAGCCCTGAGAAGCTGGCAGCAAAAATTGCCTCTGACCAATCCACGGGCACGTTTGTGCCGGTTCCGGGCGAAACCGAAGAGCTGAAAAACCGCGTGGCAGCACGTGTGGTGGCGGTGAGGCCATTGGAGCCAGTTGCAGCGCCTTCCTACCCGACAGCGGAGCGTGGCCCCTTCAACCGCGCTGAAGCCGACATTGCCTTCCCCTTTGAAGCGATCGGCACAGACCTGTCAGCGCTGATGACCATCGCCATTGGCGGAGTATATTCCATCAAGGGCTTCACGGGTGTTCGGGTGATCGACATGCAGTTGCCGGAAGTCTTTGGCAAGGCATGGCCAGGGCCGCAGTTCGGCGTGGCAGGTTCACGGCAGCTGACCGGCGTTGAAGGACGGCCCATCATCGGCACCATCATCAAGCCTGCCCTGGGTTTGAGGCCGCACGAGACAGCGGCCCTTGTGCAAGACGTCATTGATGCTGACGTGGACTTCGTGAAGGATGATGAGAAGCTGATGTCGCCTGTCTATTCACCGCTTGAAGAGCGCGTGAAGGCCATCATGCCGATGATCCTCGATCATCAACAGAAAACCGGCAAGAAAGTGATGTATGCCTGGGGCATCAGCGCCACTGATCCCGATGAGATGATGCGCAACCATGACATTGTGTTGAAAGCGAGCGGCAACTGCGCTGTCATTAACATCAATTCGATTGGTTTCGGGGCCATGGCCTTCCTGCGCAAACGCTCGGGACTTGTGCTGCATGCGCACCGCAATGGCTGGGACATGCTGACGCGGCACCCGCGCCTCGGCATGGATTTCAGGGTGTGGCAGCAGTTCTGGCGGCTCTTGGGTGTTGACCAGTTCCAGATCAATGGCATTCGCGTGAAATACTGGGAGCCGGACGAAAGTTTTGTCGCGAGCTTCAAGGCGGTATCATCCCCTTTGCTGGGGACACGAGACTGCCTGCCAGTTGCAGGTTCTGGCCAGTGGGGCGGGCAGGCGCATGACACCTATCAACGGACGGGCCGAACGGTTGAGCTGATGTATCTGTGTGGCGGCGGGATTGTTTCGCACCCGGGTGGCGCTGGCGCAGGCGTGAAAGCCGTGAGGCAGGCGTGGGAGGCGGCGGTTGCCGGCATTGCGCTTGAAACATATGCGCGGGATCATAGGGAATTGGCGCAATCCATCGCCACCTTTGCAGAGGGAAAAGGCGTATGAGTAGGCTGATCAGCTATTACGGCGACGACTTCACCGGTTCCACTGATGTGATGGAGGCGCTGGCCTCGCACGGGGTGCCAACCGTGCTTTTCACACG
>CALMEZ010000288.1 GCA_937864985.1 uncultured Alphaproteobacteria bacterium
AGAAGTAGACCAGAAGCCCTTTGTGTAAGTTGGTTCGTTAGACATTTTGCGAGCAGCAACTCGCCAGAAATATCTTTTACCTGTTTCAAGTCCATTGACCGAGTACGAAGTCGTTTTGTTGAAGTTCTCTTCGGAAACCAACCATTTGAAATTTGGATCGGTATCAGGCGGGACGGGCTTCCAGCCTGACGCGACGTCAATTTGCCCGACGTCGGAATAAGGGTCGGTATAGGCCTCCGAAAAGCGCACACCGGTCGTCATGTCGAGGACTTGTTGCAGGCTGGCACCTTTCCAGCCAGTCTGTCCAAGTTCCGGCAGGTAGTCTGTCACCGGCCGCGCAACATCCAAGAGCCCCTTGCCAACAAGAATACCAGCCAGCATGGCCGTGAAGGATTTTGCAACGGACTGTGACAGGTGCAGGCTGCGTTCGCTCATGCCATTCAGATAGCGCTCGAAAACAACCGCGCCATCCTTGATGACAAGGAAACCATCGGTATAGGTCTCCTCCAGAAATATGTTCAGGTCTGTTGGTTGACCTTCGACGCTGGCAACCGCGAGGTGGCTGAGATCAATCTCACGGCGTGGGAACTGGCGCACAGGCCCATGGCCACGCCAGACTTCCGCCGTCGGCAGGATTTCCCGGATGTGTTGAAACGCCCAGCGGTTATAGGGCGGCCGGTCCCACTCCATGCGCGGGATCACCGTCCACGGACGATCAGTACTCATGTGCAACCTGCTTGCTATCTTAAAAATGCACAGCCCGGAAGCATCGTTCCGGGCTGTGTTTTGCATTTACTTGAGGAGCTCAGTCCAGATCTTCGTATAGATCTCGGTCACTTCCGCCGGGCAGGCCGTGGCGAACTCGTAGTGGCCTTCCATTTCCTTCGGGATATTCACTTCCGGCGCATCCTTCATGTCGGCCGGCATGAACTTGTCCGAGCCAGCAATGCCGTTGCCGTAGCGCGCAAAGGCCGAGAGCCCTGCTGCATTTTCAGGATCCATGACAAAGTTCATGAACAGCTTGGCGTTCTCGACATTCTTAGCATCCTTGAGGATGGCGAGGTTGTCCATCCAAGTGGTGAAGCCTTCCTTGGGATAGCCATACTTGATGTCAGGGTTCTGCAGGCGTTGGCGCATGGCCGAGCCGTTCCAGTCGCTGGTGGCGAGATAGTCACCCTTCACCATCTTCTCGATGGTGGAGTATTCCATGGCCACCCAGTTCGGCTTGGCCTTGACCAGCGTGTCGCGTGCCTTCTTCAGGATCTCCTTGTCGGTTTCGCAATGCTTGCCGCCATTGTACTTTACGGCTGCGTCCATCACGTCGTTCATTTCGGGAACAACATTGACCTTGCCCTTCAACTCGTCCGGCGTGTCAAAAATGATCGCCCAGGTGTTGATGTCGCCCTTGTACTTGTCGGTGCGCACTGAAACACCCACCGTGCCCCACTGCCATGGAACCGTGTAGTGACGGCCATCGTCATAAGGCACATGCACCCACTCCGGCGCAACGTTCTTGAAGTTCTCCATCTGGTCCGGGCGAGATTCGAGGAGAAGGCCTTCACTGATCCAGGTCGGAATGAAGTTGCCCGATGGCACCACCATGTCAAAGCCGTGGCCACCGGCACGCACCTTGGCCAGCGCCGTGTCGTTGGAATCATAGTCGGTAATCGTGACCTTGACCTTGTATTTTTCTTCGAACTTCTTCACCACGTCAGGGCTGGTGTAGTTGCCCCAGTTGTAGATCTGCAGTTCGCCATCGGCGCGGGCAACGCCAGCGAATGCTGCGAGCGACGTTGCCGCCGCCAGCATGACCAAGAGTTTCTTCATGTTAGTCTCCTTTCAAGAGGTTACGATTTCTTGCGGTTGAGGAAGAAGAACACCGTCACCAACAGCACCGATATGCCGAGGAACACGGTGGATATGGCATTGATTTCCGGCGTCACCTGCCGGCGCAGCTGGCCAAGCATGTAGGTCGGCAACGTCTCCTGGCCGCCGGATTTCACAAATTCGGTGATCACCACGTCATCAAGAGAAATGACGAAAGCCAGCATGAAACCGGCCAGAATGCCAGGCCATAGCAGGGGCAGCGTGACCCGGCGGAAGGCCTGCCAGGGTGGCGCATAGAGATCTGCTGCGGCACGCTCCAGCGTCAGGTCCATGTTCTCAAGGCGCGCCCGGATCGGCAGATAGGCGAAGGGAATGCAGAAGGCCGTGTGCGCGGCCAAAATGTATCCCATGCCGGAGTAGCCGGTCCAAACCTTGATCCGCGAAAACACAATAAGCAGCGCCACCGCCGTCACAATTTCCGGCACCATCAGCGGCTGGTTGATGAAGGCATATTTAAAAGTGAGGCCGCGATAAGGTTCGGTGCGTGTCGTCGCAACAGCCGCCATGGTTGCAGCAACTGTGGCCAGCAAGGCCGCAAAGCACGCCACAAGGAACGATCGCAGGGCCGCTTCCTGCACGGCGCTGTTGGCCCAGGCACTCTCGAACCAGCGCAGCGAAAACCCTTCCCAGGCTGCAACAGACACACCGGCATTGAACGCATAAAACACCAGTGTGGCAATCGGCAGGTAGAGCATAAAGAAACAGAACAGCGCTATGAAGCCGAAGCCTGGTTGTGCCTTTACGGCAAACACCTTGGCAGGATTAGCGGCCATGGCCACCTCCAGCCTTGGATGCATTGCGCACATAGACGATGAGCGCCAGGGTGACGAAGACCATCAACGTGATGGAGAGTGCCGCACCCAGCGGCCAGTTCTGGCCCTTGCTGAATTGCAGGGCGATGAGATTGCCCAGCATCATGTGCTTGCCACCGCCCAGCACGTTCGGCACCACGTAGGAACCGAGCGCCGGAATAAAGACAAGAATGGACCCCGCCACGATCCCTGGCTTCACCAGCGGAATGATGACGCGCCACAGCACGCGAAAGCGCGTTGCATAAAGGTCATAACCCGCCTCGACGAGGCGGAAATCCAGCTTTTCCATTGAAGCATAGATGGGCAGCACCATGAGCGGGAAGAACACATAGATCATGCCGAACAGCGTGGCCCAATCTGTGAACATGATCTGCACCGGACTGTCGACAAGATGCAGGCCCATCAAGACGGAATTGATGATGCCTTCATTGCGGATCACCTCCTGCATAGCAAAGGTGCGGATCAGGATATTGGTCCAGAATGGAATGGTGATCAGGAACAGCCAAAGCTCGCGCTTGTCCTCGGGCCGCGTTGAAATGAAATAGGCCGTGGGAAAACCCAGCAGCAGGGTGGCGACTGTGGTGATCAGCGACAACTGAATGGAGCGCCACAAGACCACCAGGTTGGCATCAGCAAGGCTCAGCGTATCGTCAAAAATGTCACGCTCGAACAGCACATTGAACCAGCCATCCGAGGAAAATTGCCCAAACTTCACATCACCGAATTCACCCTTTGCCATGACCGAATAGACAACCATCACAAACAGCGGCCCGATGGCGGCAAAGAAAATGATGAGAAGCGCGGGCGCCGACAGGAGCCAGCGGCTGCGGATGTCCTGCGCCTTGGCGTGTTCGGCAATTTCGGCTGCAGTGGCCATCATCAGTCCTTCAGTACACGCGGCGTTTCCGGCGCAATGGACAGGCCGAAGCGCTTGCCCTTGACTGCAGCCGTGGTGGCACTGGAGGCATTCTGCTGGCGCACAATGAACGGCGTTCCATCATCCAGCTTCAGATGAACATGTGTGTCTGTGCCGAAGTAAACGACATTCTCAACAACCCCTGACAACATGCCTTTGCGCTCTGGCGCCAATGTGGCGTTCTCCGGCCGCACAACAACCGTCACATCCCCTGACGGAAGACTGCCTTCCGGCAATGGTGCTTCAAGTGTTCCGCCTGCCGCAAGGCTGAGCTTCATCAGACCGTTCTTGGCACCGGCAGGCGTCGCCCGCAGGAAGTTCGTTTCGCCGATGAAGTTGGCCACAAACCGGTCCGTCGGCTTGCCGTAGATATCGTGAGGCGAACCTACCTGCAGAATCCGCCCCTTGTTCATGACCGCGATACGGTCGGACATGGTGAGCGCTTCTTCCTGGTCATGCGTCACGAAAATGAAGGTGATGCCGGTTTCGGCCTGCATGCGCTTCAGTTCAATCTGCATGTCCTTGCGCAGCTTGTAGTCCAGCGCCGACAAGGGCTCGTCGAGCAACAGCACCTTCGGCTTGGGAGCCAGCGCCCGCGCCAGCGCCACGCGTTGCTGCTGGCCGCCGGAAATCTGAGAGGTGCGGCGATCCGCCAGTTCATCCATGCGCACCAGTTTCAGCATTTCGGCGACGCGGGCCGCGATCTCGGCCTTGGGTCGACCCAACATTTCCAATCCGAAACCGATGTTCTGCGCCACGGTCATATGTGGGAAAAGGGCATAGCTTTGGAACACGGTGTTCACTGGCCGCTTGTAGGGCGGCAGCACGGCAATATCCTCGCCATGCAGCAGGATCTGCCCCTCATTCGGGAACTCGAAGCCGGCAATGAGACGGAGAAGTGTAGTCTTTCCACAGCCAGACGGACCCAGCAGGGTGAAGAACTCGTTTTCGCGGATGGAGACCGACACATTGTCCAGCGCCTTGAAACTGTCGCCCTTGGCGCTGGTAAAAATCTTTGAAACGCCGCGCACATCAATGGCGTTCTTTGCAACACTCAAAATCCGACGCTCCCGTGAGGCCCGCGCCCTTATTGGCGCTTGGCATCATGCTAGAACGGTTTCAACCCTCCTGCCAAGTGGGGCAGACCAGCGCAATCAGGTGGACCAGCCGCCATCAATGGTGAAGGTCTGGCCTGTAATGAATGCACTTTCATCGCTTGCCAGATAGGTGACAAGGGCGGCGATTTCCTCTGGTTGTGCCAGGCGGCCCATCGGCTGGCGCGCGATGAAGGCTTTACGCGCCGCCTCATAATCACCTTGCGCTTTCATGCGCTCGTGCAGCGATGGCGTGTCGACGGTTCCCGGGCAGATGGCATTCACCCGGATGCCCTTGGTGACATAGTCAGCGGCCATGGCCTTGGTCATGCCGATGACAGCGGCCTTTGTCGCCCCATAGAGAAAGCGGTTCGGCACACCCTTCAGCGACGAAGCGATCGACGACATGTTGATGATGCTGGCCTTGCCCTTCTGCAGCCAGCCCGGCGTGAAGGCCTTCATGGTGCGGAAATGCGCCCGCACATTGATGTCGAAGGAAAAGTCCCAGGCCTTGTCGTCCACGTCCAGGATCGTGCCATTGTGGACGAAGCCGGAGCAATTGAACAAGGCATCAGGCACACCGGCCCAGGCGGCGGCAGCCTCGATCTGGTCAGGCTTGGTGACATCCAGCAAGCGCGTGGAGATGGATGCATGCTCCTTGGCCAGGGCGGCAAGGGTGTCTTCACGGATATCTGTTGCGAATACCTTCGCGCCTTCTGCCGCTGCCATCAGGGCCGAGGCCCGGCCAATGCCCTGCCCGGCCGATGTGATGAAAATGCTTTTGCCCTTAAGCCTGTCCGTCATGAAAATCCCCAATCACGTTCCTGGTGCACGCACTACACCATCTTTTGTCAGCAATGCACCATAGATTTCTGTGCGCCTGTCACGGAATATGCCCCATGTGCGGCGCAACTCAGCTATGCTTGCCAAGTCGAAATCATGGATGCGGAAACCTTCTTCCGTCCGGTCCATTTCCTGGACTTTTTCGCCGGTCCAGTCGGCAATGAACGACCGTCCATAAAACGTGTCGCTGCGGCCATCCGGTGCTGTTTCCGTTCCGATGCGGTTTGAGGCCAGAAGCGGCATGATATTGGCGGCGGCATGGCCCCGCATGGTGTTCTGCCAATGGGTGCTGGAATCATAGCCCGGGTTGGGTGGCTCAGACCCGATGGCCGTTGGGTAGAGCAGCAGTTCCGCACCCATCAGCGCCATGGCCCGCGCGCACTCTGGGAACCACTGGTCCCAGCATATGCCAAGCCCAATGCGGCCGACAGCCGTATCCCACACCTTGAAGCCCGTATCACCCGGCGTGAAGTAGAACTTCTCCTGATAGCCGCGCCCATCGGGAATGTGACTCTTGCGGTAGAAACCCAGATGCCGGCCATCAGCATCGACAATGACAGTCGTATTGTAGTGCGTCTGCCCGGCCCGCTCAAACACGCAAACCGGCAGCACGACACCCAATTCTTTCGCCAAGGCCGTGAAGCGCTGCACGGTGCGGTGCTTATCCAGCTCTTCGGCTTGCGCAAAAAACCGCGTGTGCTGTTCGATGCAGAAATAATCGGCATCAAACAGTTCCTGCAGCAGGATGAGTTCTGCTCCCTGTTTCGCCGCGGCCCGCACCAGCGCTTCAGCCGCATCGCAGTTCCCGTTCCAGTCATTGCGGGATTTCATTTGCGTGATGGCAACGCGTGTCATGTGTTTTCAAACCCTTCCAGAACATTGACGGTATTGATGCCGATGGCGTCTATGGCATAGCCGCCTTCCATCACGAACAGCGTCGGCAGGCTAAGCTTCTTGATGACGCCGCCATAAGTGATGAAATCAGCCGATTCGAGTTTCAGCGGGCTGATCGGGTCATCCTTGAAGGTGTCAACACCAAGCGAAACAATCAGCACATCCGGCGCATAAGCCTTGATGCGCTTGCATGCATCGGCAAGCGCTGCACCCCACACATCATATTTTCCGCCGGGTGCGATGGGGTAGTTCACATTGAAGCCTTCGCCCTTGCCCACACCGATCTCATCGGCCCAGCCCAGAAATTGCGGATAGGTGTAGTCGGGGTCACCATGGATCGACAGGAACAACACATCGTCACGCTTGTAGAAGATGTCCTGCGTGCCATTGCCGTGGTGCACATCCACATCAAGAATGGCGACACGTTTGGCGCCATCATTGAGAAACCTTTGCGCCGCAATGGCCGCATTGTTCAAGAAGCAGTAGCCGCCATAAAGATCCCCATGGGCGTGATGGCCCGGCGGGCGGCACAGGGCGAAGGCCGAGCGCTCGCCATTTTTCATCAGGTTCTGCGCCGTTTGGGCAACTGCGGCAGAAGCGCAGGCCGCCTCCCAAGTGCCAGCGGTGATCATGGTTTCGATGGAATGGATGTAATAGCCAACAAGGCCATCAACGGATTTTGGCTTGCGCTGCCTGAGGCCGCGCGTCGGAATGCAGGCGGGCGTCACCTCGCCACGGTAACCCGAAGCCGTCCACAGGCCCCAGATTTTTTCCAAGAATTCCAAATACCCGGCATCATGCACCTGCCGCACGCTTGTCATGTCAAGCGCTTGAGGCGTCACGAAGTCATTCATTTTGCGCGCCTTCAACTCACGCAGAATATACTCCATCCGCGACGGCCGCTCGAAGGGGGTAACCAATTCGCCGCCAAAAATCTCGGCTTGTGGAAAGTGTTTGCGGTGCTCGTCCGTGTAGACAATCTTCATGTCAGCCCTCTTGCCAGGGCCGATATCTGACAGAGAAAAAGCGCTGGTGCAATTCCAGCGCTTTTTTCAAATTCAGTCCAGATGGAGTGGTCGTTTACAGGATCACGTAGGAGATCTTGGCCACGCCGGACTTGTTGAGGCCGATCACCCGTGCTGCACCCAGGCTGAGATCCATCACACGGCCCTTGATGAAAGGCCCGCGGTCATTGATGCGCACAATGACCGACTTGCCGGTGCGAAGGTTGGTGACCTTGACGCGCGTGCCGAACGGCAGCTTGCGGTGGGCGGCTGTCAGGCCATAAGGATTGAAATGTTCGCCATTGGCAGTGCGCTTGCCGCTCTTGTAATAGGAGGCCCAACCAACATTGGCCATGGCCGGTGACGACACGAACAGGAACAGGGCCGAAAGACCCGCAAACAGTTTTTTCAAAATTGCACCCTCTAATTATGTTGCGCCGCAACATAAAGCCGGATGGGGCGAAAATAAGGCACCCTCTGAGGCAAAATGACCACCCAGGTTCACCCCGATTCCCTTCATTTTGAGCATCCCGTGGAAAGCTGGTGGGAGGCTTCGGCCGATCCACTGGGGATTGACCTCGAGCCCTTGCAGGCAGACGTATCATGCGATGTTGCAATCATCGGGGGTGGTTTCACGGGCCTGTCGGCTGCCATCGAACTGGCGGGCGCAGGGCTTGATGTGCGCTTGCTGGAAGCGGGTCCCATCGGTTGGGGCGCATCCGGCCGCAATGGCGGCTTTGCCTGCATTGGTTCTCACCGGCTGCCTTACAGCACCATGATCAAAACCTACGGTCTTTCCAGCACCCAGCATTTTTACCAAGCAATGAAAGACAGCGTTGCCTTGGTCGCCGAAAATTGCAGAGCCTTCAACATTGATGCAAAGATCGGCGCCAGTGGTGAAGCCGAACTGGCGCATCTGCCAAACCGCATGGATGATTTCAGGGCTGATCAGGAGTTTCACCGCACCACATTCGGTGATCACAAAACACTGTTGTCCAAGTCAGATCTAAAGGAACAGGGCCTTGACGGTCCGGAATTTCATGGCGGCCTTTTGGGCAAGACCGGCTTTGGTATTCACCCCCTGAACTATGCATGCGGCCTTGCCCGTGCCGCACACAAGGCGGGCGCAAGGCTCCATCCCCGTTCAGCAGTCAGCCGCTGGGAGGAGACATCAGGCGGCCATAAACTCTATACGGCACAAGGCAAGCTGCAGGCCAAGCGAGTCCTTGTCGCCACCAATGGCTACACGCCGGAGGAAATGTCCAAGCGTCACGCCGGCCGCATTCTGCCTGTCATGTCGAGCATCATCACAACGCGCGTGCTGACGGATGCTGAGCGCCAGGCACAGGGCTGGACGTCGCCAATCATGGCCTATGACTCGCGCAACCTCTTGCACTATTTCAGACTGCTGCCGGACGGGCGCTTTTTGTTCGGCAGCCGGGGCGGCACGGATTCATCGAACGCCTCTCTGCTGGAAACACGAAACATCATCACCGCTGATTTTCACCGGATGTTTCCGGCATGGCGGAATGTCGACATCACCCACTTCTGGCGCGGCCACGTGTGCCTGACGGCAGACCGTGTGCCCTATGTTGGCGCACTCGACGAACGGAAAACCGTATGGACGTCAATCGCCTATCACGGCAATGGCGTGGCCATGGGCTCATGGTGTGGACGCGCTGTTGCAAGGCTCATGCAAAATGAAGCGGCGCGCAAGGATATTCCGTCTGTCATCACGCGCCGCCTGGCAAAATTCCCGCTGCCCATGTTCAGGCCCCTGTATCTCAAGGGTGCCTATCTCTGGTACGGGTGGAAAGATGCGCGTTAGCGCTTCTTCCCGGCCTTCTTGGCTGATTTCTTGGCCGATGTCTTGGCCGGTGCGGCGCGCTTGGCGGCTGCAGCCTTTTTCAGGATGGCGGCTTCAACCATGATTTCCACGTCATAGCCGGGGGCGGCAAGCTTTGATTCCACCGTGGCGCGGGCTGGCGTTGCACCAGGCATCACCCATGAATCCCAAGCTTCGTTCATCTGCGAGAAGGTGCTCATATCCGTGATCCAGATATTGGCCTTCACGATGTTCGTCTTGTTGGTCCCGGCCTGCTTCAGGGTCGCATCAATATCCTTGAGAATATCGAGCGTCTGCTCCTTGACGGACTTGCCCTTGGCATTCTCAGACACAAAGCCAGCCAGATAGGCCATGCCGTTGTGGATGACGGCGGCACTCATGCGCTTGCCAGGGTTGATGCGTTTCAGGGCCATTGGTATCTCCTCGCCTTCACGTGTTGTTTGAATGGGAGCCGTTGCTTAGCCGCTTCGCGCCACAGCATCAATCACCGAAAGCAGCACGCGCGGCAAAGTGTCAAAGGCATAGGGCGCATGCAGCCGCTCAAGCCAGGTGTGGTAGTCTCGCCCCCACGGCCCGATGTTGATGCATGGATAGCCGGCGGGGTCCGGCATGGTGAAACCCCTGCCCCAGATCGGCGTATTGGCCTTGACCACCGACAAATCTCCTGACGCCTCACCGAAGAAGCTCATGTCCGAGATCCCGGCGAAATAGTTGACCTCGCCGAGCCCATGGCTGCGAACGGCCTCTGAAATCACGCCGCGCAACGCGCCTTCCTGCAGCAACACGGCTGGATAGGGGATCGAGGCAAATCCCAGAATGACTGTCGGATCGGAGATGTCGAGCTGATCCGCCGCCGCAGCCATGGCGATGCGTGACTGTTCCGGCAGGTCAAGGGCAGGATCAAGGTTTGGGCTGGGCATGGCTACACTTGCAATGTCCGCCCAGCGCACGAGCTTGATCTTGTGGCCCGTGCGCTGTTCCGCCCGTGCGATAGCTGCAGCACAAAGCTCTTCGGCAATTGAAAGTACCTCAGCGCCACTGCGCCGGTGCTGCATGGTGTTCCAGTAGGCAAAGGCACGGGCGGGCGTTGTCACATTGTAACCCTGCTTGCCATCTTTGGCGTAAAGCGTGGCGGGCGGGGCTGCCACTTCCGCCCCCGTAGTCTCAGACAGGCTGGGCGCAAGCTCCAGCGCGTTCACAATCTCTGCCATCACGTAGGCGGCATTCACACCGTCTTGCGGATAACCAGCGTGGGCCTGCTTTCCGACCACATAGGCTGCAAGCAGCTGCTTGCCGATGGAGCCATAGGTAACAACGCGTCCCTTTGCCCCGTCACCTTGATCCGAAATCGCATCAAGATTGATGACCAGCGCAACCTCAAGCCCGAGCTCTTGGGCAATGGCCTTGACCTGTGGCACCGCGGCCCGCGCACCCGCCGATTTCTCTTCTTCATCGGATACGCCCACAAACAGCAGGGTTGCCTCGCCGGCATAGGCCTCCATGGCCGCAAGGCCAGCCGCAAGACCCGCCTTCATGTCCAGAAGGCCCCGGCCCGGAATGAAGTCGCCGCTCTCGAGATCAGCAAGCGCCTTCGGATGCTCGCCCGAAGCGCGCAATCGCGCGATCAATTTTGGAAGCAACTGATCAGGTGCAAAGGCATGTTCTGCGAGTGCACCATAATCTTCGACTGAAACCACATCAAAATGGCCCGTGAGAATAATCGTTCGCCGTAATCTGCCGCGCTTCAATGCAAAGAAATTGCTGCGCGCCGCATGGTCACCAGGGATGGCCTCTGTCCACGCCTTGTCGAAATGCTGCAGCCGGTCTTCCGCGCGGCCAGCAAAGGCGGCATCACCCGCCGAGCCTGTCACCGATGGCCAACTCGTAAACAGAAGCGCAAGCTCTCGGGCCCGCGCCGCAAGATCATTCCTCATGCAAAGGACCGGTCATGGGCCAGCACAGCATTGAGCAACACCTGCGCGCCCGCACCGCATTCTTCCAGCGTGGTTGACTCTTCCTCATTGTGCGAGATGCCGCCTAGGCAGGGCACAAAGATCATCGTGGTGGGCGCCACGCGGGCGATGTAAGCGGCGTCATGCCCCGCACCCGAGGCCATGTCGCGCGAAGCATAGCCCGCCTGCTTCACCCCTTGCCGCACACACTCAATCAGCTCGGGTGCAAATTTCACGGCAGGTGATTTCCAGATGCACTTTTCCTCAAATGTGACACCTGTCTCTGCAGCGATCTTCGGCAGTGCGTCTCGGAAGGCCTTCTCCATCTTGTCGAGAATAGTCTCATCCGGGTGGCGCAGGTCGACCGTGAAGAACACTTCGCCCGGCACCACATTGCGGCTGTTCGGCTTGTTTTCAATGAGGCCGACAGACGCCACGCCCGGCAGGTTGGCCATGCCCACGGCATTGATGACGTCAATCATGCGGGCCGCCGCCAGCAACGCATTCTTGCGCAGGCCCATGGGCGTGGCCCCGGTGTGGCTTTCCTGGCCTTTCACAGTCACCTCATACCAGCGCATGCCTTGAACGCCCGTCACAACCCCAACCATCTTGCTTTCAGCTTCGAGGATCGGCCCTTGTTCGATGTGCAATTCGAACATCGAGGAAAATTTGATGGCACCTGCCTTGTGCTGGCCCTTGTAGCCGATGCGTTCAAGTTCATCGCCCAGCTTGATGCCCTGCCGGTCTTCGCGCGAATAAGCGAAGTCTGGCGTAAAGACGCCTGCATAAACGCCTGAACACAACATGGCCGGCGCAAAGCGCGAACCTTCTTCATTCGTCCAGTTGACGATCATCACCGGGGCGTTGGTTTCATAGCCCATATCCACAAGCGTGCGCATGGCTTCCAGCGCTCCGAGCACGCCGAGAACGCCATCAAACTTGCCGCCCGTGGGCTGCGTGTCGAGATGCGACCCCATGGCAATGGGGGCAATGTCCTTGCGCTTGCCGGGGCGCGTGGCAAACATGTTGCCCACTTCATCCACCTCGACGGTGCAGCCAAGCTTTTCGCATTCGGCCTTGAACCAGTCGCGCACCTTTTTGTCCTCATCAGACACGGTGAGACGCTTGATGCCGCCCTTCGGAGTGCCACCAAATTTCGCGGTTTCCATCAGGCTGTCCCACAGCCGTTGCGGACTAATGCTGAGATTGGTCTTGGATGTCATGATGTCCTCGTTTCATGCCGCGAGTTTCCTGCCGCCATGTATGGGTGTCAAGGCTGGCATATTGTCCTGACACATTGCGTAATTCACCAAATGGTGCATTGATGGCCAAAACGCAAAGAGAGGAACCGAGATGTATACCAAGCAGGCGCTTCATGACCTTGGTGTCAGCATGGATGCGATCAGCACCGAGCAACGGCAAAAGCTCGACAAGGACGGTTTTTTCATCGTCGAAAACGTTCTGTCGTCCAAAGACATTGACTCCATGCGTTCTGAGTTCGAACGCATCCACGCAGCAGAAAATGACCGTGGCGGCCATGAGGTGCACGTCGAGCCCGGCGCGCGCCGCCTGTCGAACATCTTCAACAAGACCACAGCCTTCGACAAGTGCCTGGAAATTCCCGAAATCCTCGCTGCGTCCGCCTATGTGCTGGGTGAAATCAAGCTGCACGGCGCCAATGCCCGTGACCCCGTCAAGGGTCACGGTAACCAGGACCTGCATGTCGACGTGCCAAAGAAGTTCAAGGATGACTGGTGGGTTGTGAATTCCATGATCATGCTGGACGACATGACCCTCAACAACGGCCCGACCCGCGTTGTGCCAGGCTCACACTGGTGGGCACCCATCAACGTGCCCTACGTCAACATCGGCGACTGGGAACCAGAACCCCTGTCAGCAGAGGACGAAGCACGTGTGCCCAAGGACCTTCAGGCGCCCTATCCGGGCGAGGTGCTGGTCGAGGCACCGGCTGGTTCGGCGATCATCTGCAATTCGTCCATGTGGCATTCCGGCACCCGCAAGAACGACAACAATTATCGCCGCATGCTGCACCTGACCTACACCCGCCGCGACCTGCCGCAGCAGCTGGTGCAGCTCGACTACCTGACGCAGGACCTTTACGAGCGCATGAGCCCCGCCCAGCGCTGGCTCATGGAGATTGATCCGCCAAAGGCAGGCGACACGATCCTCCGCCAGCCCAACAAGAAGGGCAAGGGTTGGTGGAATTGACCTTGCGCTAGAGCCGTGGCTTCACCCGTGCCACATGCGGGGCCTGAAGCGCCAGATCGGCGGCGCTGAAGCGCTCGGCCACGGTGTTGCATTGGTGCCAATAGGGATAGCGCAGCCAGGGGTGGCTGGCGTCATCAATGCGTTTCCGTTCTTCTGCGCTCAGTTTCAGGGAGCCGGAGGACAGGCTGTCCTTGAGTTGCTCTTCATTGCGCGCGCCGACGACGAGCGAGCACACGCCGGGTCGGCCAAGGATCCAGGCCTGCGTCACCTGCGCCGCTGAAACGCCATGCGCCTTGCCAATATCGATCAGCACATCAATGATCTTGTACAACCTGTCTTCATTTTCAATCGGCGGCTCGCCCCAGCCTTCGAGATGGCGCGACAGCTGTGGTGGCGGCGCATCCTTGCGGAATTTACCGGACAAAAGCCCACCGGCAATGGGCGACCACACCTGCACGCCCACGCCTTGATCAACGGCAATGGGCAACAGTTCCTGCTCGGCATCGCGGCTTTCCGGCGTGTAATGGATCTGCTGGCAGACGAAACGCTGATAGTTGTGCCGGTCTGCCGCCATCAGGCATTTCATGATGTGCCAGCCAGAGAAATTCGAGCAGCCGACGTAACGCACCTTGCCCTGCTTCACCAGCGTGTCGAGCGCTTCCATCATTTCCTCAACCGGTGTCGAGCCATCCCACTCATGCAGGAAATAGAGGTCAATGACATCGCGCTTCATGCGCTTCAGGCTGGCTTCGCATTCATGAATGATGTGGAAGCGCGACAGGCCCTGTTCATTGGGGCCGGAGCCCATGCCGAAGCGCACCTTGGTGCCAACCAGCAGCTGGCTGGAACGCCCCTTCAGCACCTCACCCAGCGCCTCTTCGGACTTGCCCCAAGAATAAATATTCGAAGTATCGATCATGTTGACGCCATGATCCACAGCAACATCGACAAGTCGCTTGGCATCCTTCACTGAAACAGTGCCGATTTTCCCAAAGAATCCGTCACTGGCGAAATTCATCGTGCCCAAAGTATGCGTTGAAATCTTCAGGCCGGAGCGGCCCAGCATGTGGTATTCCATTGTGACCTCCCATTGGATTTGCAAAGGATGTTGCCGCATGTCATCGATTTTGCAAAGCTTCTTCCCGCATGGCTGCTGTTACGAAGGAGATGACCCATGGGCACGATGATCAGTTTTAAACGGCCGGATGGCAAGGATACTGCAGGTTATCTTGCAAAGGCCGGGCGTGATCATGCACCCGGCGTCATCGTCATTCAGGAGTGGTGGGGATTGCAGGACCAGATCAAGGGCATGTGCGACAGGCTGGCGCGCGCCGGCTATGATGCGCTGGCGCCAGACCTCTATGGCGGCAAGGCCATCGGCTATCACGACAGTGACGCCGCCGGCCGCGAAATGAATTCGCTCAATTTCCTCGATGCCACCGACAACATTGTGCGCGGTGCAGCACAATATCTCCGCAAGTCCAGCAAGAAGGTGGGCCTCACCGGCTTCTGCCTGGGCGGCGCTGTAACGATCCTCGGTGCCGTGCGCGTGCCGGAACTTGATGCCGCCTGCTGCTTCTATGGCATTCCCCCGGAAGCGGCCGGCCCGCCCTCAGGCGTCAAGGTTCCGTTCCAGGGTCACTTCGCCAAGCGCGACGACTGGTGCACGCCGGAGCTGGTTTCAAAATTCGAGGCGGGCCTCAAGCAGGCCAAGGCACCGGGTGAAATCTTCCGCTACGATGCAGACCACGCCTTCATGAACGAACAGCGCACCGTTCACGATCGCGCCGCCGCCGAACTGGCCTGGGGCCGCATGCTGGCCTTCTGGAAACTGCATCTGGAAGGGTGAATTGCCTTTGCGTGGCTGACTGTCATTGGCTAGCTTGCCGCCATCGATCAGGCAACGGAAAGCACCATGGACAAAGCTGCGACAACCACCACCAAGACCATTGTCAATTCCTGGAATGAATGGGACCCCCTGAAGCACGTCATCGTCGGCGTCGCCGATGGCTGCTGCATTCCCAATTCCGAACCGGCGCTGGATGCCAAGGTGCCGGAAGATTCCGACATGAAAGGCATGTGGGGGCCACGCCCGCAGCACACGGTTGATGCCGCCAATGCCCAGCTCGATTACTTCGCCAATGTCATGAAGAAGCGGGGCATCCGTGTCGACCGCCCCACACCACTGAACTTCAACCAGCCTGTGTCCACACCCGACTGGAAAGCCGATTCCATGTTTGGCACCATGCCACCGCGCGACGTGATCCTCACCGTCGGCAAGGAAATGCTGGAAGCGACCATGAGCTATCGCTGCCGCTGGTTTGAATATCTCTGCTACCGCCCGCTGCTGCAACAATACTACAATGAAGATCCGGGCATGCGCCATGAATCAGCGCCCAAACCGCGCCTGACCGATGCCGACTATCGCCCTGATTATTTGTCTGAGAAAATCGGCGACGCCAAGCGCTTGGAATGGACAGCTGCCAAATATTTCGTGACCACGGAAGAGGAACCGCTGTTTGATGCTGCCGACGTGCTGCGCTTCGGCAAAGACCTGATCGTCCAGCACGGCTTCACCACCAACCTGAAAGGCATCAACTGGCTGCAGCGCCATTTCCCTGATCATCGCGTGCATGCCGTGAATTTCCCGGGCGACCCCTACCCCATTCACATCGACGCGACGTTCACACCGTTGCGGCCCGGCCTTATCATCAACAACCCGGTGCGCCGCCTGCCCGATGACCAGCGCAAGTTTTTCAACAAGAACGGCTGGGAAATCATCGACGCCGCCCAACCCGCCCACAACCAGCCGCCGCCGCTGTGTTATTCGTCAGTGTGGCTCTCCATGAACGTGCTGATGCTCGACCAGAAGACTGTCTGCTGCGAGGCGAGCGAGGTTTACCAGATGGACCAGTTCGACAAGCTGGGCTTTGAAGTGATCCCCATTCCGTTCCGCGATGCCTACCCGTTCGGCGGCGCGCTGCATTGCGCCACGACCGACGTCTATCGCGAAGGCAAATGCGAGGACTATTTCCCGAAGCAGTAATCAGACGCCATGTAGCGCCCTGATCTCTTGCGCCACCAGCTCCTGCAGCCGCCACAGGCCTTCATCATGAATGCCAAGCTGCTCCAGGTGGCTGACCGTGTTGTAAAGGTAATCGGCGCCTGAGCCCCAGTGCCCACAGGCCCGCGCCAGGCCGTTGGCAATTTCCCCCAAGGGCCGGTCCGTGATGTAGGAATCGAGTTGGTCCGGCCCGGCATAGAAGGTCAGCGCCGTGACGGGTCCATCCTCCGTCTCGGCTTCGAGCCAGCGCACCGCAGTGAGTGCCACTTTGCGGCTTAACTCACGGCGCAGCAGTTTCTCAATTGCAGCAGCGGGATCATCACCCGTGATCGCCAGCACTGCTCCTTCACATGCACCGCCGCGATCCAGGCACATCATGAAGCCCGGCTGCTCTTGTGTGGCGCGGAAGCGCATGATGCGCATGCTGAAGGCCCGGTGCCAGCCGCGCAGAACAGCACGTTTCATGTCTGAATGGGGCACCTCTGGCTTCCAGAGAAGTGAACCATAGGCGAAGAGCCACAACTGCCGGCCTTGAAGCTGGGCTGCCAGCTCTTCCGCCGCCGGGCGATAATCCTCGTCCCGCATCGGAACAGCACCGGGGATGGGTCCGCCATCGGCAACCTCGCGGTGACAGAGCTTGACGAGCTCTGGCGTCAGCGACAGCGTACGCGCGGTTTGCATCGTGACAGTCCTTTCCGGTTCAAGCATTATGCGCATCGAAGAACGTCTGCCGCAAGACCACCGAGGACAGCCATGCTCAAGAACATTCCCTCAACCCTCAGCCCGGATTTGCTCTGGTGCCTCGCCGCCATGGGCCACGCCGACAAGCTGGTGGTCGTGGATCGCAATTTCCCCGCCGTTGATGTGGCGCGCAGCACTTCATCAGGACGGCTGATCGAATTGCCGGGCCTCGATATCCCGCAGGCCATCGCCACGATCCTGCGTGTCATGCCGCTGGATGATTTCGTCAAGGCGCC
>CALMEZ010000289.1 GCA_937864985.1 uncultured Alphaproteobacteria bacterium
GATGCCCAGCTCTTCCAGCTTCTTGGTGAGCGAGGATTCCGAATAGCGCGGCGGCGGTTCAGTAAAGTGCTGTGTCGGCGTGATCGAGGTGACGCCAATTGAGTCACCACGCGCCATGGAGGGCAGGCGGCGGGCATCCTCGTCTTCGCCATCATCAAGGTCTTCGTTGTAAACCTTGAGGAAGCCGTCAAATTTGATCACCGAGCCATTGGCGCGGAAGGAATAAAGCTTGCCATCGCGACCGGTGGTTTCGATGTCGGCTGACGTGCGCTCCAGTTCGGCACTTTCCATCTGGCTGGCGATGGTGCGCTTCCAGATCAGGTCATAAAGCGCCCACTGATCGGCATCGAGGCTCTTGCGCAGCTTGTCCGGATGACGGCCTGGGTCAGTCGGGCGTACGGCTTCGTGCGCCTCCTGGGCATTCTTCAACTTGCTCGTATAGGTGCGTGGCGCCGACGGCAGGTAAGGCTCACCGAACGTCTTCAGGATCATGTTGCGTGCCGCCGCAATGGCTTCGGGTGCGACATCAACACCGTCGGTACGCATATAGGTAATGACACCCACCGTCTCGCCACCGACATCAACACCCTCGTAGAGCTTCTGGGCAATCTGCATGGTGCGTGAAGCTGAGAAGCCGAGCTTGCGTGAGGCTTCCTGCTGCAGTGTCGAGGTGCGGAAAGGCGGGAAGGGATGGCGCTTGGCAGGCTTGCTTTCGACAAGGCCCACAGCAAAGCCCTGGCCCTTGATGGCATTATATATGTCGTTCGCCGCCTCGGCATTGCCGAGCGCCAGCTTTTCCAGACGCTTGCCATCAACCAAGGCAAGGCTTGCTTCAAAGGCCTGACCCTTGGGTGTGACGAAGGAGCCGTCAATCGTCCAGTATTCCTGGGCGCGGAAGGCTTCGATTTCCAGTTCGCGGTCGCAGACCAGCCGCAGGGCCACGGATTGAACGCGGCCTGCCGAACGGGCCCCCGGCAACTTGCGCCAAAGCACCGGCGACAGGTTGAAGCCGACGAGATAGTCCAGCGCGCGCCGCGCCAGATAGGCATCAACCAGGGCAGCATCCACATCGCGCGGATGCGCCATGGCTTCCAGCACCGATGACTTGGTGATGGCGTTAAAGGCGACCCGTTGCACCTTCTTGCCCTTGAGCAGGCCCTTTTTGCCCATCACATCCATGATGTGCCAGGAAATGGCCTCACCTTCGCGATCAGGGTCGGTGGCCAGGACCAGGCGATCAGTGTCTTTCAGGGCGGAGGCAATGTCAGCCACCCGCTTGGCGGATTTGCCGTCCACTTCCCAATCCATGGCAAAATCATCATCGGGCCGCACCGAGCCGTCCTTGGCCGGAAGGTCGCGGATATGGCCATAGCTCGCCAAGACCGTATAGTCCTTGCCCAGGTACTTGTTGATGGTTTTGGCCTTGGCGGGCGACTCGACGACAACGACTGTCATTACAGGTGATCTGCTTTCAAAAACGGTTCACGGGCAGGGCAATTGACCCTTGTCCCATGGTGCAGGGCCCCCTGAAGGGCCCCCAAAAGGCGCCCGCTCATAGAAGGATTGGGCGGCCAATGCAAGTTGGGGGTGCCTTGGAGCAATTTCCACCCAAATCAATCGTTTGTAACTTAAGGTTTATTGTGAATATAAAAAACCATCTATAGTTTATGTTTATTGCGATAACATCGAAGGGTTGAAATGATGGTGACGGCAGCACTTGCAGAGAACTACAACCTAAAGAAAAGTGAAGAACATAAAATCTATCAAAGGGGGAGAAACCTGAGATCTCCAAGGGAAACAGATTCTGCTAACTATATCGCCGATATGCTTTTGGAATTGAGAAACATGGCAAAAACCCACGACCTCAAGACGCTGCAGGGCCTCTTGGAAATCTCATACTATGAGGCTTTTTCCTGCGCCAATCGCATTGAAGTACCCGAAGGCGAAGAACAGCATATCCACGAGTTGGGGGCCGATGCCCGCAAGGCCGCCGCCGCCCAGGCCCTTTGACCGGGCCAAACCTTCCAGCGTGTTTGTCAGCGTACCTGCTTCAACTCCCGGAAGAGGATGTACAGGCCGGCAGCAACGATCAGCACCGCCCCGGACCAGACGTTTGCTGTCGGCCAGTCATTCCAGATCACATAGCCGAAAACGGCCGCCCAGATCATCGAACTGTAATTAAAGGGGGCGATGACCGAGGCGGGTGCTGCGGCATAGGCCTTGATGATACACAGATGGCCCAGCGAGGCTGCCACCCCTGACCCGACCAGCAGCGCCCAACCTTTCAAGTCTGGCCACTGCCAGAACCACGGCAGAACAAGTGACGTGACAATTGCGCCGCCCAGTGCAGTAAACACCAGTGAGGTCAGGGGATTGTCGCGCCGGACTTGCCGCGTCACGATTTGATAACCTGCATTTGTTGTGACCGCCAAAACGAAGAACAGCGTCGCCGCCTGGAAGCCTTCCGTGCCGATGGCCCACGGCTTGACCACCAGCATGGCCCCGGTGAAACCAACGGCGATGCCGATCCAGCGACGGATGCCAACGTGCTCGTGCAGCACGATGATCGACAGCACGGTGACGGCAATCGGCGTCATCGACATGATGACCGAGGCCGTGGCCAGCGGCACCCGCGCTACACCGGCATTGAATAAGCCCGTCGTAATCATCAGCAATAAGGTGCGGATGCCCTGCTTCTGTGGTTCGGCCGATTTCAACAACTGCGGCAGATCCCGGCCACAGAACAGGGCCGCTGAAAGTGTTGCAAAGAAGAAGCGGCCCCATGTCACCTGCACCAGACTGTAGGTTTCCAGCGCATATTTCATTGTGGCATCAAGCGTCAGGAACCAGAACATGGTGGCCAGCATCCATCCGATGCCGGCGGCACGGTTCTCGGCGGGCAGGGCAGTCGCACTCATGAATTAGCCAGGAAGTTTCCCACCCAGTTCATCGGCAATGTGGACCTTGATGATGTCTGTGAAACTGGATTCCGCCTTGAAGCCAAGCGCCTTGGCGCGCGCCGCATCAAAATTGCGCGGCCAGCCCGAGACGATGCGGATGATGGTTTCATCCGGCACGCGTTTCACATGAGACAGGATCCTTTCACCGGCAACGATTTTCAACGCCTCAAGTTGTTCACCCACCGTGCAAGACAAGCCCGGCAATGTCAAAGCGCGGCGTGCACCCAGCGCCGCTCCACCCATTTCGGCCGCCTTGACCAGAAAGCCGACCGCAGCGCGCGGCGAACAATGCCAGTGTCGCACATCCTCGCTTACCGGCAGAACGGCATCCTTGCCGGACAGTGGCTCGCGAATGATGTTCGAGAAAAAGCCGGATGCCGCCTTGTTGGGCGCACCCGGGCGCACGCATACTGTCGGCATGCGGAGGGCCATGCCATCCAGGAAACCGCGGCGCGAATAGTCAGACACCAGCAATTCGCCGATGGCCTTTTGCGTGCCATAGCTGGTGAGGGGGGCTGTCAGGAATTCATCGCCAATCGCTTCGGGGAATGGAGCGCCGAACACGGCAATGGACGACGTAAAGATGACGCGCGGGCAATAGCCGCCGCCGGCAAGCCGGATGGCTTCCAGCAGGTTGCGCGTGCCATCCATGTTGATGGCATAGCCCTTTTCGAAATTCGCTTCGGCCTCACCCGAAACAACGGCGGCGAGATGGAAGATCAAGTCAGGCTTTTCCGCAATCAGCTTGGTGGCTTCACCTGCCACGCTGAGGTCGCCCATGTGTGTGGCGATGGGGAATGACGAAACGGGCGGGGGAGGAGACAAGACAACATCATGGCGAATCATCGATGTGATCTGTTTGCCCGCAACCGAACCCTCTGCAGCTAGCTTATCGATCAACTTCCGGCCAAGCATGCCAGCCGCGCCAATCACCAGAATTTTCATGTCAGAATTCCATCCCCTTTGAAGCCGCCTTCATAACGTGTTACCGGCCCTGGCAATACGGCCTTTTGTGCATGGCAGCTCCTTTTTATTCCCCTACTGCACTGCAAAAGACCTGCTGAAGCAGACGCAACTGCACGAAGCTTCAAATGGCGCTGACAATCCACATGCAACTTTACACCATAGGCGGCTGCGGGCGGTTGTGTTACAAAGTTGGGGGGAATCAATATGGTTAGAACCCGGTGTGTCTTGTCCTGCAGAATGAATGCAGGCCAGACATGCAAGGTCAGCAAGTTCGATACGGCGGCAGTGGTATGGGTATCAGGGTAGGCCTCCGAAAATCGACCGGTGAAGGGGCAGTGAAGAGTTTGAAAGAGGCCAGCCAGTTGGCGCAGGACCAACATCCAGCTGACGCTCTGGGGGACACCCTGGGGCGGATAAACACTTTGCTCTCGGCTGTTACGGCGATGTTCGAGCCGGATCGGGAAGCTTTTGCTGTTCATAATGGTTTTGTCATGCACAGCTTGATGGCAGTGCAGGATCTCACACTTTCAGCGCAGAGCTCACTCGGAAAATTGCATGAGGCTTGCGACCTGACACTGCTGGGCAGTGCCCCGGAGGCCAATGAAGCAGAGCCTGATTTGGCCACCGCCGAAGCCCAAACCGAATACACCGAGGCAGAACCCATTCCCTTTGCGCCGCTGTCAGCGGGCGCGCGTTTCGTGGATGAGGTGACCTCGTCTGCCGCAAACACCGAGTTTTCAGAAATCCTCTCTGACCGCCCCTCCATTAAGGCGGAGGAGAGCCGCGCCATGCAGGAAGGCTTTGCCCAGAACTATCTCGAATTGCTGCGCAAGTTGACGGCTGCCGAGATTTTCGCAGCCGAACAACAGGCCCTGTCGCCACCGGGCACGCAGCACCAGTTGCTGCCGCTGCTCCGCAGCCTACGCGAAGACTTCCAGAAAATCCATTCGGCAGCCTAATTGGCCTGAAGGCCAAGCGCTTTTGCGAGTACCGGGCTGAAATCGCGCGAATCCGGCGGGCGTGAAATGCCGAATGATCCAGTCCACGACCAACAAGACCACGCGTAGCCGTGCACTTCGGCTTCACTTCGAATCAGCGTGATCAATGGCGCACGGGCCGCATCACTGAGCGGTGCGAACTTGTCGCTCCGAATGGCACCGAATTCGCCAAGCAGAATGCGCTGCGGCCGGATGTGATATTTGACGGCCCAGGCGGCAACCTTTGCAAAAGGGGCGCGGGCCAAGTCCGCGGCGCCACCCGGCTGGTAATAGCGCTCAAGGTAATCACGCAATTCAGTGCGCAGTTCGCTCTGTCGAGCCTTCGGCAATTTGGCCAAGGCAATTCGGTTTTCTGCACGTTTCAGCACTTTCTGTTTTGTGCCTTTCACAGGTGGAAACGAGAGGCCGGACACATAGGCGACTGCATCATCAGACCATGATGCACCCTGGTGGCTGAACACGAACGGTTCATAACTGTGGAAGGACCAGATGATGTTTTCGTCCTGCAGGGTTTCCGGATCAATCTGAGCGAGTCCGTCGGCACCGCCCCAGCAAGCACCAGACAGAACAAGCGTTGTGTGGGGCGCTGCCGCTCGCGCTGCCGCATGCAACCGTTCCAGCATCGCAGGCCAACGCTGCCGGGCACCATTCCAGATGGCATCGCAATCCACCGTGGGCTCGTTCATCGGCTCGAAGGCAACCTGATCGGCAGGGAACCGGGCCACAAGCTTGCCCACCTCCGAAACCAGCGCGAGATAACGTTCAAATGCCGCATCGTCGGCAAGCATTTGATCCGTACCCGGATCATCGCCATTGCGCGGAATGATGTGAAGGTCCACGTCCACTTTGAGGCCGGCCGCCAGAATTTCTGCAATGGCAGCCTTGGTGCCCGAGAGAAGCATGGCGGTCTTTTCCGGCCGGGCCTTGTAAAGGAAGATGGCCGGATCAATGGTCAGGCGGATGAAGTCGAAACCTGCCGCCTTGGCGAGCGCGAACTCATGGCCGTCGAAACTTTGACGATATTCCGGAAAGGTCTGAATAAGCCCGGGTTCGTCCAGCCGCGAACCGTCGGGCCAAGTTAGCCAAATGTCGGTCGGCAAGCCGCGCTTCAGCACAATGGGGTAGGCTTCCGCACGCCCGGCGAGGAGGGCGACAAAGATCAGAACAAGAAGTCTCATTGCCTTGTTTGATGTCCGTCCTGCCTAGGCCTTGATGCGTGCACCTTTCGGATCATAGAAGGGGTCAAGCTGCACATCGATGGCGTGACGCTTCCACGCCAGCTCGATTTCCCATGAGCCGGAGGCGATCCAGTCTTTCGTCACGCCATCCTTGTTGTTGAGATAGGCAAGGCCAAGTGACCGGCCAATGCGGTGCCCCCAGGCGCCGGATGTTGTCGATCCGACGATGACGCCGTTCCGGTAAACAGGCTCTTCATGATAGACCATGGGGGCTGCGGCGCTATTGTCCTTGAGGGCAAGGCAGGCGAGGCGCTTGGTCAGAAGCTTGCGTTCCTTCTGCTTGAGCAGCGCATCGCGACCCATGAAGCCGCCAACCTTGTCCCAGGCAACGGCGAAGCCGAGACCCGCTTCCAGCGGCGTTTCTTCTTCGCTGATGTCATGGCCCCAATGGCGATAGGCTTTTTCCATGCGAGCGTTGTTCATGGTGTGAACACCGGCAGGCGCAAGGTTGAATTCCTTGCCGGCGGCAAGGATGGTCTCCAGCACATGCGCGCCAAATTCGGCAGGCATATAAAGCTCCCAGCCCAGCTCCCCCACATAGGTCAGGCGGGAGGCGCGCACCCGCGCATAGCCGATTTCAATTTCCTGCGAGGTGCCGAACGGGAAAACGGCGTTCGACAGGTCTGCGCCTGAAAGCTTTTCGAGGAGCGCGCGCGACTTCGGGCCCATGATCGAAACCATAGGAAGCCCCGATGTCACATCTGTTGCGATGCAATGAGCGTCAGCGGGAATATGCCGTTTCAGCCAGGCAAAGTCGCGGGTCTGGGTGGCGGAACCCGTGACCACCATGAATTGGGTTTCGGAGAGCCGCGTCACGGTGAGGTCAGCTTCGATGCCGCCGCGCTCATTGAGCCACTGGGTATAAACAACCTTGCCCGGCGCTACATCGACGTCGTTGGCCGAAATGCGGTTCAGCACAGCGCAGGCGTCGCGGCCCTCAACCATGTATTTCGAGAAGGACGACTGGTCGAAGAACACGCAATCATTCATCAGCCGGTCAGCTTCGTACTGCGCACAGGGGAACCAGTTCTGCCGCCCGTAGGAGTATTCGTACTCCGCCTTCACGCCGTCGCGCGCATACCAGTTGGGCCGCTCAAACCCGGCCACCTCGCCAAACACGGCCCCAAGGGATTTCGTCTGCTCATAGAAAGGCGAGCGCCGAACGCCGCGCGCTGTCTCGGCCTGGCGGTAGGGCCAATGCATGGCATAGAGTAGGCCAAGCGACTCCGACACACGGTCGCGCATGTAGTTGCCATTGGACTGGAAGGGGTGGATGCGGCGGATGTCGATGCCGTTGACATCCATCGGCGCATGGCCGTTCTTGATCCATTGTGACAGCACAAGCCCGGCACCACCGGAAGACTGGATGCCAATGGAATTGAAGCCCGTGGCCATGAATAGGTTGCGCATTTCCGGCGCTTCGCCCAGATAATAACGCACATCAGGTGTGAAGCTTTCTGGTCCGTTGAAGAACAGCTGGATGCCAGCCGTTTCGAGAAGCGGCACACGGTTGATGGCATTGCCGAGGATGGGCTCGAAGTGATCCATGTCTTCTGGCAGTGTTACAAACGCATGATCATCATCAATGCCAACGCCACCCTTGGGCGGCCATGGCTTGGCCTTCGGTTCGAAGGCGCCGACCATCAACTTGCCGGCGTCTTCCTTGTAGTAGGTGCATTCATCCGGAACGCGCACGACAGGCATGTTGCGGGGCAGGGCGTCGATGGGTTCCGACACGATGTAGAAGTGCTCGCAGGCATGAAGCGGGATGTTGACACCAATGCTGCGCCCCAGTTCACGCGACCACATGCCCGTGGCCATCACAACCTTGTCGGCGGCAATGGTGCCTGATGTTGTTTCAACGCCCGTGGCCTGACCGTTCTTGGTGAGGATGCGCGTGACCTTCACATTCTCGAACACCTTGCCACCGCGCGAGCGCGCGCCGGCAGCGAGGGCTTGCGTCACGTCGATGGGGTTCACCTGGCCATCCTTGGGCAGGAACACGCCACCCTTGACGCCTTCCAGATTATAGTGGGGGATGCGCCGCTTGATTTCATCGAGCCCGATGACATCAACCTCAAGGCCAAAGTTCTTGGCCATGGACGCACCGCGCAGCAACTCTTCGTAGCGGCCATCCGACAGGGCGAGTGAGATGGAGCCGTTCTGCTTGAAGCCGGTGGCTTGCCCGGTTTCCTTTTCCAACCCTTCAAACAATGTGGCGGTGTATTTTGCCAATTCCGTGAGGTTGCGGGTGGCGCGCAGCTGTCCCACCAGGCCTGCGGCATGCCATGTGGTACCGGAAGTCAGCTGCTTGCGCTCCAGAACAACAACGTTTGTAATCCCGATTTTGGTCAGGTGGTAAGCGATGGAGCAGCCAACGATACCGCCGCCAATCACAACAACGTCGGCGCGGGCAGGAAGTGCAGAAGCCATGGAAAGGGTCCCAGATTGATGCTCAGGGCACCATAGCAAAATGACGGGTTTAACAAAGGGCCAGTCCGCCTCACGCCATGCGCCAGAAGCTCACCACGGGCGCCATCCATGCCGCCAAAAGGGCTTTGCCTCATGGGGCAAGTCAGCTATTGAGGCGGCAATTATCCAGAGAGGACCAACCCCATGTATCGTGGTGACATCTCGCCCGCCGAAGCCTTTGACAGGCTGAAAAAAAACGCCAGTGCCGTCTTGATCGATGTGCGCACCCAACCGGAATGGACCTTTGTCGGCGTGCCGCAGGTGGAGCGATTGATGCGCGTATCCTGGCAGGTCTACCCGCAGATGGAAGTCAATGCCAATTTCGCCAAGGACGTGGAGGCCATGGGCCTGTCCAAGGACACAGAAATCCTTTGCCTCTGCCGCTCTGGCGCGCGCTCAGCCTCCGCCGCAACAGCCTTGGCCAAGGCGGGCTTCGGCAATTGCTGGAACGTGTCACAGGGCTTCGAAGGCGACAAGAACGCAGATGGCCGCCGCGGCTCGACAAACGGCTGGAAGGCCGCCGGCCTGCCCTGGGCACAAAGCTGAAAGTACAGAGCCTATGACGAAAAAGACCCGGATCAAGAACGCGCCGACGTGGGGCGACGCCACCAAGCTGGTGCGTGGCGGGCTTGACCGCACGCACTATGGCGAAACCTCCGAGGCTCTGTATCTCAATTCCGGTTTCGTTTATGACGCGCCGGAAACCGCCGAGGCCCGTTTTGCCAACACCTCCAACGAGGAGGGCGGATACGTTTATGGCCGTTACGGCAACCCCACCGTCACCATGTTCGAAGAGCGCCTGTGCCTGCTGGAAGGCGCTGAGGCGGCGTATGGCGTGGCCTCGGGCATGGCAGCCGTTTATGGCGCTATGGCCTGCCAGCTGAAGACGGGCGACCATATCGTTGCATCGAAGGCGCTGTTCGGCTCCTGCTACCAGATCATCACATCAATCTTGCCACGCTTTGGCATTACCCATACGCTGGTGGACGGCAATGACATGAAGGCCTGGAAAGAGGCATTCCGCCCCGAGACGCGGGCGGTGTTTCTGGAAACGCCTTCCAATCCGACACTGGAGATCATCGACATCGCGGCTGTCGGCGAGCTGGCCAAAAAGGCTGGAGCCTGCTTTGTTGTCGACAATATTTTTGCAACGCCAATCCTGCAGAAGCCGCTGGAACTTGGGGCGGATGTGATCGTCTATTCTGGCACCAAGCACATGGACGGGCAGGGCCGGGTATTGGGCGGCGCCATTGTTTCGACCAAGGCGTTCAAGGAAGAAAAACTGAAGCCCTTCCTGCGCCACACCGGGCCATCGCTCTCGCCCTTCAATGCCTGGGTCTTGCTCAAAGGCATGGAAACCCTGAAGCTGCGCGTTGAAGCACAAAGTACATCCGCCCTTGCCATCGCAGATTACCTGTCGGCTGTGAAGGTCGTGGACCGGGTGCTCTATCCGACGCTGGAAAGCCACAAGGGCTCCGACATTGCCCGCCGCCAGATGAAGGCCGGCGGCACCATGGTGACCTTCGAAGTGGAGGGCGGCAAGGAACGCGCCTTCGATGTACTGCGTAAGCTGCGGCTGATCGACATTTCCAACAATCTGGGTGACGCCAAGTCTTTGATGACGCATCCGGCATCGACAACCCACCGCAACATAGGGCCAGAAGCCCGCGCCATGATGGGCATCACCGATGGCATGCTGCGCTTGTCCGTGGGCCTTGAAGATGTGAAAGACCTGACCGACGATTTGAAGCAGGCCTTGGCGCGCTGAGCGCCAGCCCGGACGTTAAGCTGAAAGATAGCGGAATACGGCAATGCCCACGGCGAGCATGCCCACCACAATGGTGAGCTCACGCCGCGGTGCAATCTTCGATAGCCACCCGCCAGCCAGCGCCGCTGGCAGGCCGCCGATCACCAGCCCGGCGACGGGCAGGAAGGTCTGTTTCCAGTCAGCGCCGCCTTGCCAGTGGCCCGTGAGAAATGCGCCGACGAATGACAGGAACACGGTGATGCTCACCACGAACTCAGCGATGTTGGTAGAACCGATGGCATAGCGCGACGGAACGCCGCCACCCATGAGGCCCGTGGTGACGATAGGTCCCCAGCTGCCGCCGATGCCTTCAATGAGACCGCCCGCGAAGCCGACGAAACCGGGAAAATACCTTGGCAGCGAATGCGGAACAATGTCCCTGAGGCCGCGGTAGATGATCAGCCCGCCAACCAGCACCAGGTAAACGTTGATCATGTTGGCCAAGAGTTTGCCTTTGAGGCTTGTCAGCAGGACAGCGCCCAGGAAGCCTCCAAGTCCGCCGAAGATGCACAGCGCAATGAGAATGTCGCGCGTCAGGTTCTTGTGAACGAAGTGCGATGCGGCAGCGGTGAATGTTGTGGGGATCTTTGCCGCGTTCACGCTGGCCGATGCCAAAGCAGGAGGAACGCCCTGAGCCAGCAGCACAGACGACGAGATGATGCCAAAGCCCATGCCAAGCGAACCATCAACGATTTGCGCTAAAAAGCCAACAAGGGCAAACGTCCAGAATTCAGACACGCGACCCGCCTCTCAAATGGTGATACTGTTTAGACGCCAGCCGCCTGACGTGTTTCGGTGCGAATGACCTTGCCATTCACCGCGAAATGAATGCCACATTCCGTTTTGTCGGTGCCGGCCCAGCGGCCAGCACGGGGATCATCATCGCTTCCGCCAGCAACGGTGCAGGGCATGCAGCCAATGGATCGGTATCCCTGAAGGCGCAAGGGATGCGAAGGCAACGCGTGCTGCTGCACATAATGCTGCAAGTCGAGGGCTGAAAAACCGGCCAGCGGTTCAACCTTGATCTTGCCGTCCTGCTCGCTGATGAACTGCAATTGGCTGCGCGTGGCACCATGGAAGCGCTTGCGACCCGATATGACCACATCAAAATCCTTAAGGGCCTTGTTCATCGGCACCGTCTTGCGGAAGTGGCAGCACAAGTCTTTGTCGAAGCTGTTGAGCTTGCCCTCCGGGTCGACGCGTTGAATATCCTCAGGGTCGGGGCGGATATCGCGCACGTTGGTCAAGCCGAACTCGCGCGTCAATCGTGCGCGATATGCAAGCGTTTCGGGAAACAATTTTTCTGTGTCGAGGAACAGGACTGGAATGTTCGGATCAATCTCCGAAGCCATGTGCAACAACACAGCCGATTCAGCGCCGAACGACGACAAGACGGCGACACGGCCCGGATTGTTGCGGATGACATTGGCCATCAGGTCGCGGCCTTCGAGGCCGGCGCTGTCCTCTATGATGGCGTTGAGTTGTGTGTGATTGCCTCTTTGATCATCCGGCATGGGGTTGTTCCTCCCAAGCAGCAAAGCCCTGATGGCGCTGCGCCCAGATTTCGCGGGCATCGCCGGTGCGGGTCAGGCCCAGCTGATAGGTGAGATGCATCTGCTGTGCCGCCTTCTGCCACACATCCTGCGGGAAGCGGTCTGACACTTCAAAGCTTTCAATGCCAACCTGCAGCATATACTGAAGCTGATCCGGCAGGATGTTGCCGGTGGCCCGCAATTCACCGCGATAGCCGTCAAGCCGCAACTGCCTTGCGAGGGAATAAGAGCGGCCATCTGTGAAGGCAGGGAAAGACAGCGCAATCAGCACGACTTTGGAGAAAAATGGCTCAACATCGGACACCTTTGCCGTGTTGGGGAGGGCAACGCCGAGCAATCCCGTATGCTTCGCCAACTGGTCCCAATCCCTTTGCAGGCGGGCCAGCGAAACGATGACGCGCGCCCCGTCGCCAAACGGTTCTTCATCACCAATCGTTGTCCAGGCGTCGCTTACAAAGGTGTTGTTCTTAAGCAGCGGCATAGAGTGCCTCCTTGAATGGGGCTGGGCCAAGGCGGCGATAAGCGTGGAGGAATTCCTCACCGGGCTGGCGCAGCTTGATATAGGTGTTGAGGATCTTCTCGATGGCGTCCGGCACGTCTTCGCCGGCGAAGCCTGGGCCGAGGATTGTGCCGATCGACGCATTCTCAGAGGACGAGCCGCCAAGCGTGATCTGGTAGAATTCCTCGCCCTTCTTGTCGAGGCCAAGGATGCCGATATGGCCGACATGGTGATGGCCGCAGGCATTGATGCAGCCCGAGATATTGATCTTCACCGGGCCGATTTTTTCCTGCAGATCCACATCGGCGAACTTGCGTGAAATCGCTTGCGCCACAGGAATGGAGCGGGCGGTGGCCAGCGCGCAATAGTCAAGGCCAGGACAGGCGATGATGTCACCAGCCAGCCCATAGTTGGCGGCTGCCAGATCATGCTTCTGAAGGGCTTGGAAAATGGCATAGGCATCTTCCAGCTTCACGTGCGGCAGAACAATGTTTTGTGCATGGCTGACGCGCAACTCATCCTGCGAATAACGCTCGGCCAGATCAGCCATGACGCGCATCTGTTCGCCCGTAGCGTCGCCTGGAATGCCGCCTTCCGGCTTCAGCGAAATGTTGACGATGGCATAACCGTCGATCTTGTGCGGACCCAAATTGTTGCGCGCCCAGCGGGCGAAGGCCTTGTCCTTCAACTTGGCATCTTCGAAATGCGGTGCAAAGCGCGATTGCTTTTCAAGGTGCGGCAGGGCGAAATACTTGGCGATGCGCGCCAGTTCAGCCGCGTCCACCTGTGTCGTCTGCGCCGGATGCTTGGCATATTCTGCTTCCACTTCCGCGCGGAATTTCTCAGCACCGATTTCATGCACAAGGATTTTGATGCGCGCCTTGTACTTGTTGTCGCGCCGGCCATAGAGGTTGTAGACGCGCATAATGGCCTCGAGGTATGCCACCAGCTCTTTCTCCGGAAGGAAGTCGCGCACGGTCACTGCGATCATCGGCGTGCGGCCCTGGCCACCGCCGACCATCACTTCCCAGCCGATCTCGCCCACTGGATTCTTGTGCAGGCGCAAGCCAATGTCGTGCACCTTCACAGCGGCACGGTCATGTGGTGCGCCAGTGACCGCGATCTTGAACTTGCGCGGCAGGAACGAAAACTCGGGGTGCAGCGATGACCACTGCCGCAGCAATTCACCCACGGGCCGCGGATCGGCAATCTCATCAGCGGCCGCCCCAGCCCAATGATCGGTGGTGACATTGCGGATGCAGTTGCCGGAGGTCTGGATGCCGTGCATTTCCACTTCGGCCAGTGCCTGCAGAATGTCTGCGGCATCCTCAAGTTTGATCCAGTTGTACTGGATGTTCTGGCGCGTGGTGAAATGGCCATAGCCGCGGTCCCACTTGTCAGCAATATAAGCGAGGCGGCGCATCTGTTTCGACGACAGCGTGCCATAGGGAATGGCGACGCGCAGCATGTAGGCGTGCAGCTGCAGATA
>CALMEZ010000290.1 GCA_937864985.1 uncultured Alphaproteobacteria bacterium
TGCCCGACGGCGCCAAGGCCTGCGCCATCGCAGGGCTGAAACCGGCTTCGGCGAACAGGGCCGCTGCAAGGCCCGTCTTGCCGAGCGACTTGAACACATTGCGCCGTGTCGCTGCTTCCTTCAAAAGTTCTTTCATCATCGTGAGTCTCTCCCATTTCAATTTTCTGATTGTGACAGATTGTTCGAAGATACGAAGTTCAGGACATTTTCGCTGTGTGCTCGCGCGCTCCTTTCCGATCATCTGATCCAGTGGGCCAATTTATTTTGTATGACAATAACCGATCAGACCGAAATCCTCAAGGCATGGAGTCACATTCCTGCACTGAAACTCTCCGGAGTCACAGCTTGAGTCAACATGCAGCCAAGCAAGGGCAGCCATGCGAAGCGGCAACCCACGACGCGCATTCGTCTAGCCGAGTGACTTATGGAATTTGAACAAGCATCATTTTGCTGGCGCGGTTGAAGACCGGACGACAAGATCAACTGGCCACACTTCAGCTGGCAATACTGCATGCGGATCACGCAGATGCGAAATCAGCAATTCAACCACGCGCGCGCCCGCCTCCCCGATCGAGGACTGCGTCGCCGTCAGCGGTGGGTCAAAACTCTCTGCCCGAAATTCATGCAAACGGTCATCATGGGCGATCAACGAAATGTCGTGGCCAATGCGCAATCCCGCTTCGCGCGCCGCACGCTGCACGCCACTGGCCTGCGCCAACGATGAACACAGGAAGGCGGTGGGCCGTTGCATCGCGTTCAGCGCCAGAAGCCGTGCGGCCACATCATGGCCGTTTGGCTCATTCATGGGTCCGCCACTGATCCATGTTGCCTCCGGAACAATTCCGGATTCATGCAATGCCTTTCGGTAACCCCGCTCGCGGTCCACGGCGAAATTGAAACGCAGATCCCCGTCAATCAGCGCAATCCGCCGGTGGCCAAGATCACACAACAGGCGGGCCGCCTTGTAAAACGCCCCCTCATTGTCGATGTCAAGAAATGGGCATGGCTCCAACAGCCGCGTGCGCCCGTGCAGCAGGAATGGCATCTTGAGTGAGCGCAACAGATCAATGCGCGGATCTTCTACCAGTGGACTCGACACAATCATGGCGTCAACGCGCGCCGAGCGAACGGCGCGGCGATAGACATTCTCCTCGGTCTGTATGCCGCTCGCCATCCCCAGCGTAATGTCGTATCCAAGTTCGGCTGCCTTCTCGACGCAGGCTCCCAGGAATTCGGTGAAGATAAGGTCTCCAAGCATGTTGCGCTCGCGTGGGAACACAACGCCCAGTGTGCCGGATTGACCGGTGGCCAGGCGGCGCGCAGCCGGGCTGGGGCGGTAGCCATGCATGTCTGCCGCCGCCTTGACACGCAGGCGCGTGCTTTCAGAAACTTCCGGAAAACCATTCAAGGCACGGCTGACCGTCGTTTGGGACAGCCCAAGAAGCTCAGAAAGTGTGCGCAGATTCATGGAAGGGATGCTGTCATATTCTCAAAGCGCTTTCAATTTTTAATTTCTCCAACCATCCCAAGCTCTTGCGCAATTGCAGCAAAATTTGTGCAACGCACAAATAATCCGCAATTTTTCTCTGTATTTTCTCAGAGGAACCTTGACACACGCTGCCATCAAGATTATCGAAGGTTATCCAAAGCGCTTTGGAAATTCAAAAATGAACGCCAAAGCCGAGGACCATAAATTGCATCGATCATCATTGGGAGGATATCTGATGAAATTGCGTTTCACCCTTTCGGCAGCTCTCGTTGCCATGTCGCTGGCGACGCCTTCGCTGGCCGCCGACTTGAAGTACAAGCCAGGCGAAGGTCCCTTCACCTGGTCCAATCTCGATGATCTCAAGAAAGTTGACCTGAAGGGGGAAACCCTGACGATCTTTGGCCCATGGCGCGGTGATGATGAAGCCCACGTCCAGGTCATCCTCGAATACTTCCGCCAGGCCACCGGCGCTGATGTGAAATACTCGTCCTCGGAAAACTATGAACAGCAGGTTGTCATCGACACCCAGGCCGGTTCACCCGCCAATATTTCCGTGCTGCCACAGCCCGGCCTGATTGCCGACCTCGCCGCCAAGGGCCTGCTCACGCCATTGAGCGATGCTGACCAGAAGTGGATGGTCGACAACTATGGCGCAGGCCAATCCTGGGTCGACATTGGCACAGCCAAGGGCAAGGATGGTGCACCGCACTTCTATGGCTTCTCCTATAAGACGGATGTGAAGTCGCTGGTCTGGTATGTGCCGGAAAACTTCAAGGACGCCGGCTATGAAGTGCCCAAGACCATGGAAGAGCTGATTGCCCTCTCTGACAAAATCGTCAAGGACGGCGGCAAGCCATGGTGCATCGGCCTCGGTTCCGGCGGCGCCACGGGCTGGCCAGCAACGGACTGGATCGAAGACATCATGCTGCGCACCCAGAAGCCGGAAGTGTATGACGGCTGGGTCAACAACAGCGTGAAGTTCACCGACCCCGCTGTGATCAATGCCATGAACATCTTCGGATCTTTCGCCAAGAACGATGCCTATGTTGACGGCGGCCATGCCGGTGTCGCCTCGACGGACTTCCGCGACAGCCCGAAGGGTCTCTTCTCGTCACCGCCAAAGTGCTACATGCACCATCAGGCCTCCTTTATTCCGTCCTTCTTCCCCGAAGGCACCAAGGTTGGTACGGATGCGGACTTCTTCTACTTCCCGACCTATGCCGACAAGCCTGACCTGGGCAAACCAGTCCTCGGTGCCGGCACACTCTTCACAATCACCAAGGATTCAAAAGCAGCACGCGCCTTCATCGACTATCTGAAGATGCCGCTGGCCCACGAACTCTGGATGAAGGACGGCGGCTTCCTGACACCGCTGAAGAGCGCCAACCCCGAAGCATACGCCAGTGACGCCGCTCGGAAGCAGGGTGAAATCATGTCAACGGCTACGACATTCCGCTTCGACGGCTCAGACCTGATGCCCGGCAAGATTGGTGCTGGCGCTTTCTGGACCGGCATGGTGGATTTCGTCGGTGGCAAGTCTGCTGAAGACGTCGCCGCTGGCATCCAGAAGGCCTGGGACGAAATCAAGTAAGACAGCTTGTCTGGCCGCCGGAAACAAGGCGGCCAGTTTTCAACACTTTGTAGGTTTTCGATTTCCTCCCGAAGGCCTGGAAGCGGCTGACCTTGAACAGCCAGCCGCTTCCCTTTTTCCTGCAGTCCAATTTTGATCGTACCGGGCCAGCCCACTGGCAGCCGGGGAGAAAATGCCATGACAGCACAATTGTTCTCCGCCTTCATCACCGTATTGATCGGCGTCGGCGGCTGCCTTGCCTACTTCTGGGGATCCAACACCTTGCTTGACAGGGCGCTGCCGGTCAGTGCCAGCAACGACACCCGCTCCATCCGGAATCTGAAACTGCAATCCGCAATCCGCCCCTGGCTGTTCCTGGCGCCTGCCCTCATTCTCCTCACGATTTACCTTCTCTATCCCGTCGTCCAGACCATCTGGCTATCCTTCCACGACAATGCAGGTGACAAGTTCGTGGGCTTTGACAACTATCGCTGGGCCTTCAAGGACGACCAGTTCCGCACCTCGATCTTCAACAATTTCCTTTGGCTGCTTGTCGTGCCCGCAGCCTGCACATTCTTTGGCCTGATCATCGCCGTCTTAACGGACCGGATCGGCTGGGGACCCTTGGCCAAGAGTTTCATTTTCGTGCCCATGGCAATTTCCTTTGTCGGCGCATCGGTCATCTGGAAGTTTGTCTATGATTATCGCGCCGAAGGCCAGGACCAGATCGGCATCCTCAACGCTATCGTAGGCTGGTTCGGCGGTTCACCCCAGGTCTGGATTTCCCTGCCCTTCTGGAACAATTTCTTCCTGATGGCGATCCTGATCTGGATCCAGACAGGTTTTGCGACGGTGATCCTTGGTGCAGCCCTACGCGGCGTACCGGAAGACACTTTGGAAGCTGCCGTCATTGATGGCGCCGGTCCTTTTAAGATTTTCTGGCGCATCATGGTGCCACAGATCATGACAACCATCATCGTCGTCTGGACCACCATCACTGTGTTGGTGCTCAAGGTCTTTGACATCGTGTTGACCATGACCAACGGCCAATGGAACA
>CALMEZ010000291.1 GCA_937864985.1 uncultured Alphaproteobacteria bacterium
CAGCACCCGGCTGGGCCGCGGCGTGGGCGGCGGGGGCGATCTGTGCCATCGCGTGCTCGGCCAGCGCCGCGATGGTCAGCGAGGGGTTGACGCCGGGGTTGGCCGGCATGGCCGCGCCGTCGCAGACCAGCAGGTTGCGGTAGCCGAACACGCGCAGGTGCTGGTCGACGACACCCTGGCTGGCGTCGGCGCCGATCACCGCGCCGCCCAGCAGGTGCGCCGTGGTCGGGATGTTGCCCAGGGCCTCGAGCACGTTGCTCTGCGCGATCCCGCCGGTGTGCCCGGCCAGCCAGGCCGCGGCCGCGTTGCCCGCGGCGATGAAGGTCGGGTTCGGCTTGTCGCGGTTCTGCTCGGTGACGAGCCGATAGCCGCTGCCGAACCAGCGCTTCCTGGCGCGCAGCGCGATGGCGTTGTCCAGTGCCTGCATCACCAGCAGCATCACCATGCGCCGGCTCCAGCCGGCCGGCCACAGGGTCTTCAGCCACTGCAGGGGATGGCACGCGATGCTGCCCAGCCACAGCAGCGGTCGCGTCACGCGGCCGCCCTTGCCGACCAGCACCGTGTACAGCAAGGACATGAAGTCGGCGTTGCGGCCGTAGTTGACGAACTCGATGTGGGTGTCGTGGTCGACATGGACGCTGCAGCTGATGGCCACGTCGTTCCAGGTCTCGCGGTCCTCGGGCAGGCGCACCGCGAGGATCGATTCGCTGTTGGTGCGCACGAGTTCACCGAGCCGGTCGCTGACGCGCGGCAACGAGCCGCCATGCTTGCAGTTGGCCAGCAGGCGGTTGGTGCCCAGGGCGCCGGCCGCCAGCACGACGCCACGCGCCGTGAAGGTCTTGCGGCCCTTGGCGAACCAGGCGCCGGGGCGCTCGGTCGTGACGCGGTAGCCGTCGCTGCCGTCGGCCGCGCCGAGCGGCACCACGTCGATCACCTGGTGCTCGGGCAGGATGCGTGCGCCCCGCTTCTCGGCGAACCAGAGGTAGTTCTTGAGCAAGGTGTTCTTGGCGCCCACGCGGCAGCCCACCATGCAGGCCCCGCAGCGGGTGCAGCCGGTGCGCGCCGGGCCTTCGCCCCCGAAGTAGGGGTCGGCGACCGTGCGGCCCGGCTCGCCGAAGAACACGGCGCAGGGCGTGCGGGTGAACGACTCCTCGGTGCCGAAGTGCCGCGCCATCTCGCGGATGAGCTGCTGCGCGGCCGAGTCGAAGGGCACGGTCTGCACGCCCAGCATGCGCTCGGCGGTGTCGTAGTGCGGCGCCAGCAGCTGGGCCCAAGGGGCCAGGGTGCCCCACTGGCCGTTGCTGAAGAACGCCGGCTTGGCGCGGTACAAGGTGTTGGCGTAGACGATGCTGCCCCCGCCCACACCCGCCCCGCTGGCGGCGAAGACATCCCTGAAGGGCGCCAGCCGCAGGATGCCCTTCAGGCCGAGCAGCGGTGCCCAGAGGAATCGGCCGAGCTGCCAGGTCGACTCGGCAAAGTCCTCGTCACGCAAGCGCCGGCCGCACTCGAGCACGGCGACCCGGTGGCCCTTTTCGGCCAGGCGCAGCGCCGACTCGCGCACCTGGGTCACCGAACCGGGGGTGGCGGTCACATCGCCCACCGACACCGTCTGGATCGAATCGATCACCACCACATCAGGCGCTTCGTCTTCGTTCAGCGTGGCGATGATGTCGGAGGTATTGGTTTCAGCGGCCAGCAGCACCGGCGCATCGGCGAGGCCCAGACGTTCGGCGCGCAGGCGGATCTGGGCAATGGCTTCTTCACCCGAGACATAAACAACCTTGCGGCCGGCCCGCGCCAGTGCGGCCATGGCCTGCAGCAACAGGGTTGATTTGCCGATGCCGGGATCACCGCCCACCAGGATGGCAGAGCCTGGCACCAGGCCACCACCGGTCACGCGGTCAAGTTCCGGCATGCCCACAGCGATGCGCGGCGGGGCAGCATTGTCGCCCTTTAGCCCTACCAGTTTGGTGACGCGGCCCTTGGGCAGGGGCTTGCCCTTGGCACCGGAGGCAGGGGCAGCCACGGCTTCCTCAATAATGGAGTTCCACTCGCCGCAGCCATCACAGCGGCCCGACCATTTGGATGTTGTGGTGCCGCAGGACTGGCAGACGAATTGGGATTTGGACATGGGAGTGCCGATACCACGGAACATACCATGAACACAAGGAATTTCGCGTGAAGCCTGTCATGAATCGTTCTAGGTAGCGGCAACTCCAATTTGAGGACCGTTCATCATGGCCAAAGCCGCACAGAAATCTCCCGCAAAGAAACACAAGATTGCACTGCTCACGGCGGGTGGGCTGGCGCCGTGCCTGTCGGCAGCAGTTGGTTATCTCATCGCTGACTATTCCAAGCGGCTGCCCAAGGCTGAAATCATTGGCTATCGCAACGGCTACATGGGCCTGCTCAAGGGCTGGTCGATCAAGGTGACGGCCCGCACCCGCAAAGATGCGCTGGTGCTGACGCAGCATGGCGGTTCGCCGATCGGTAACAGCCGTGTGAAACTCACCAACGTCAAGGACTGCATCAAGCGCGGCCTGGTCCAGGAGGGGCAAGACCCGTTGCACGTTGCGGCCGAGCAGCTCGTGAAGGATGGCATCACCATCCTGCACACCATCGGCGGCGATGACACCAACACCACGGCGGCGGACCTTGCCGCCTATCTCGCCCAGAACAATTACAACCTCACCGTCGTCGGCCTGCCCAAGACCATCGACAATGACGTGGTGCCGATCCGCCAGACGCTGGGTGCTGTCACGGCGGCCGAGCAGGGCGCCATCTTTTTCGAGAACGCCATCAACGAGCAGAGCACCAATCCGCGCATGCTGCTGATCCACGAAGTGATGGGGCGGAACTGCGGCTGGCTCACTGCCGCCACCGCCAACGCCTATCGCACGCGCCTGAAGAAGATGAAGTTCGTTCCCGAATTCAATCTCTCAATGGCGCACAAGGATGTGGATGCCGTTTATGTGCCTGAAGTGGCCATTGATCTGGAAGCCGAGGCCAAGCGCCTCGTCGCGCGCATGGACGAGAAGGATTGCGTGACAATCTTTTTGAGCGAAGGCGCGGGCATTGAAGACATCGTGGCCGAGATGCGGGCGCGCGGCGAAGAGCCCGAGCGCGATGCCTTCGGCCATGTGAAGATCGACAAGATCAATCCCGGCGCCTGGTTTGCCAAGCGCTTTGCCGACATGGTGAAGGCTGAAAAGGTTCTGGTGCAGAAGTCAGGCTACATGGCCCGCTCGGCCTGCGCTAACAGGCAAGACCTGGCGCTGATCAAGACGATGTGTGCCATGGGTGTGAAAAGCGCGCTGGCCGGCGTCTCCGGCGTCATCGGCCATGATGAAGGCAAAAAGGGCGAACTCCGCGCCATCGAATTCCCAAGGATCAAGGGCGGCAAACACTTCGACGTGTCACAAAAATGGTTCGGCCAGATGCTGAAGGAAATCGGCCAGCCTATGGGGAAGGCGCAGAAGACAGGGCACTGAGTCCGTTGCGCACCCTTCGAGGCATTGCTAACGCAATGCACCTCAGGGTGAGGGATGTTTTTTATTTGCCCTTGCATCGATTTTTCGCCTCATTCCCGTACAATGAGGTGCCAGCTACTTGGCGAGAATCGAAGTGCGCCCTAGATTGGCAGACATTCGTATTCTAAACATTTTTGAAAACTTCGGCCGAATGCAATCGCAGGAATGCCATGTCGGACAAATCTCTCCTTCAGAAGATGGAGCCCGTTCTTCGGCGGCCTGGTATGTATGTTGGCGAGAATCCCGTCCGTTTGCTCTGGTATTTAAGCGGGATGATTGACTTGGAAACTGTATTTTCCAGGAAACCAGCCTGGTTTGGCTCACTTCATCTTGAACTCGCTGAACGACTGGGAATCAGCGATGACTTAGACGCGCATGAGCGCTACTCAGCTGTAGAAGCGATGTTGGCGCAGGGCGACCCTTCTGACCAAATTGCGATGATCTGTCATGTTAGCAGGTCAATTGTAACAAGGCTGGAGAATTCACAGTGAGGTTACTCATCGTGATTCCGCTCTGCGTCGGTTACATTGGTTGTGCAGACGCGGCGCGAATTAGCAACGCCTATCTCATCATCGGTGGGGGCGAGAATGCTTCGGTCTATGGCTTCAAATCGCAAGCGCAGTGCGAAAAAGCAAAAGCGCAATATTTCGTTTGGTTGCGGCGAACGCGGGCGCAGATCAACTCAAACCCAATTCTCTGGAAAGCGATGGGTCACATTTATGAAACCGATGGCAATCCGCGCTGCAAGAGCATGCCCCCCGTGGGCTATGTTCGCGCCTATTGACTGAGATTTCCCTTAGGCTGATCACAAATGGATGCGGGCGTCCCCGCACCATCTGCGTCTGCCGCAGTGGGGTTTTGGAGGTTTAAGGCCCCTCCGGGGCCGGTTTACGATATCAATCAGCCGGTGCCGGGGATTTACCAGGCACTGGAACTAATATAGAACAAAAAGGAATAAAAGTCAAGTCTGGATTTCGGGAAATTTCACAGCCGGCCAGGTGCTGCTGATTGGAATCAGGCGCCACCGCA
The DNA here is from genome assembly GCA_937864985.1 of uncultured Alphaproteobacteria bacterium. Taxonomy (GTDB): domain Bacteria; phylum Pseudomonadota; class Alphaproteobacteria; order Rhizobiales; family Aestuariivirgaceae; genus Aestuariivirga. Next base: position 4,560 of record CALMEZ010000291.1, read on the forward strand.
CATGTGTTCTGAATCGGGCAGTTCCCATTTCCCGCCGGTGCGCAGGTTTTTCCAGGTCCAGAAATAGCCACGGTCATCGTCGGCAGGGCAATCCTTCGGAACAGAGCTCAGGCACAGCAAGAGCCGGTCGCCCAGCCTGGATTTTTCCAGCGCCTTGAGCCGGTCATAGCTGACGCCATAAAAGCCGTTGGCGGCAACAATGGTATTGCCGGAATCATCGAAGGGCAAATTCTTGGGGCAATTGCCGCTGGCATCGGGCTCGCACAGGCGCGGGCCAAGTTCCGTGATCACGGACAAGGTGCACTCGCCCACCTTGAACTGTTTTTTCAGATCATCGTAGCCGGGTGCTTTTGGTGCGGTGAAGCCTGCGGGTGCGGCAAAGTCCGGAGCGGCGAGGGAGAGGATGGGCAGTTCCGATTGGCCCACGTCGAGAATGCAGGCTGCATCGGATTTGCAGGCGTGGCGGCGGCGCAGGAAAGGGGCATGGATTTTATTCGCCACGCTTTTTCCAACAGCAGCGGCCATGCGCTTGTAGCCGTCGGCCAGCGCCACATCGAGGTCTGACAAATGCGCATCGGCGCAAATCGCCTTTTCATCGGGGGCAGAGGCCTTGGCGCAATCAAAACTGGGTCCGGCTGCGACGGCAGGCAGCGGCCAGAGAGCCAGCAGCAATGGAACAACATATTTGAAGCGCATGTCGTCGTCCTCTATTCAAACCGCTCGGGCACATAGCCGTCGCGCGCCAGGTTCTGGAACTTGGTCAGCGAGGCCTCGAACTGCAGTTCGACGATGCCGGTGGGGCCGTGGCGCTGCTTGCCGATGATGACTTCGGCCTTGCCGTGGGCGCGCTCGCTTTCCTCCTGCCACTTCAGGTATTCCGGCGTGCCGACGCGCGGCTCTTTCTTCGAGAGGTAATATTCCTCGCGGTAGACAAACATCACCACGTCGGCGTCCTGTTCGATGGAGCCGGATTCACGCAAGTCAGCGAGTTGCGGGCGCTTGTCGTCGCGCGCTTCGACCTGGCGCGACAGCTGCGAGAGAGCAACGATCGGCACGTTCAATTCCTTGGCCAATGCCTTGAGGCCCACGGTGATTTCCGAGACTTCCTGTACGCGGCCTTCGGCGGCCTTGCGGGCCGAACCGGCCAGCAGCTGCAGATAATCGACTACAATGAGGCCAAGGCCGCGCTGGCGCTTCATGCGGCGGGCGCGGGCCGCGACTTGCGCGATGGTGAGGCCGCCCGTGGCGTCGATGTAGAGGGGGAGCGCCTGCAATTCCTGTGATACCGTAACGAGGCGGTTGAATTCGTCCTCGTCGATCTTGCCGCGGCGGATGCGTTCCGATGAAATGCCCGATTGTTCGGCGATGATGCGCGTCGCCAATTGCTCGGCCGACATTTCGAGCGAGAAGAAGCCGACAACACCGCCGTTCAGCACCTTGAGCGAGCCATCAGGCTGGTAGTCGGCCTGATAGGCCTTGGCCACGCTGTAGGCGATGTTGGTGGCGAGTGCGGTCTTGCCCATGGCGGGGCGGCCGGCGAGGATGATGAGGTCGGAGGCCTGCAGACCGCCCAGTTTTTCGTCAAGGTCGCGCAGGCCTGTGGAGATGCCGGAGAGGTGGCCATCACGCTGGTAGGCGGCAGCGGCCATGTCGATGGCGTCGGTCAGGGCGCGGCCGAAGTTTGTAAAACCGCTTCCGAACTTATCTGCTTCTGCCAACTTATAAAGTTCTGTTTCTGCCCTCTCAATAATTCTATTTGGAGCATTTTCCTCTTCATGCGAGACCAAAACAGAGTTGTCGACAATTTCCTTTCCCAAATTTATCAAACTACGGCGCGTAGCTAAATCGCGTACCACAGAAGCATATTCAGATGCGTTTATTACGGTGGAGGCGAGAGCTACAATTTGTGCTAGATATTTGGTTCCTCCAATTTCTTCTAGCGCGTGATCATACTCAAAGTAATTCTTGAGAGTTATTGCATTTGCCAGTTTTCCCGCACCGATAAGTTTGGCAGCGGCATCAAAAATTCTCGCGTGAACCGATTCACCAAAATGCTCGGGCTTCAGAATATTTGAAACGCGATCATAAGCGTCGTTGTTGAGCAAAATTGCGCCTAACAGCGCTTGTTCAGCTTCCAGATTTATTGGAATGTCGACGGTTTCCAAATCTGGTAGCGCAGCGACTGAAGCCGGTTTCTTAAACTGTAATGTGTTGTCCATCTGCTTTACCAACAAGTTGCGCTGACTATTCACGAATCAAGAATTCAATCTGCGATTCCCGAAAACGCTTGACTGTGGAAAAGTGCCAATGAATTCTGCGTAAACAGTTGTGTTTTCGAATTGATTTTCGAGGTCAAGTACTCAACACCATGTGGATAACCGACTAAGAGTTAAACTAGCATTGTGTCCATAGAAAGAACATTCTGACGAAATTTCTCAGAGAAGGATCGTTAAATGCTCGTCGCAGTCTCAACTCGATATTTCAAAAATGATGCATAGAATTTTGTTCAAGAACGCCATGGTGGTCGCCACCATGGATGATGCGGGCCGGGAACTCCGCGATGGCTTCGTGCTGGTCGAGGGCAACCGCATCGCCGCCGTGGGGCAGGGGGGTGCGCCAGAAGCAGACGAAGTGATTGACCTTGCCGGCCACGTGCTGTTGCCGGGCTTGATCAACACGCATCACCACATGTACCAGAGCCTGACGCGCGCCGTGCCTGCCGCCCAGGATGCCAGCCTGTTCGGCTGGCTCAAGACGCTTTATCCGATCTGGGCGCGGATCACGCCGGAGATGATCCGCGTGTCGACGCAGACGGCCATGGCGGAGTTGCTGCTCACGGGCTGCACAACGTCGAGCGATCATCTCTACCTTTATCCCAATGGGGCGCGCCTTGATGATTGCATTGAGGCGGCGCAGGAGATCGGCATGCGCTTCCACGCTGCGCGCGGTGCCATGAGTGTGGGCGAGAGTGCAGGGGGCCTGCCGCCGGATTCGCTCGTCGAGGATGAGAACAGCATCCTCAGGGACATGCAGCGGCTGGCCGAGACCTATCATGATCCAAATGAGTGCAGCATGTGCCGCATCGTGCTGGCACCCTGTTCGCCGTTTTCGGTGAGCCGTGATCTGATGAAAGAGTCAGCCGTGCTGGCCCGGCAGGTTGGCGTGTCGCTGCACACGCACCTTGCCGAGAATGACGATGACATTTCCTACAGCCTCGAAAAATTCGGCCGCACACCTGCTCAGTATGCGGAGGATCTGGGCTGGCTTGGTCCTGATGTATGGCACGCCCATTGCGTGAAGCTTGATGATGATGGCATCCAGCGCTTCGGCCACACGCACACCGGCGTGGCCCATTGCCCATGTTCCAACATGCGTCTTGCCTCCGGCATCGCGCCGATCGGCAAGATGCGCAAGGCCGGCGTTTCGGTTGGGCTCGGAGTTGATGGTTCAGCGTCCAATGATGGCGCGCATATGTTGGGCGAAGCACGTCAGGCGTTGTTGTTGCAGCGCGTGGGCTTCGGGCCAGCGGCGATGACGGCGCGTGAGGCATTGCATCTCGCAACGCGCGGCGGGGCAAAGGTTTTGAACCGCGATGACATCGGCCAAATCGCCGTTGGCAAGGCCGCTGATCTTGTGGCCTTCGACATGCGCGGTATCGCGCAGGCGGGATCCCTGCACGACCCCGTTGCCGCGTTGATATTCACCAGCGTTGTGCGCGCTGCCTATACGATGGTCAACGGCAAAATGGTTGTGCGGGAGGGCGAACTGGTGACGGTGGATGAAGGCAAGTTGGCGGAGAGGCACAACAAGCTCGCAGCGAAATTGATCGATGGATAGCGTCCTCTCCCGCGATAGCGGGAGAGGAGGGGGACCCGTTGCGAAGCAACGGGGGAGGTGAGGGACCACAGGCGCAGAACTTCCACCATCGGTCCCTCATCTCCCCCAATTTGCAAAAGCAAATTGGGGCCCCTTCTTCTCCCGTTTCGCGGGAGAAGACGAAGATCAAATCTCCAGTTCAATCAGGAACGGATGCGGCGACTTGAAGCTTTGCTGCATCAGGGCCGCGCAGTCTTCCAGCCTGTTGCACTTTGCCGCCTCGACACCAAAGCCATTGGCGATTTTTACGAAGTCCATGTCGGGGTTGCCGAGGTCCAGCATGTTCATGGCGGTGGGGCCGGGGTTGGCACCGACGTTTGAATATTCGCCGATCAGGATTTGATATTTACGGTTGGAGAAGATCACCGTCGTCACCGGCAGTTTCTCGCGGGCCTGGGTCCAGAGGGACTGGATCGTGTAGAGCGCAGACCCATCAGCCTGCAGGTTGATGACGTGGCGTCCCCCGCCCGCCACAGCAGCACCCGTGGCGCAAGGCATGCCGTAACCGATAGCGCCGCCTGTGACCATCATCCAGTCATGGGCCGGTGCGCCCAAGGTGTATGACGCGAAGGCCCAGCCGAAGCTGATGGCTTCATCCGCGATGATGGCATTCTCCGGCATGACTGCAGAGAGCATCTGGCCGAAGGCTTCGGATGAAGGTTGCCCGTTCGGCACGCTTGGCCGCGCGATGGCGGGGATGATTGCGGGCTTTGCGCCCAGCTCATCGGCTAGTGCCATCAAGGCTTCTTCCGCATTCTGACCAACGTCACACAGCGCTGTCACCGTTGCCTGCGGCGGATGATGATGGGAGGGATAACCAGGATAGGCGAAGAAGCCGAGCGGTGCGCGCGAACAGATGCTGATGATATGTTCAACATCTTTCAAGCGTTCAATGGCTTGAGGCGCAGGGTAGGGCACACGGTGCAGCGGCAGGCGACCCTCGCCGCGCTGGTGAAAGCCGACGATGGATTCGGCCATGATACGGCAGCCTGTTTTCGCCTGAATGGCCGCTGCATGATGTTGCGGCCCAGCCATCAATGCAGTGCCGCCGAGCAAGAGCAAGACATTCTGCTTTTCGTGGAGAATGCGAGCGACCTTGCGCACCGCCGCGGGGCTGACGGACTTTACCTTTGGCAGCGTGAGTGGCGCGGCAATCTTGCCTCCCTCGTTCCAAGAGGCATCAGACGGCAGGATCAATGTTGCGATCTGGCCCGGCGCGGTGCGTGCGGCGCGGATGGCCTGTGCGGCATCGCGGCCAACATCTTTGGCGCGGCGCGATGTCTTGGCGAAGTGCGAAACGGTTTTCGCGAGCGCCTGCGTGTCTTGCGCCAGCGGTGGATCGAAGCCCTTGTGGTAGGTTGCCTGGTCGCCGACGATATTGACCATTGGCATGCGGGCCTTCTTGGCATTGTGGATGTTGGCGAGGCCATTGGCGAGGCCGGGGCCACAGTGAAGCAGCGTAACAGCGGGCTCCCGCGACACGCGGGCGTAACCATCGGCCATGCCGGTGACGACATTTTCCTGCAGGCCGGGAATGCAGCGCAGACCGGGAATGCGGTCCAAGGCTGCCACGAAATGCATTTCACTGGTGCCGGGATTGGCGAAACAGACCTTGAGGCCGTGACCCACCAGCGTGTGGACCAGGCTTTCGGCACCGTTCAGTTTTTTCTGTGTCATCCCGCCAGAATAAGGTCCGCGGCTTTTTCCGCAATCATGATTGTGGCGGCGTTGGTGTTGGACGAGACAACCTGCGGCATGATCGAGGCATCGACGACGCGCAAGCCCGTGAGGCCGTGCACCTGAAGCGACGGCGAGACCACGGCCTTGCCTTCATCAATGCCCATGGCGCAGGAGCCGCCGGGGTGGTGCTGGGTCTTGGCCATGCCACAGGCATAGTCGAAAAATTGCTGATCGGTCTTGCAATCTGGACCCGGCACCCGTTCGGCGAGGATGAAATCCTTTAGGGCGGACTGGCTGAGGATCTCGCGGGAGAGTTTGAGGGCCTTGATGGAAATGTCGCGGTCGTAAGGGTCTGCCCAGTAGTTGGGGTCGATCAGCGGCATGGTAGCGGGGTTTGAATCCTTGAGGCGCACGGTGCCGCGGGACCGCGGGCGCATCTGCGCGGAGTTCAATGTGAGGCCGGTGTTCTTCAGTTTGGCAATGCCGGCCTCGATGCCGGAACCCATGCCGAGGTGCCATTGCGCATCAGGCATGGCGGCGTTGGGATCGATGGTCCAGAAGCCGCCGGAATCAAACAACGACGATGCGGCGGGGCCCTTGCGCGTCAACACATATTGCAGGCCCGCGATTGCCGCCCAGAAGGGCTTGCCATACTTGTCATAGGTGAAATCACCCGAGCATTCACAGATGATGCAGAGGTCAACATGGTCCTGCAGGTTGGAGCCGACGCCGGGTGCGTGGTGCAGCGTATCGATGCCGACCGAGGACAGGTGATCGCGTGGGCCGATCCCTGAGAGCATCAGCAGCTTCGGCGAGCCGATGGCACCTGAGGAAACAATGACTTCACGCGAGGCGGTGATGATGGTTTCACCCGCCCCATCAGCGATGGCAATGCCGCGGGCGCGCTTGCCCTCCAGCACGATGCGCTTGGTCATGGTGTTGAGCATGACAGTGAGGTTGGTGCGGCCGCGGATCGGCTTCAGATAGGCTTGCGCGGTGGAGGAGCGGCGCGCGTCCTTCTGCGTCAGCTGATAGAAGCCGAAGCCCGATGGATTGGGAGACACAAGGTCCGGATTGTGCGGCATGCCCAATTGGCCCGCCGCCGTGATGAAAGCCTGGGCAATGGGCAGGGGAGCCACAGGCTTTGAAACACCCATGGGACCACCCTTGCCGTGGGTCTTGTTGTCGAAGGTGTCGTTGTCCTCGGCCTTGCGGAAATAAGGTAGGATATCTTCATAGGACCAGCCTTTGCAGCCCATCTGTGCCCAGGTGTCATAGTCCAATGAATTGCCGCGCGTGTAGATCTGCGCGTTGATGGAAGAGCCGCCACCGATGACCTTGGCCTGCGTGTACCAGAGCACACG
>CALMEZ010000292.1 GCA_937864985.1 uncultured Alphaproteobacteria bacterium
GCGTCGGACGGCATCAATTCGCGCATCCGCGACCGCTATGCCGACGTGTTCAAGCGCAATGTCGTGGCATCGGGCGTGGTGCCCCAGATTTCCGTGATCATGGGGCCATGTGCGGGCGGGGCTGTCTACTCGCCAGCCATGACCGATTTCATTTTCATGGTGCGCGATACATCCTACATGTTCGTAACGGGCCCCGACGTGGTCAAGGCCGTGACGAATGAAGTGGTGAGCGCCGAAGAGCTTGGCGGGGCTGACACCCACACGCAAAAATCTTCGGTCGCGGACGGTGCCTATGACAATGACATCGAAACGCTGGAACAGGTGCGGCGACTGTTTGATTTTCTGCCCTTGAATAACACCGACAAGCCGCCGGTGCGGCCCTTCAATGATGATCCAGGAAGGCTTGAAGCCAAACTGGACACATTGATCCCGGAAAGCGCCAACAAGCCCTATGACATGAAGGAGCTTGTGCTGGCCCTGGCTGATGAGGGTGATTTCTTCGAGATTCAGGAAGCCTTCGCCCGCAGCATCATCACAGGATTCATTCGCCTGGAAGGGCGGACCATCGGCGTTGTCGCCAACCAGCCCAATGTGCTCGCGGGTGTGCTAGACATTGATTCTGCCCGCAAGGCGGCGCGCTTTGTTCGGTTCTGCGATGCCTTCAACATTCCGATCCTCACACTGGTTGATGTGCCAGGTTTTCTGCCGGGCACGGACCAGGAGCATGGTGGCGTGATCAAGCATGGGGCCAAGCTGCTGTTTGCCTATTCGCAAGCAACTGTTCCAATGGTGACGCTGATTACCCGTAAGGCCTATGGCGGGGCCTATGACGTGATGGCATCCAAACATATTGGTGCTGACGTCAACTATGCCTGGCCCACAGCTGAAATTGCCGTGATGGGTGCCAAGGGTGCTGTTGAAATCCTCTATCGCAGTGAGTTGGCGGACAAGGACAAAATTGCCGCACGGGCCAGTGATTATGAAAAGCGCTTTGCCAATCCATTTGTGGCGGCCGAGCGCGGGTTCATTGATGAAGTGATCATGCCCCATGCCTCGCGCAAGCGCATCGCGCGGGCGTTTGCGTCTCTACGCAACAAGAAAGCGCTGCAGCCAGCGCGCAAGCACGACACGATGCCGCTGTGAGACTTTGCTGATGTTCAAGAAAATCCTGATTGCCAACCGCGGCGAAATTGCCTGCCGTATCATTCGCACAGCCCGAAAAATGGGCATAAAGACGGTGGCCGTCTATTCAGACGCTGACCGCTTGGCGCTGCATGTCAAGCTGGCCGATGAAGCCGTGCACATCGGCCCTTCGCCCACGAACCAGTCTTACATCGTGATTGACAAAATCTTGGCTGCAGTTGCGAGCAGTGGGGCGGATGCTGTTCATCCGGGCTATGGCTTCCTGTCCGAGAACTACCAATTCGCTGAATCTTTGAAGGCCGCTGGTGTTGCTTTCATCGGCCCGCCGGTTGCGGCCATCAAGGCGATGGGCGACAAGATCCGCTCGAAAGAAATCGCCAAGGCTGCTGGTGTTTCGACGGTGCCAGGCAACCTTGAAGTCATTCGCGATGCTGGCCATGCGGCAAAGATTGCCGGGCAGATCGGCTATCCGGTGATGATCAAGGCATCTGCTGGCGGCGGTGGCAAGGGCATGCGTGTCGCCCACACGGATGCAGAAGCGCGCGAGGGTTTTGCGCTTGCGCAGAGTGAAGCCAAGGCCAGCTTTGGGGATGACCGCATCTTCATTGAGAAATTTGTCGTGGAGCCGCGGCACATTGAAATCCAGGTGCTGGCCGATGGCCACGGCAACTGCGTCTATCTGGGCGAACGCGAATGCTCGATCCAGCGGCGGAACCAGAAGGTCATTGAGGAAGCACCATCGTCTTTCCTTGATCAAGCGACTCGAACGGCCATGGGTGAGCAGGCGGTGAAGCTTGCCAATGCTGTAGGATATGAATCAGCCGGCACGGTGGAATTCATCGTAGGGCGGGACCGCGGCTTCTACTTCCTTGAAATGAACACGCGTCTGCAAGTTGAACATCCGGTCACGGAACTGGTGACCGGCATCGACATCGTGGAGCAGATGATCAAGGTTGCGGCCGGTGAAAAGCTTCCATTCAAACAGAAGGATGTGAAGCTGAATGGCTGGGCTTTTGAATCACGCGTCTACGCGGAAGATCCCTATCGGAATTTCCTGCCATCGATTGGCCGCCTGACACGCTATCGCCCGTCTCATGAAGGCGCGCGCGGCGACGGGACCATTCTTCGCAATGATACAGGAGTTTATGAGGGCGCTGAAATTTCAATCTACTATGACCCGATGATTTCCAAGCTCTGTGTGTGGGGCGAAACGCGTGCCAAGGCGCTTGCGGCAATGGCAGAAGCGGTTGATGAGTTTGACCTTGATGGCATTGGGCACAATTTGCCTTTCTTGTCGTCGGTGTTCAGCAATGAACGTTTCAAACTTGGCGAGTTTTCAACAGCGTTCATTGCCGAAGAATATCCGGATGGGTTCAAGGGCGTTGCACCCACAGAAGATGAGCGGGCGATTGCCATCGTCGTTGCCTGCTTCGTCCATTGGCAACGGGAAAGCCGTGACACCCAAATCAGCGGTGCCATGGAAAATCACCGGCGTGTGCTAGGACGCGACTGGATTGTTGTCGCCGAAAAACAGCATATCCCGGTGACGATTGAATCCAACGGGCGCGGATTGATTGTGAAATCCGGATCCACTGAACACCATGTCGCCAGCGCGTGGCGGCCTGGCCAAACAATCGGCAGCTTTGATGTCAATGGCGTGCCGCACAGCGTCAAGGTTCGTGTCACTCCGAGGGGCATCATGCTCCGCCGGCGCGGGCAAGAATTGCTGTTTCAGGTCAAGACCCCACGCCATTCCGCACTGACCAAGCTCATGCCGGTCAAGGTGCCGAAGGACACATCCCGGCTTTTGCTATGTCCAATGCCGGGCATGTTGCGCTCAGTTTCAGTCCAAGCAGGCGATGTGGTCGAGGCGGGGCAAGCGGTTGCGGTTGTTGAGGCCATGAAGATGGAAAATGTGCTAAGGGCCGAACGAAAGGCCACAGTCAGGCGCGTTGCCGCGGTGGCCGGGCAAAGCCTTTCGGTCGATGATGTCATCATGGAGTTTTCGTAAGTCATGTCGAAGCCAACTGTCGCCGACTGGGAGAAGCTGGCCGCCAAAGAGCTGAAAGCACCAGCAGAGACGCTGGCCAAGCCCAGTCCCGAAGGCATTACCGTCAAACCGCTTTACACGGCGGATGACATTTCCGGCGTCGACGTGAACACGCTGCCCGGCTTTGCACCTTACACGCGCGGACCACGGGCTACGATGTATGCAGGCCGTCCGTGGACGATCCGCCAATATGCGGGTTTCTCGACCGCCAAGGAGTCGAATGCGTTTTTCCACCAAGCGTTGGCGGGTGGTCAGAAGGGCTTATCAGTGGCCTTCGACCTTGCCACGCACCGCGGATATGATTCCGATCATCCGCGGGTGACGGGTGACGTCGGCAAGGCAGGTGTTGCCATCGATTCTGTCGAAGACATGAAGATCCTGTTCGAGGGCATTCCGCTTGGTGAAATGTCTGTGTCCATGACGATGAATGGCGCTGTTGTTCCGGTGCTGGCCAGTTTCATCGTGGCGGGAGAAGAGCAGGGGGTGCATCGATCCAAACTCTCAGGCACTATTCAAAATGACATCCTGAAGGAATTCACTGTTCGCAACACCTACATCTATCCGCCTGAACCTTCGATGCGGATCGTGTCCGACATCATCGCCTTCACCGCAGCGGAAATGCCGAAGTTCAACTCGATTTCGATCTCCGGCTATCACATGCAGGAGGCCGGTGCCACGCTGGTGCAGGAATTGGCTTTCACACTTGCAGACGGCCGGGAATATGTGCGGGCCGCCGTTGCCCGCGGGCTCGATGTTGATGCGTTTGCCGGCCGGCTTTCATTCTTTTTCGCCATTGGCATGAACTTTTTCATGGAGACGGCAAAGCTTCGTGCGGCGCGGCTGCTGTGGCACCGCGTGATGTCGGCGTTCAACCCGAAGAAATCCGAAAGCCTTTTGTTGCGTACCCATTGCCAGACATCGGGCGTTTCCCTGCAGGCGCAAGACCCCTACAACAATATTGTGCGAACGGCCTATGAAGCGCTGGCCGCCGCGTTGGGCGGCACACAATCGCTTCACACCAATTCGTTTGACGAAGCGATTGCGCTGCCCACTGAATTTTCCGCGCGGATTGCGCGCAACACGCAACTGATCCTGCAGCATGAAACGGGTATTACGGACGTGGTGGATCCGCTGGCAGGCTCATACTACGTCGAACGCCTCACGGCCGATCTGGCAGAAAAGGCTTGGGCGCTCATGGAAATGATCGAAGCTGAAGGCGGCATGACCAAGGCTGTTGCGGCCGGTGGCCCCAAGCGCATGATCGAAGAGGCGGCGATCCGGCGGCAGGCGGCGGTCGACAAGGGTGAGAGTGTGATCGTCGGCGTCAACAAGTATCGCCTTGAGGATGAAAGGCCGATTGAGGTTCGTGAAATCGACAACAGCGCGGTGCGAAATGAGCAAGTGGCGCGACTAAACAGGCTGAAGCAGTCCCGCGATTCAGCAACAGTTGCGGAAACTTTGGCCACGCTTGAACATGTGGCGCGCAAGGGTACCGAAAATCTCATGACGGCTGCCATTGCTGCAGCGCGGGCCCGCGCCACTGTTGGTGAAATCTCCGATGCCTTAAGGCGTGCCTTTGGTGAACATCATGCTGAAAGTTCTGTTGTCTCGTCTGTGCATCACGAAGCCTATCAAGGTGATCCTGAATATGACCTGATCTTGAATCGCGTTGCAGCCTACACCGCCAGGAAAGACGCGCCGCGTCTCTTGGTTGCCAAGGTAGGGCAGGATGGCCATGACCGGGGCGCGCATGTTGTGGCTGCGGCATTTTCCGATGCGGGTTTCAAGGTGGTTTCGGGAGAGCTGTTTCAAACTCCTGAAGAGGTTGTGAAGGCTGCGGTTGCCACTGGCGCGCAGGTTATTGGCATCTCGTCCCTGGCTGCCGGGCACAAGAGCCTTGTACCCGAGGTGATCAGGCTTCTGCGGGCGAGTGCGTCGAAGGATGCCATCGTCGTCTGTGGCGGCGTCATTCCGCCGCAGGACTATGATTTTTTGCGCGAAACAGGGGTTGCGCGCATTTTTGGCCCCGGCACAAACTTGCTCGATGCCCTGCGCGGCGTGCTGGATTTGCTTGAAGGCGGCCGCGGAAATCAAGGCTAAAGTCTTGGATGAGCTCGTTCCACCAGGCACACAAAACCAAAAAGTTTAAGCTTCCTTAAGAACCGAGGCCTCAGTTAACCAGTTGTTAACCTGGGTTGACCAATAATTAATGAGGCGTTAATTTAGGCGTGGTTTTCGTCAAAACCACAGTTTGTCGTGGGGGCGTTGCCAGTTAAAATCAATTTTGACTGGTATTTTTCCGAAATAACATAGTAATTTTAAATAACTTCAACTTGAAGGCGTGCCTTAAGTTTGTTAGTTCCGCGTGACTCCCTGCTCAATCAGAGCGGCAAAAGTGTGATAGAGTTAAATCTAAGGGTTAATTGGCGGGGCATATTATGCAATCAGTTAAAGGGGATAGGCTCGATTCTGCCGCCGCCTTTGTTTGCATTTTTTCAAGATTGTTGGTTTTTGCGCGCCTGATTCGCCCGCTCAAGTGGGGTTTTCTGCAAATACTTGCGCGGATTGCGCTGATTGCCTCTGTGCTGGGACTCGCGGCGGTCTCCGCAAATTCATTTGAACTTCCAACCACGCCTGCAGGTTCGTGGACCGCGAGCGGCACCATCACCACCGGCACCGGGGGCGGGGGCTCATTCCCACTCGCTTCGGGGACCTATTTCAAAACGACACCGTCCGGGCTGCGGATGACAGTCACGGTCGATGGTGTGTTTTCTGGCGGTGTGCCCTCTGGTACTTCTGGTTCCTATTTTGCGAACCCGGCGAACACCAATACGACCAGCCTTAATCCGAGTGCGGCTGGCACCAATCCGGGTCCATTTACGACAAACCCGGTTTTGCCAGCGTCGACCAACGGCATTGTTCTCGAAACCGAGTTTAATCCATGTACTGTTTCAGGACCGACATCGACGACTTGCACGGGCTTGGGAACTGTTACCGTTACCTTCACCGATCCGTTGGGAAATCCTGTCCGGGTTGTCAATCCAAAGATCCACGTCACGCGGTTTGGTGGCACGGTTGGCTCGATGGAACTAACAACTGGGTTGCAGTTGAACGCCGCCCTTAGCACGCCGGGCCTTACGCTTGGCCCTACGTCTCCGGCGGCGCAGACCGCAACGCTGAATACGACCCTTTCGAATGAATTCTTTGGTGACGTCGCTGCCCCAGGCGTGAACACCAACGTCAATTGCAACGCGACCGCGACAAGTTCTGCGGGTTGCGGATCCATCCAGGTTACGGGTTCACCTTCTACAATGGTGTTCAACGTCAAAGGCTATCGCACCACGATTCCACCGAATTCTTGGTCGAATGGCGGTGACGCTTACATGTTCGATGTTACATTCGATGAAGACTTTGGCGGCGCGCCCAACACTTACGAGGGCGGTGGCACAGCAGCTGCTCATCTCATTTCGGATCTGAAGCTGGGCGGTGCTGTGACGGCTGAAAATGTCACAACAAGCAATGGCGATGGCACTGGTGCGGGGCTCATCACGGTCGATCCCAATGCAGTTGTAGCACCTGCAGCCCCTGGTGATACAAATGATGGTGTTGCGTCGTTTCCGGCTCTTCTGACCTCAAATATCGGATCGACCTATACGGTCACACCAACAATCAGCGGCGCAAGCCGGGCGGGCAAAATCTGCGGCTGGCTGGACTTTGACCGCAGTGGAACATTCAGTGCCGCGGAAGGTGTCTGCAATACGTTCGCATCGGGCGCCACGTCGGCGCCTTTGACGTGGACAGTGCCAACGGCCACAACTGCTGGTCCCACCTACGCCCGTGTTCGTGTCACCTACGACACCAACATGAGCACTGCATCTTTCAATGGACTGTTTTCATCGGGTGAAGTTGAAGACTACCTGGTGCAGATCAAGCCGGCCGTCAAAGTGGTCAAGGCGCTGGTACCGGCAGCCGATACCGGCACGTTCAATCTGCAGATTGGCGGCACAACCTTCGCCACGGCCGTGGGCAACAACGGCACCACAGGTTTTAAATCCGTTTATCACACTGACACGCCAGATGTGACAGTGGCAACTAACGTTTCGACGGCACCTGTCACTGGCGTTGCCATTGCGGAAACAGCAGCAGGTGCAACGGTGCTGGCGAATTATGCCACGACGTCTGCCTGTACCAATGCTGCCGGCACCGCGGTTACGGTTGGTGGAACGGCATCCGCTCCGACAGTGACGATCCCTCAATCCGTGACGGGCGCTTCCGCCAATGGACAGGCACAAACCATCACGTGCACATTGACGAACTCCAAGAAGCCCATTGTCACTGTCACCAAGATCAGCAATGGCGGTGTTGGTACTTTCAATTTTTCTGGCACCAACGGCATTGGTGCCCATGCCATCACCACAGCAACATCTGGTGTCGGTGTTTCGGGAACGCCGCAAGTATTGACAAACCTGGGGACGGTGACGCGTATTACCGAAACCGTACCGACCGGCTTCTCGCTAACCAATATCGCCTGCACCGGAACAGGTGCCGGAAATACGACAAACAATTTGGCGGGAGGGTTCGTTGACCTCGCAGTTGGCGCTATCGTGGCGGGTGCCAACATCAACTGCACGTTCACCAATACCGCCTGGCCCAAACTGACTCTCACCAAGACTGTTGTCACGACTGGCGGAGGTGTTGCGACCGTTGCCAACTTCCCGCTGACGGCAACGGGACCCGTCACAATCACGGGCACGAGCGGTGCGCCGGCCATCACATCTGCAACCGTCAATCCCGGCGTGTATGCCCTTTCTGAAACACCGCTTGCGGACTATACGGCGGGGGCGTGGTCTTGCACGGGCGGCACCTTGGCGGGGTCGAATTTGACACTGGCCGCAGGCGATGTTGCCTCTTGCTCGATCACAAACACATTCGTCCCCAACCCAAAACTCACCGTGGCCAAAACGGCGGGAACGCCAACGACGGCGCTTGGTGCGGTGACGACAGCAACTGATGCCCTTGACACCATCACCTTCACCTATGTCGTGAACAACACCGGCAACGTGCCGATGACCAATGTGGTGCCGGTCGATGCCGGGCCGAAGTTCAACGGCATCGCTGGCACGAATGCCTTGGGTGCATTTTCGCCAGCTTCGGCGACAATTGCAGTGGGTGGCTCTCAGGCGTTTACTGCCACCTATGTGCTATCCCAAACTGACGTCAACAACGCCGCAGGCATCACCGGTGGTGTGACCAACAGTGCAACGGTGACGGGCAAGGATCCGAGCGGTGGCACGTTCACGTCACCTTCTTCGACGGCCAGCACGACGATCTCCAAGACATCGGCGCTGACAACGGCGAAAACTGCTGGCACGCCGACAACCGCTCTGGGCGCAATTGCGACTGCGACTGATGCTGGCGACACGATCACCTACACCTATGCGGTCACCAACACCGGCAACGTCTCTCTGACCAATGTGGTGCCATCCGATGCCGGGCCAAAATTCAACGGCATTGCCGGAACGGGAACGCTAGGCGCGTTTTCGCCGGCGTCCGCCACGATCGCACCGGGGGTTACGCAGAACTTCACCGCTGTCTATACGCTGGCGCAGACGGACGTGAACAACGCGGCGGGCATCACAAATGCTGTGACCAACAGTGCCACGGCCTCAGGCAAGCAGCCGGACGGAACAACGACGACTTCCCCGGCCGGTACAGCCACGGCAACCATCGGCAAGACCTCAACCCTGACAACGTCAAAGTCAGCCGGAGCGCCGACCGTCGCAAATGGTGTTCAGGCGACACTGACCGATGGTGGCGACAAGATCACTTACTCTTATACGGTCACCAACACCGGCAACGTCACGCTGACCAATGTTGTGCCGGCGGACGCGGGCCCCAAGTTCAACGGGATCACCGGCACGGGATCGCTTGGTGCCTTCGCGCCGACCTCCGCCACGCTGACGCCAGGCGGCTCGGTCATTTTCACCGCGACCTACACCTTGTCGCAAGCTGACGTGAACAATGCGGCCGGACTTACCAACGCGGTTACGAATTCGGCAACGTCTTCGGGCAAACAGCCGGACGGCACGACAACAACATCCGCAGCCGCAACGGCAACGGCCACCATCGCCAAGACCGCGAGCCTGACGACGCTGAAGTCTGCGGCTTCGCCCACGATCGCCCTGGGTGCCGTCACCTCGGCAACAGACGCGCTCGACACGATTACCTTCACATATGCAGTGACCAATACGGGTAACGTGGCGCTGAGCAATGTCATCCCTGCCGATGCAGGCCCCAAGTTCAACGGCATTGCGGGAACCGGCACATTGGGTGCCTTTTCTCCGGCCGCCACAATCCTGCAACCCGGCGCCACACAGAATTTCACGGCAGTTTACACGCTGACTCAAACGGATGTGAACAACGCTGCGGGCATCACCAATGGTGTCACCAACACGGCCACCGCATCCGGCAAGCAGCCGGACGGATCGACAACAACATCACCTTCCTCATCAGCCTCAACGACAATCAACAAGACGTCGTCGCTTTCTTTGAGCAAGTCTGCCGCGGCGCCAACCGTGTCAGCTGGTGCCTCCGCAACGGTCACTGATGTGGGTGACAGCATCACCTACAGCTATACCGTGACCAATACGGGCAACGTGACCCTGACAAATGTTGTCCCCTCAGATGCAGGACCAAAATTCAACGGCATTGCGGGTACGGGAACGCTAGGTGCCTATGCACCTGCGAGCGCAACGCTGGCTCCTGGCAATTCGGTCATCTTCACCGCTGTCTATCCGCTGACGCAGACCGATATCAACAATGGCGCTGGCATTTCGAGCGGAGTCACGAATACGGCCTCAGCTTCCGGCAAGCAGCCTGATGGTACGACAACGACCTCGCCGAGTGCTTCGGCGACGGCAACCATTCTTGAGTCGTCGTCGCTGACGCTGGTGAAAACCGCCGCCGCTCCGACTGTTGCGGCCGGCGCAAACGCGACTGCGACGGATGGCCTCGATACGATCACTTTCAGTTACACAGTGAAGAATACAGGCAATGTCTCGCTCACCAACGTGACGCCTGTTGATTCTGGCCCAACGTTCAATGGCAACGCAGGGACTGGCAGCCTGGGTGCCTTCTCACCAGCGAGCGCAAGTCTTGCGCCAGGCGCGCAGCAGATTTTCACGGCGACCTATACCTTGTCGCAAGGTGATGTGAACAATGCTGCTGGTGTCACAAACGGCGTTGCCAACACGGCAACGGCCAAAGGCACAAAGCCCAGCGGCGCAACGACCACGTCTCCAAGTTCTACGGCGAACGCAACCATCAGCAAGACGTCCGCCCTTACGCTGGTCAAGACGTCCAGTTCACCATCTCTGGCATCCGGCGCGAATGCCGCCATTACGGACGCTGGCGACACAATCACGTATAGCTACACCGTCAATAACACTGGCAACGTGACGCTGTTCAGCGTTGTCCCAAGCGATTCTGGCCCGACCTTCAACGGAAGTGCGGCGGGCGCGACGCTTTCGGCTTACAGTCCGGCTTCGGCAACGATCCTGCCCGGTGCATCGCAAGTGTTCACGGCCACCTATACCCTGACACAAACTGATATCGATCATGCTGCCGGTGTCACGAATGGCGTTACGAACAGTGCGACGGCATCCGGCACGCAGCCCGGTGGGGCAACGACCGTATCGAATTCCTCGACGGGCCAAACTACAATTCCGGCGAGTTCTAGCCTGACGCTAACGAAAGCTGCCGGTGTTCCAACGGTTGCGCTGGGAACCAATCCCACCCAAACCGGCGCAAGCGACACCATTACCTACACATATACCGTCAAGAACACGGGTAACGTGACGCTGACGGGTGTCGTGCCGGCTGATACGGGGCCGACCTTTAACGGTGCCGCAAAGGCGGGGACACTCGGAGCCTTTTCCCCGGCCAGTGCCACGCTTGCACCGGGTGCAACGCAGGTGTTCACAGCCGTATACACGCTGGCCCAGGCGGATATGAACAGTGCTGCCGGCATCACCAATGGTGTGTCTAATACAGCAACCGCAAGCGGCCTACAGCCGGGCGGTGCGACAACGACGACCGCACCATCAACTGCGAAGACCACGATCCCTGAAACCAGCTCTCTGGCACTGACAAAGGCAGCTGGGGCGCCCAGTGTTGCGCTCGGCACCGTCAGTACGCTGACCGATGGCGGCGACAAAATCACCTACACTTACACTGTCCGCAATACGGGCAACGTCACGCTGACCAATGTGGCGCCGACAGATGTAGGACCAAGCTTCAACGGCACGCCGGGAACAGGTTCGCTTGGCGCATTCAGCCCCGCAAGTGCGACGCTGGCGCCGGGAGCATCGGCAATCTTCACGGCTGTTTACACAATGAGCCAGGGGGACGTGAATAACGCGGCCGGTATCACGAACGGCGTCACCAATACGGCGAGCGCCATCGGCACCAAGCCTTCGGGATCCACTGTCACTGCGCCCAATGCAACAGCACAGGCAACAATTGCTGCCAGTTCCAACCTGAGCTTGACGAAATCTGCAGGTGTGCCGACGACCAATCTTGGTACGCTCGCCACCAAGACGGATGGTGGCGACACGATCACATACAGCTATACAGTTCGCAATTCTGGGAATGTGACCTTAACTGGCGTCAAGCCAGTGGATGCCGGTCCCACGTTCAATGGCAATGCGGCCACTGGCGCTCTGGGTGCATTTGTGCCTGCCACAGCAACGCTGGCACCCGGTGCAACACAGGTGTTTACAGCGACTTATACGTTGAGCCAGTCTGATGTCGACAATGCAGCCGGCGTGACGAATGCCGTTTCGAACACTGCCACAGCGGTTGGTACCCAACCGGGCGGCGCAACGACCACGTCCCCGTCGGCGACTGCAAAGGCCACCATCGGCAATGGACCGGCGCTGACAGTCACCAAGGTGGCCGACAAGGCATCTGTCTCAGCCCTGCCAGCCACGATTACGTACACCATCACCTTGGCCAACACTGGCAACGTCACCCTGTCGGCCGTCAATCTCACAGACGCCCTGACGCAGGGTGGTGCCTTGACCTTGACGTCTGGTCCGACGCTCTCGTCGGGAGATGGGAACAGCAATAGTAAGATCGACATCAATGAGACGTGGACCTATACCGCCACTTATGTGCTGACCCAAGCCGAGATGAATAACGGTGCCAACATCGTGAATACGGCCACGGTGTCAACAGCCCAGACAGCTGCACAGACCGCCACGGCAACGACGACAATCAGCCAAACCTCGTCGATGTCTTTGCTGAAGAATGTTGTGTCTGTCACGACGTCGAATGGTGCCAATGCAACGGAAACCGACGCAGCTGATGTGATCACTTATTCCTACCTGGTCACCAATACCGGCAATACTACCCTGACCAATGTCGCGCCAGCCGATCCCGGACCGACTTTCAACGGACACGCCGCAGGTTCATCTCTTTCGGCCTTTACGCCTGCCCCTGTCAGCCTTGCGCCGGGTGCGTCCCAAGCCTTCACGGCCACTTACATTCTGGCCCAGGCTGATGTGAACAACGCGGCCGGCATCACCAATGGCGTGTCGAACACCGCAACTACCAGCGGCAAGAAGCCGGATGGGTCAAGCATCGCTTCTCCGAGCTCGACCGCGACGACGACTATCGCCAATGCTTCGGCGATCACGCTTGTGAAGTCAGGGACGCTTAACACCGGTCCCGATGGGCGCGCTGATGCCGGGGACACCATCAGTTACAGCTTCACGATCAAGAACACCGGCAACACCACGCTGACCAACATCACTGTAACCGACGCTGTGTCTGGCGTGACCGTTTCAGGTGGACCGATCACGCTTGCTCCAGGTGCTCAGGATGCCACGTCGATTACGGCAACCTATGTTCTCACGCAGGCGGACATTGATGCGGGAACGTTTGCAAATACCGCCACCGTGAACGGCAAGGACCCGCAAAACAACACCGTTTCCGCGACCAACGGTACAACGGTTCCGCTCGCCAAGACTCCTTCCCTTGCCATCGACAAGACCACGACATCGTCAAGCTATTCAGTGGTTGGCGACAATATTTTCTACAACTACGCCATCACCAACACTGGCAATACCACGATCACCTCACCGATCTCGGTTTCGGACAACAAGATCGTCACACCGAATACGGTGTCGTGCGATCCGTGGCCCGGTGCGGGGCTTGCTCCGGCCGCCGTGTATCATTGCTCAGCCACGTATGTCGTGACGCAAGCCGACATCGATGCCGGCAGTGTCGTCAACATTGCCTCGGCCAGCGATGGCACCACCACTTCACCCTCGGACACAGTCACCGTGCCTGCAGTCAAGACGCCCGCAATCTCGATGGTCAAAACTCCTGTGACGGTGAACTTTACCGTACCCGGAGACACCGTCAGCTATGACTACGTTGTCACCAACACCGGCAATACAACGATCACAACGCCGGTCACCGTTACAGACAATTTCATCCCATCCGTGTCGTGCCCGACAGCGGTGTCAATTCCGCCATGGCCTGCCGCGGGGTTGTTGCCGGGTGCTTCCGTCACGTGTCACGGCTCATATACAGTGACGCAAGATGATTTGGATATCGGTTCAGTGGTCAACATCGCCACTGCAACCGATGGCACGATTTCCACTCCGCCAGCCTCCGCCACCGTCCCGGCGAATGCAAATCCAGGCATCACGCTGGTCAAGACTGCCAACGATGCATCGTTTGCGACGCTTGGGCAGGTCGTGAGCTACACCTATGACATCCAGAACACTGGCAACGTGACGCTGACAAAGCCGATTGACATCACGGATGACCAAATCGGCACGTTCAACTGTTTCACCGGAAACCTGACTCCGACAAGCCACGTGACGTGCGTGCACAATTACACGATCACCCAGGCAGACTTGGACCGTGGCTCGGTGACAAATGTGGCCTTCGGCAAGACGACATATGGTGTGCTGGTGCCGCCGACGCCTGTGACGTCGCCCACTGCCACACAAACAATTCCGGCGGACCCAACTGTTGTTCCCGGGCTCAGCCTGACCAAGTCTTCCGCGCCTGCCATTGCCAGCGTGGGCCAGACAATCACCTATACGCTGACAGTGAAGAACACCGGCAAAAAGACGCTGAGCAACGTCAACATCACAGACCCGCTCATCCCTTCGCTGAGCTGCACCATTGCTTCGATGTTGCCCGGCGTTTCAGACAGCAGCTGTCAGGGCAACTATGTTGTCACACAGGCCGATTTTGATGCCGGGCATGTGGTCAATACCGGTCACGCCAGCGCCATTGACCCGCAGGGCAATCCGGTGACGGCCGACGACACGCTGGTGAACCCGACACCTGCTGCCGCTCCGGCACTGCAGTTGACCAAGACCCCGTCCGTGGCGACCTTCGATGCTCCCGGCCAGGTGATCGGATATGTGTTTGCGGTCAAAAACACAGGCAATGTGACGCTGCACAATGTCGTCGTCACTGATCCGCTGATCCCGTCGCTGAGCTGCACCATTGCAAGCCTTGCACCGGGCGCCACCAATTCCACATGTTCAGCGACCTACACAACGACATTGGCTGACGTGAATGCAGGTTCGCGCAATAACACGGCAACTGCGCAAGGCACTGATCCGTTCGGTACGAATGTGAACACCACGGGCAATGCCAGCGTGCCCGCAACACAGACACCACAGCTGACGCTGACAAAGACCGGTACACTGAATGCCGGGCCGGATGGGCGCGCTGATGTTGGTGACACGATTTCTTACACCTTCACGGTCAAGAACACCGGCAATGTGACGCTGACCAACGTCAGCGTGTCTGATCCTCTGGTCACTGTTACGGGCGCCGCCATCAGTTTGTTGCCAGGCGCAACGGACACAACGACATTCACTGGCATCTATGTTCTGACGCAGGCTGATATCAATGCCGGGGTGCGTCCTAACACCGCGACGACCACCGGCACGCTGCCGGACAACGTCACGACTGTTTCCGATGCAGCCGACGCCACCACGCCATTGCCTGCAGATCCCAAGCTGGCGCTGACCAAGACGGGGACGATCAACGACAGTAACTCCAGTGGCGTGACAGACGCCGGCGACACGATCATCTATGTCTTTACTGTCAAGAACACCGGCAACGTGACGCTGACCAACGTGCTGGTAACCGATCCGCTGGTAACCGTTTCTGGCGCGGCCATCCCCTCGCTGGCACCTGGCGCAACCGATACAACGCAGTTCACCGCAACCTATGTTTTGACGCAGGCTGATATTGATGCTGGCGTGCGCGCCAACACGGCTTCCGTGGCTGGCACGCCGCCCACTGGCCCACCCGTTTCAGCGTCCGCCACCGAAACTAAGACATTGCCAAGCACACCTGACATCACGATTGCCAAGGCCGGCACGTTGCAGGATGGCGGCGATGGCCGCGCCGATGTTGGCGACACGATTACTTATGCATTCACCGTGAAAAATACTGGCAATGTCACATTGTCGAATGTCACCGTTTCGGATCCGGTGGTGACCGTTGCCGGCGGGCCGGTTTTGAGCCTCGCTCCTGGCGCTACGGACTCCACGACATTCACGGCAACATACACCCTCACGCAGGCCGATATTGATGCTGCGAATGTCCATAACGTGGCAACCGTCAAGGGCACGCCACCCATTGGCGCTGATGTGAGCAACACAGGTGCTGCTGATACACCATTGCCATCCAACCCCGCAGTCAGCCTGATCAAGAACAGCGTGCTCAATGATGGTGGTGACGGACGCGCCGATGCGGGTGACACCATCACCTATGCCTTCACCGTTACCAATACGGGTAACGTGACACTGACCAATCTCACAGTTGCGGATCCACTGGTCACCGTCACTGGTGGGCCTATTGCATCACTTGCACCAGGTGCTGTTGACTCCAGCACGTTCACGGCGACCTACACGCTGACGCAGGCTGATGTGAATGCGGGGCAGGTGCTCAATACGGCTACAGCCAAGGGCACGCCGCCAACAGGCGCTGACGTCACAGGCCCTGCAAGCAAGACGACAGTGCTGCCGGCTGATCCTGCGCTTTCCATCGTTAAGGCTGGTGTCTTGAATGCTGGCGTGAACGGTGTGGCAGATGCGGGTGATACCATCACCTATAGCTTCACGGTCCAGAATACCGGCAACGTGACGCTGACAGCGGTCACTGTGACTGATCCTTTGGTGACGGTTGCAGGAACGGCTGTGACATTGCTGCCTGGGGAAACGAGCACAGGCCACTTCACGGGAACTTATACGCTGACCCAAGCTGACGTGAACGCAGGGCAGGTGCCGAATACCGCAACAGTCACGGGAAAGCCGCCAGTTGGGCCGGATGTTACTTCAAATGGGTCTGCGACCACGCCGCTGCCCGCCAATCCTGCGCTGACACTGGCGAAGACGGGCACTCTGCATGATGGCGGTGATGGCATCGTCAATGTGGGCGACACGATCAGTTACGTGTTGACGGTCACCAACCCAGGCAACGTGACGCTGACCAATGTCAAGGTTGCGGATCCGTTGTTGCCGTCACTCAGTTCCAATCCGGCCTGCACCATTGCAAGTTTTGCTCCCGGTGCGACCGATAGCGGCTGCACGGGCACTTACACACTGACGCAGGCCGACATAGATGCTGGCAGCGTTGTCAATGTGGCCACGGCAAACGGCACACCGCCCACTGGCCCTGATCTTTCGGCGCCTGCAACGGCCAACACGCCGCTCGCCGCAACACCCGCTATGACACTGACCAAAGCTGGCACTTTGAATGCGGGTCCAGACGGACATGCTGACGCTGGCGACACGATCACCTATGCTTTCACTGTCAAAAACACTGGCAACGTCACGCTGACCAATGTCACCGTATCTGATCCGGTGGCGACAGTTACGGGTGGTCCCATCGCGACACTTGCCGTCGGTGCAACCGACACAACGACCTTTACCGCTGTCCATACGCTGACACAGGCTGAAATCGATACCGGCTCCTTCAGCAACACGGCGACTGTGGCTGGCAATCCGCCGACTGGCCCGCCCGTTACCGCACCGGGAAGCAACACAACTCCGCTGGGCGGCGTGCCGGGATTGCAGCTGACGAAATCCGCCACTGTTGTCACCGGTCCGGACGGCGTTGCCGATGCAGGTGATGTGATCGCGTACAGCTTCACGGTCAAAAACACGGGCAATGTGACGCTCAGCAATGTAGTGATTACCGATCCGTCCGCGACGGTGAGCGGTGGCCCCCTTGCTTCTCTTGCGCCCGGGGTGACGGATGCCACCACCTTCACGGCCACGCATACCCTGACGCAGGCTGATATCGATTCAGGTTCCTTCGCCAACACGGCTGGTGCGTTGGGCAATCCGCCGACTGGCCCACCCGTCACCACGACGGCAACAGCAACGGCGCCATTGTCTTCTGCGCCGGCCGTGCTTCTCACCAAGACTGGCACTCTGGTTGATGGTGGCGATGGCATTGCAAATGCCGGTGACACCGTTACCTACACGTTCACCGTCAAGAATACCGGCAATGTGACGCTCACCAATGTCACGGTCACCGATCCCACCGCCACAATGACAGGCGGTCCGATTGCCAGCCTGGCTCCTGGCGCATCTGACACCACAACATTCACGGCGCACTACACGCTGACAGTTGCCGACATCAATGCCGGCCAGGTTTCCAACACGGCAACGGCTGATGGAACGCCGCCAACCGGGCCGCATGCAACTAATGACGATACGGCCATTGTTCCGCTGCCTTCGGTCCCGTCAATCAGCCTGCTGAAGACCGGCACCCTCAATGATGGCGGTGACGGCATGGCCAATGCCGGGGACACGGTGACCTATGCCTTCACCGTTTCCAACACCGGCAACGTCACGTTGACCGACGTGGCAATCACTGATCCGAAAGTCACTGTAACAGGCGGACCGCTGGCCAGCCTCGCACCCGGAGCAACGGATACAACGACCTTCACTGCCACCTATACTTTGACGGCAGCGGACGTGAACTCCGGCGCGATCGTGAACACGGCGAGCGTTGCGGGCACACCCCCAACCGGTGCGGATGTCACAGCGCCATCTACGTCCAATATCCCCCTTGCGGCGCACCCATCTCTGGCGCTGGTGAAGACTGGTGTGCTGGATCCGGGGCCGGATGGCCGGGCGGATGCTGGCGATGTGATCAACTATGCGTTCACGGTCACTAACACCGGCAATGTCACGTTGACCAACGTCACGCTGGCTGACCCGGGCGCGGTGATTTCGGGTGGCCCGATTGCGTCGCTGGCCGGCGGTGCATCGGATACGACCACATTCACCGCATCACACATTCTCACCGCGGCAGAAGTCGCTGCCGGCACATATGCAAACACCGCGACGGTGAACGGCACGCCACCTACTGGGCCGGATGTCTCGGCACCCGGAAGCACATCCGTTGCATTGCCAGCTGCCCCGGCAATCACCTTGGTGAAGGCAGGAACGTTGAATGACGGCGGCGATGGCGTGGCGAACATCGGAGACACCATCACCTATGCGTTCACCGTCACAAATACAGGCAACGTGCCGCTGACGGGCATCACGGTGTCTGACCCCTTGATCGGCGCGGTTTCCGGCGGACCGATCACCCTTGCTGCTGGCGCTGTTGATACTGCCACCTTCACGGCGACCTACACGGTAACGGCTGCAGATGTTGATGCAGGTACCGTCAACAACACGGCAACGGTCAAAGGCACGCCGCCCACGGGTGCAGACGTCACAGGGCCTGGTAGCACCAGCACGCCGCTGGCGGCTGCTCCGGCGATGACCTTGGCCAAGTCTGGTACGTTGAATGATGGTGGAGATGGTGTGGCCAACGTCGGCGACACGATAACCTATGCCTTCACTGTTAAGAACACCGGCAATGTCACCCTGAGCAATGTCACCGTGACAGATCCCAAGGTGACTGTCACTGGCGGGCCCATCACACTTGCCGCCGGTGCAACGGATGCGACCACATTTACCGCTGTCTACACGCTCACTGCTGCGGACATCGATGCGGGCACATTTGACAATACTGCGACTGTAACAGGCAAGCCGCCTTCTGGCCCTGACGTGTCGGCAACTGGCAATGCGACGACACCCCTGAGCGCTGCCCCAGCCATGACGTTGGCCAAGGCTGGCACATTGAATGACGGCGGTGACGGTGTTGCCAATGCCGGCGACACGATCACCTATGCCTTCACGGTTGCTAACACAGGCAATGTGACGCTGACCAACGTCACTGTGACAGATGCCAAGGTGACCGTATCCGGCGGCCCGATTGCGAGCCTTCCTGCCGGTGCATCAGACAACACCACATTCACGGCAACCTATACGCTGACGGCTGCCGACATTGATGCCGGAAAGGTTGACAATTCAGCTCTGGTCACCGGCACCCCGCCCTCCGGACCGAACGTGACTGCGCCTGGCATTACATCGACCTTGCTGCCTGCCGCGCCTGCCATCACTCTCACCAAGACAGGCACCCTGAATGATGGTGGCGACGGCGCAGCCAATGCCGGCGACACGATTACCTATGCCTTCACAGTTGCCAACACCGGCAATGTGACCTTGACCAATGTCACTGTGACGGACCCCAAGGTGACTGTATCCGGCGGCCCCATTGCGAGCCTCGCCGCTGGTGCGTCTAACGCGGCAACATTTACCGCAACCTACACGCTGACGGCTGCCGACATCGATGCTGGCAAGGCGGACGGCCGCCGCCTTGGCGCTGCCGTTCGCCGTCGTTACCGTCGTCGTATAGTCGCTGCGAAACGGCCGGATGCCGATCCGCGCGGCATCGCTCTCGGTGAGAGCGATCACGGTTGCACCGGTATCCACCATAAAGCTGACGTTGCGGCCGTCGACACGCGCATCGGCTTGAAAGTGTCCGCTGTGATCCTTCGACAGCGTTACGCTGCGTCCGTTGGAGATCGCCGGCGGCTCAACGGCTGGGGCGCTGCGGACCGCTGCAGCCGCTTCTCTGCGCCGCCCACGGTGACCGGCGCAATGGCCGAAGGCGCGTGGAAGGCCAAGGAGTACTGGCACGGCAACATGCTCTACATCCCTGGCGGCGGCGAGAAGGAAATCCTGCTTCGCCTTCCCGGTGGCTGGACGGGGCCGCAGGCCCTACCCGATGGAAACCATCCTGCGGGTACACCTGATGCAGAACTGGTTTGCGCTGAGCGACCCGGCGATGGAAGAGGCGCTGTACGAGATCGCCTCGCTTCGCGCATTCGCCCGCCTGAGCCTGGGTGAGTCCATCCCGGACGAGACCACGATCCTGAACTTTCGCCACCTGCTGGAAGCCAACGATCTGGCCGAAGACATCCTGAAGCTGGTCAATGCCCATCTGGCCAGGAAGGGCCTGCTGCTGAAAAAAGGCAGCATCGTGGATGCCACGATCATCGCCGCGCCCAGCTCCACCAAGAACAGCACCGGCGAGCGCGACCCTGAGATGCACCAGACCAAAAAGGGCAACCAGTGGCACCACGGCATGAAGGCGCACATCGGCTCGGATGCCGATTTGGGGTTGGTGCACAGCGTGACCACCACGGCGGCCAACGCGCACGACATCACCCAGGCACACGCGCTGTTGCATGGGCAAGAAACCGACGTCTTTGCCGATTCGGGCTACCGGGGTGTTGAAAAGCGCGCAGAAATTCAGGCCAAGCACCCGGATGTGAAATGGCACATCGCCATGATGCCTGGCAAGCGAAAGGCCCTGGACAAGAGCACGCCCATGGGCAGCATCCTGGAGCAGTTGGAAAAGACCAAAGCCAGCATCCGCGCCAAGGTCGAGCACCCGTTTCGTGTCATCAAGCGCCAGTTCGGGCATGTGA
>CALMEZ010000293.1 GCA_937864985.1 uncultured Alphaproteobacteria bacterium
CCGGCAAACTGGGAGGGCGTGTTGGCGGCTGCGCGCGGGCAGACAGTGAGCTGGTATATCTGGGGTGGCTCGGAGAGCATTAACACATTTGTCGACACCTTCTACGGCCGGCCGCTCAAGGAGCGCTACGACATCACGCTTAAGCGCGTGCCGCTGAGCGACACCGTTGACGCGGTCAACCAGGTGCTGAGTGAGAAGGAGGCCGGCAAAGATCCCGGTAGCGTCGACCTGATCTGGATCAACGGCGAGAACTTCAAGGCGATGAAGACGGGCAAACTGCTGTTCGGACCCTTTGCCGAAGCGCTACCCAACTTCAAGTATGTGGATGTCGAAGGCAAGCCGACGACACGGCAGGATTTCTCTGAAAAGGTTGAAGGGCTCGAAAGCCCCTGGGGCATGGCGCAATTCACCTTCTTCGCGGATGGAGCGAAGGTGACCAAGCTGCCACAGTCCATGGCGGAGCTTGCGGCCTTCGCCGCCGCCAATCCGGGCCGCGTGACCTATACCGCGCCGCCGGATTTCTATGGCACCACCTTCCTGAAGCAAGCCCTTTATGAGCACACGCCAGACAAGGGCCCGCTGTACAAGCCTGCCGATGACGGTACGGCGGGCACGTTGACCACTGACCTGTTCGAGAATTTCCTCGACGGCTTCCACAAGAGCCTGTGGCGCGAGGGCAAGCAATTCCCGAAGGCGCAGGCTGACATCACGCAGATGGTGGCTGATGGCGAATTGCTGGTGGGCCTCACCTTCAACCCGAATGAACCCGCCAATCTGGTGGCCGAGGGCAAATTGCCAAAGACCACCATTGCCTGGCAGCATTCCGGCGGCACCATCGGCAACACGCATTTTGTGGCCATTCCCGTGAACGCCAAGGCCAAGGCTGGCGCGCAGGTGTTTGCGGATTTCCTGCTGTCGCCCGAAGCGCAGGCCAAGAAGAATGACCTCAAGACCTGGGGTGACCCCACGGTGCTGGCGCTCTCCAAGCTTTCCGCAGATGACGCGAAGATGTTTGCGGCTAGTGCTGTTCCCGGCAGCGTGACGGCTCCCGCGCCCGCCATCCTCGAACCCGATGCCTCATGGGTTCCGGCAATTGAGAAGGCGTGGCTTACGCGCTATGGCAAGGGGTGAATTTCAAGAAAGAGCCCCCATCCCTTCGGGACCTTCTCCCATTTGCGGAGGCGCAAACGGGAGAAGGCAATTGTTGTAAAGTGCGGTGTGTAATTTATCGCCTTCTCCCGCACCCTTCGCCTGGGAGAAGGTCCCGAAGGGGGATGAGGGCTCTTGGACTATGTGCGCAGGGTGAAAGGCGGGGAAATGGGCAAGTCAAAGACTAGCGCGCTGTCATTTGCCCCCCTGCTGTTGCTGTTCCTTTTGCCGCTATTGCTCTCCCTTCTGCTCATCCTTCCCGGCTTTGCAGATGTTGGGGCCTTCAAGACTTTCTTCGCACATCCGCAATTCTTCGGCGGATTGAAGCTGACGTTGTTCACCGGCCTTGCCAGCACTGCCGTGTCATTGGTCTTTGCGATCCTGATCACGGCGTCGCTGCTCAAGAACCGCAGCACCGAGGCCGGGGCCTTTCTGGCATTGCCGCATCTCGCCTTTGCCATCGGGTTTGGGTTCCTGATTGCACCGGCTGGGCTGTTGTCGCGCTTCATTGGCGTTGCATTCACCGGCGCGACGAGCCCGCCTGCCTGGGTGACGACGCAAGACCCTTATGGACTAGCCCTCACGGCGGCGCTGGTGTTGAAAGAAACGCCCTTTCTGGTCTGGGCAATCTCCGCTGTGCTGCAGCGTGATGATATGCAGCGCGGCCTGAGAGCGCAGCTGGCTGTGGCGCAGGCGCTGGGGCATGGCTTTGCGTCGGCATGGTTGCGCGTGGTGTTGCCGCAAGTGTTGCCGCTGGTCCGTTGGCCGCTGGTGGCGGTGCTGGCCTATGGTCTTACGGTTGTTGACATGGCGCTGGTCATCGGGCCTACACAGCCGCCCACCTTGGCGCAAGTGATCTGGACGGACCTCATTGATGCAGACGCCGCCATGAATGCACGCGGCGCTGCAGGTGTGCTGACGTTGAGTTTTGTGATTTTACTGCTACTATGGGTTGTTGGCCTTTTGCTGCGCCTAGGAAGCCCGTACACGCGCAAATTCAATTCCAGCACCTCCCCTAGCCTAAACATTCCTATCGCAGAACTGGCGCAAATCTGGGGCTTGTGGAGGCTATCCTATGCGGCGGTCGGGCTGATGCTGGTCTTGCAATCAATTTCCGGGCTGTGGCCGTTTCCAAACCTGCTGGCGGAGCACTTCACGGCGAAGGCGTGGCAGACAGGTGTCGAAAATCCGGCACCGATTTTGACGAGTCTGATCATCGCCCTCGTGGCCTCGGCGCTTGGCCTTGCTGCCAATGTGGCGTGGCTGGAGTGGCAACCAACATCGCGCGACCGGGTGATGCTGGCTGCAGCACTCTTCACCTTGTGCTTGCCCTCTCTGGTGCTGGGTCTTGGCGAATACCGGCTGCTGCTGCAGCTTGGCCTGACGGGAACGGCCATGGGTTTGTTCATGGTGCATGTGGTTCCCGCAGTGGCTTATCAGTTCATTCTGCTGTACGGCCCCTATCGCGGCTTTGATGGGCGCTGGCGCAGTGCGGCGCAGGGGCTGGGGACGCCGCCATGGCGCACCCTGACCATTATCAAGTGGCCCTTGCTGAAAGCGCCGCTCCTTGCTGCCTTCGCGGTGGGCTTTGCAGTCGCCATCGCACAATATGTGCCGGCGCAGCTGGCTGCCGCCGGGCGCTATTCCACCCTGCCGATCGAGGCCGTGACGCTGACCACCGGCAGCAACCGCGCGCTGCTCGCTGCCTATGCACTGCTGCTGATGGCAATGCCGCTCTGTGTGTTTGTGACTGCCAGCCGCCTTGGCCGCAGCCGCTGGATGGTGGCGTGATGCTGGAAATTCGCAACGCCACACTGGCGATTCCGGGTCGCACATTGCTGAAGCCTTTTTCGCTTGCCGTTGCTGCCGGAGAAATCGTCACGCTGATGGGGCCGAGCGGTTCAGGCAAGTCATCTCTGCTCTCATACATTGGTGGTGATCTGGACCATACATTGCAGGCCAGTGGCGACATTGTGCTGAATGGCGTGCCGCTTAACGGCGTGCCACCGCATCGGCGCAGAATCGGGCGGCTTTTCCAGGATGACCTGCTGTTCCCGCACATGACGGTGGGCGAAAACTTGCTCTTCGCCATTGCCTCGCCACAGGACCGATTGCCGAAGATGCGCGCTGCTTTGGAGAGCGTGCAACTCGGAGGATTTAAGGACCGGCCGCCGCACACGTTGTCGGGCGGACAGCGGGCCCGCGTCTCGCTGATGCGCACGCTGCTGTCTGAGCCTTTGGCCGTGCTGCTGGACGAGCCTTTCAACAAGCTGGATGCGAAGCTCCGCGCGTCGGTGCGCGACTTGACATTCCAGCACATCACCTCCCGCAACATCCCCGCCCTGCTGGTGACGCATGATGCTGGCGATGCGCCGTCAAAAGGCCGTGTACTGATGATCTCTGATGATGGGAGTGTGCAGCATGTTTGACCGGCAACTCTTGGCCATGACCAAGCCACTGGTGGATGCTGTTGCCCAGACACTCTCGAAGCGCGGCGTGACGGCCAACCAGGTTTCGCTCACCGGCTTCGGATTTGGCCTTCTGGCAGCGTTGATGGTTACCTATGGCGACATCACCCTCGCCATCATTCCGCTGCTGCTCAACCGCCTGCTCGACGGGCTAGATGGTGCGGTGGCTCGGTTCTCGGCGCCGACCGAGCGCGGTGCCTTCCTCGACATCACGCTGGATTTCCTGTTCTACGCCGCCGTGCCGCTGGCCTTCGCCTTCTGCGATCCGGACCGCAATGCGCTGGCCGCAGCAGTTCTGCTCGCCAGCTTCATCGGCACGGGCACAAGCTTTCTGGCTTACGCCATCATGGCGGAGAAGCGCGGCGAGAAAAGTACCGCTTATCCTTCCAAGAGTTTCTACTATCTGGGTGGACTCACGGAAGGCTTTGAGACGGTCTTGTGCTTCGTGGCCATGTGCCTGTGGCGCGAGCACTTCGCACTCATCGCCTTCATCTATGCGGCGATGTGCAGTGTCACGACGGTGACGCGGCTTGTTGCGGGCTGGCAGCGGTTTGGCACGCCAAAGTCTTAACGGATTTTAAGAAAAAACTTTTTCTGCGCCGCAAATAATTCTTGAAAGTGACACTCGAATCCATCATATGCGCGTCCGTCCAAAGTCGCACGTGCCGCTAAGGTGATCCCTGCGCCCTCCAAATTCGGAGACAGCGCTGGCCTCAAAGCCCGAGGAGATCCCCAAAGTAACGACGGTGAGGGCTTCTCGTCTCGCCGGTTTCGTCCAAAGGCCGGCACACCAGAGGCAAACACAAGTCTGCTCGATGTGCGGTTGGTGCCATCCCAATCAATCAGAAGCGAAAGTCAGTCAGGGTCTTCGGTCCTTTGCGTCTCCATCGCGCTTGGCCAAATGCTCTTGCTGGGTCCTGTCATCTTCTTTCTGGGGATTGAAACACCATGGCGACGGCAAAGATCATCAACTTCCTGCGACGTGAAAAGCCTGAAGGCCCCTGCCTTGTGGTTGACCTTGACGTGGTGCGCGCCAACTATGAGGCCTTTGCGCACACGATGCCGGGAACGCGCATTTTCTATGCGGTGAAGGCAAATCCTGCCCCTGAAATCCTGTCGCTTCTGGCCTCGCTTGGCTCGTGCTTCGATACCGCCTCGGTTGCCGAAATCGAAATGGCGCTGGCTGCCGGTGCCACGCCTGACCGCATTTCCTTCGGCAACACCATCAAGAAGGAACGCGACGTTGCCAAAGCGCATGCCCTGGGTATTTCGCTTTACGCCGTCGATTCCGATGAAGAAGTCGAGAAGGTGGCGCGGGCCGCGCCCGGCGCGTCAGTGTTCTGCCGCATCCTTGCTGATGGTGCCGGTGCTGAGTGGCCGCTGTCGCGCAAGTTCGGCTGCGAGCCTGTGATGGCCGAAGGCGTGTTGCTGCATGCCCACAAGCTCGGCCTTGTGCCCTATGGTGTGTCCTTCCACGTCGGCTCGCAGCAGACGCGGCTTGGCGCCTGGGACCAAGCGGTGGGCGAAGCCAAGGCAATTTTCGATGCCATGCTGAAGCACGGCATCACGCTGCAGATGGTGAACCTCGGTGGCGGCTTCCCTACCAAATATCTCAAGGCTGTTCCCGGCCAGTCGAAATATGCCAATGCCATCCATGATGCGCTGGCCAAGCATTTCGGCAACGCCATTCCCGAAACCATCATTGAGCCGGGCCGCGGCATGGTGGGCAACGCCGGCGTGGTGAAGGCGGAAGTGGTTCTGATTTCCAAGAAGCACGTCAACGACAATCACCGATGGGTCTATCTCGACATCGGCAAGTTCGGCGGCCTGGCTGAAACAATGGACGAAGCCATCCGCTACCCGATCACCACGACCAAGGACAGCGATGCCAAAGAACCTTGCGTGATTGCAGGGCCGACCTGTGACTCGGCGGATGTGCTTTATGAAAAGACGCCTTATCCGCTACCGATCACGCTGACGGTCGGCGACGAAGTGCTGATCGAGGCTTGTGGTGCCTACACCACGACCTATTCAGCCGTCGCCTTCAACGGCTTCCCGCCGCTCAAGGCTTATGTGATCTAGGCACCCGTCCCTCGCCCTTCGAGGCCGCTTCGCGGCACCTCAGGGTGAGGGACTTCCTCCAACATCCTCATGCTGAGGTGCTCGGCGCAGCCGGGCCTCGAAGCACCTTGACGTTACAGGGAGACTTCCCATGGTCACCATTCGCAATGAAATTCCCTCTGATGCCGCAAGCCGCGAGCGCCTTCTGGACAAGGCGTTTGGCGTTGCCCGTTTCCGCAAGACATCAGAGCGGCTGCGTGAAGGCCGTTTGCCGGCGGAAGGCCTGGCCTTCACGGCCCTTTCAGAGAAGGGCAAGGTCATCGGCACGGTGCGCCTGTGGCACATCATTGCAGGTTCGGCGGGGCCATCGCTGTTGCTCGGGCCCCTGGCGGTGGATTGCTGTCATCAGAACAAGGGCATCGGCAAGCAGCTGATGGACCACGCGCTGGCGACGGCGCGTGTGCTGGGCCACGACTCCGTGCTGTTGGTGGGTGATGCGCCCTATTATGCCCGCTTCGGTTTTTCCGAGACGCATACCCAGAGCCTGCACCTGCCAGGCCCGGTGGAGCGCAAGCGGTTTCTGGGACTTGAATTGACGCCCGGTGCGCTGGATGGCGCGATCGGGCTGGTGAGCGCGGCTGGCGTGTTGGCAAGCGGGGGCAGCCTGTCACGCGCCGCGTAAGCACAACGGCCTTGCGTGTGGGACGGCCCTGACGCAATCGTTGCGCAAAGGAAAGGGCGGCTGATGGAGCCGCCCTTTCTGATTCATGGCTGCCAAAAGCGATCAGCACTTTCCGGCAGCGTAGCCAGCACGGCCGAGAAGGCCTGCTGGTCGACGTTGAGCCGAAGGGCTGCGGCAACGTCAGAAATGGCCGAGTCGGTCGAAAAATTGTGATCTGGCCTCAGGCTGCGAACATCCCTCATCCAGTCCGCCCGCATTCCCCAAGGCTTTGGAGTTCGCATTTCCCAATCACTCACAAAAAGAGCGCGCAACGCCACTGGAAGAACATCTGCGAAGCGCAAGGCATCTGCGGTTGAAAGCCGGGAGCGGAAAGCAATAAGTACTGCCTGAGCCATGGTGTAGGCTTGATTGCGCGTCGCGAGACCGGAGATGGCCATGACATCGCGAAGGAACTTGTCAAAATCCTCAGACGCAGAGCGATATTCAAAAGGCATGGGCATCTATCGCCAGCCCTTGGTGCGGTTGATGGCCGATGAGAAACGCGCGCGCGCTTCGGCATCCAACGCTGCTTCAGGTTCATAGACATGGGCCGGCTTCGGCAAGGGTGGCAGCGACCTGGCCCCTGCCCCCAGCATGGCCATGCGGGCGGTGCCGAGGGCTGTGAGTTCGGTTGATGATGCAACTGTGACCGTCCGCTTCAAGGCGTTGGCGAGGAAGCTTGCGAAATAAGGATTGTTGGCAAGCCCACCATCGATCGAGACGATTTCCTGCAACGGCAAGAGGCCCGCCATGGCCTGCATGACTTCGGCGGCGCGCAACGCGATGCCTTCCAGCACGGCCTGCATCATGTCTTGCTTTGTGGTGTCGAGGCCAAGGCCAATCCACAAGCCTGATGCGTTGCGGTCCCAGTGCGGGCAGGCAAGGCCCGAGAGCGCGGGTACGAAGACAATGCCACGCGACAGGGCTGATGGTGCACTGAAATTGTTGATCTCATAATAGGTTGAAAAGAGGCCGAGTGATCTTGCCCAGTTGACGGCTGAGGCAGCGTTATAGACTGCGCCATCAAGCGCGAAGTCAGCGGCTTTGCCCCCGAGACGCCAGGCGATTGTGGCGGCGAGGCCGGACGCTTCACGTGGTGGGCGAGAGGCGCCCGCAATGCCCAAGGCAAATGCACCTGTGCCAAAAGTGATCTTGGCATCACCCGGGTTGGAACAGCCGTGGCCGAAGAGTGCTGCCTGCTGATCGACGAGGCTTGCGGTGATCACTGTGCCTCTGTGGCTGCCAAATGGGCCGGTGGTGTCACGTATTTCCGGCAACACCTCACGCGGCACGCCGAAAAGTTTCAAGAGATCATCATCCCAAGCGAGGGTGTCGAGCGACATGAGCGAGGTGCGGGACGCTGTCGTCACGTCGGTGGTGAAGGTTCCCGTGAGGTGGTCGAGGAAAAAGGCATCGCTGGTGGCGATGCGCAGCCTGCCCTGTTTCAGGAGAGACCTGGCGTCATCAACGTGATCAATGATCCAGCGCATCTTTGAGGCGGAGAAGTAGGGGTCCAGCGGCAGACCAGCACGGGCCAGCGTCAATTCTTCTGCGCCTTCGGACTTCAGTTTCTCCGTCGCATGCTTGGTGCGGTCATCTTGCCAGACGATGGCGCGGTAACAGGGCTTGCCGGTCTTGGCATCCCAGGCGACAAGCGTTTCGCCCTGGTTGTCGATACCGATGGCATCCACGGTGCCCGCCGCCGCCATGCAGGCGCTGACATGGGCGAGCAGTTCCTCGGCATCGTGTTCCACCCAGCCTGGCTGCGGGTAGTACTGCTGGTGTTCAAAACCGGCAACCTTTGACAAAGCGCCCTGCTCATCCAGCGTGAAGGCCTTGGTGCCAGTGGTGCCCTGGTCAATGGCGAGGACTTTCATGACAACCCCTCTGCTACGGCATCTGCAATGCGGCGCGCTTCAGCCACGCAACGGCCTGCTGTCTTGAGTGGGCTTTGCATGTTGCCGGCAAGTGTCGGCGTTGGACTGGTTGCTCCTTTGAGTAGCGTGTCCTCGCTGACGAACTTGCCCGAGACAATCACGCCATCGCAGATGATCTTGCGGCGTTGGCCCTGGCTTTCGATCTCCACAGCCACAACCGTGCCTGCTCCCAGAATGGACACGAGCCGTGTTGCGGTGTGTACGGGGACGCCATAGCGCAACCGCGCACCGAGCGGAAAAAACCACGGGGCGTCAATCTTCGGTTCCTCGACGATCATAGCCACAGGCCTGATTCCGGCATGGTGGCAGGTCATGAGGGCCGAGAAGGACACCCATTCCCCACCCAGAATGACAGGTCGGTGAAACGGCTTTGCGTGCTTGAGATAGACAAGCTGCTGCAGCGTGCCGGTGTTCATGATGCAGGCGTTGCGCACGCCGCCGATGAGGCGCGCGGCGCGGCTGGATTCGCGCGCGCCGGTTGCCAGTACGATCTGCCGCGCTTTCAGTTTGGAAACACCATCGGCATTTTGGATGCGGAGTGTGTTTTCAGCTTCGAGCGACAGAACCGCCGTGCGGGTGCGGATATCGATGCCCGCCGCATCGGCGCGCAGGCGTGCCGCGTAATCCGGGCCAGACATCAGGCGGCGGTGGCTTTCCCAGCCAAAACCCCAGTGTCCGCAATGGCGGGGAACGCCGCCCGCCTCGGCTTCGCGTTCCAGCACCACCACGTCCGTGATGCCGCGCTGACGCAGGCGCGTGGCAACGGCAAGGCCTGCAGGCCCACCGCCAACGACGACGACATCATGGCTTTCCATGCTGGGCCTCGTCGAACATGGTGCGCACTTCCGCGCCGCAATTGAAACCCTGGCAGCGGCCCATCATGGCACGGGTGCGGCGCTTCAGGCCAGAGAGATCGCCAGCGGGCAACGGGCCAGACAGGGCTTTGGCAATTTCACGACGTGTCACCCATTCGCAGTGGCAGATGATGTCGCCCCCCTTTTGGTAGGGGCGCGGCAAATGCTCTGCGAGATTGGGGACGGGTGTCCATTGCGGCGCAGGTTTTTTCCGGGGCAGCTTGCCAAAGTGTTTGGCGTATAGCGCTTCCACATGCTGCGCAATGCCGAGTGAACCGGTGAGGCCCGTGGAGCGGATGCCTGCCACCGTGATCCAGTTTCTATCGGCCAATGCTTCGATCACGTAGTCCTGATGTTCGGTGGCGGGGCGAAGGCCGGCATAAATGGCGTTGATGCCAACGCCGGCGAGGCCTGGGGCCATTTCGATGGCGCGTGACTTCAGCTTCTCCAGTGTGGCGGTGTCGCAGCTTCCATTTTGGCGTTCTTGGGTTTCCTCAGCGGTTGGGCCGATGACGAGATTGCCGAAGATGCTGGGGAACAACACAACCCCCTTGGTGCGCTTGGTTGGCACGGGCAGGATGATCGACTTGACAAGCTTTGATGCCGGCTTGTCGAAGACAACGAATTGCCCTTTGCGCGGCTTGATGGTGAACGGTGCTGGTCTCACCAGCGCTTCAACATGATCGCCAAAGAGGCCGGCCGCATTGATGACCAGTGCTGCCTCAAACGTTCCACTTGCTGTGGTGAGCCGCCACGCATCCAGCTTTCGTTCAGCAGCGTTGACGTCAGCCTTGCGCGTGATCACGGCACCATGGGCCAAG
Organism: uncultured Alphaproteobacteria bacterium; assembly: GCA_937864985.1. Classification (GTDB taxonomy): domain Bacteria; phylum Pseudomonadota; class Alphaproteobacteria; order Rhizobiales; family Aestuariivirgaceae; genus Aestuariivirga. Next base: position 10,012 of record CALMEZ010000293.1, read on the forward strand.
GCTTGGCACGCATAGGCCAAGGGGGCTGACCACGGGTCCATCACATTCTCCCCCGGCACAAGGACGGCACCCAGGGCGGTTGGCGCAAGGTTTGGTTCGCGCTGGCGCAGTTCGGCTTGTGACAGCAATCGGGCATCCAAGATGCCATTGGCATGGGCCTTGGCCAGAATGCCTGGCGTCTTGGCCTGCTCCTCCTCGGTCCAGGCCACGACCATGCCCGAGGTTTCAAGCACCGGCAGATTGAGCTTGCCGTGGATTTCAAGATATTCCGAGTAACCCGCCTTCACACATTGCGCTTCAAGACTTTTGGGATCGCAGTCAAAGCCGGTGTGCAGAAGTGCGCTATTGCCCTTGGACGCGCCGGAGAGAATATCGGCACCCTTTTCAAGCAGCAGGCACTTCAATCCCGCCATCGCGAAACGGCGCAGGATCGCTAGGCCAACAACGCCGCCACCGATCACTGCAATGTCGAATCTTGATGTCATGGTTCGAGTATTCCACGAAAAAGGGCGGCCCGCAGGCCGCCCCCGTTGTTGCGTTTGCCGCGGGCTCAGTTGCCGAGCGCTTTTTCGGTGGCGGCGATCTCGGCCTGGCGAGCCTTGACAGCGGCTTCATTCAGCGGCGGGCCCTGGAAGCGGCGGCTTTCAAAGGCAAACCAGATCACCACCAGGGCGACGATCAGGCCAACCAAGAAGTAACCGACCAGCTGGTAAGGCGGCTGGAAGCCCACGAAGGCCAGAATAGCACCGCCGATGATGGCGAGAATGGCCACAGGCTTTGACCAGACGCCCAGGTCGAACGGGCCCTTCTTGGTCCATGACTTGCCTTCAGCGAGGATACCCGCGCCAATTGGCATGATGTAGGACACATAGAGGAACACCGCGCAGCCTGACGACAGGATGATGTAGGCATTGGCATCATTGCCGGCGACAAGACCCAGGATGAAGACCAGGATCGAGCCAACAAGAATAGCCGGGCCCGGTGTGCGGTGGGTCGGGTTGACCTGCTTCAGCCAGTTCGAAATTCCAGGCACGCCGCCATCGCGGGCGAAGGCATAAATCATGCGGCTGAGCGATGTCATGCCAGCCAGCGCGCAAAGGAAATTCGAGATGACGATGCCCACGGCAATGATGTCCTTGAGGATCTTCGGCATGGTCGAAGAGTCCAGCACATAGTAGAACACCGACCAGCCCTTAGCAGCGCCTTCATCCACACTTGGCATGGCCAGCAGGATGACAGCGACTAGAACCCAGCCGAAGATAGCTGACCAGAACACGGCGTTGAGCATGCCCTTAGGCACGGCGCGCTGAGCATCCTGGGTTTCTTCCGATGTATGAGCCGAAGCGTCAAAGCCCGTGATCGTGTAGCAGACGTGCAGCAGACCGAGCACAAAAGCGAAGAACAGGCTTTGTGTGGCCGGCCATGTGCCAGCACCCGGGTCACCCGTGTAGTTCTTGAAGGTCACAAGACGTGAAAAGTCCATCGACACGGGAGAACCAAACAACAGGCCCAAGATGATGAGAATGGTCACACCAAAGATCAGGTAGCCTGAAAAGTCTGTCAGGATGGTTGTGGCCTTGATGCCGACGTAGTTCATCCAGCCTTGAACAGCAGTGATGATGGCAACGGCGATCAGCAGATGCGTTCCCGTAAACGAAGCTGCATCCATGCCGAACACGCCGACTAGAACGAGGTCCCTGAGCAGCAGGTAAACGCCATAGTTCACCGACGCCACAACGAAGAGCAGGCCTGCCAAGTTGATCCAGGCGGTGGCCCAGCCCCAGCCGCGGCCGCCGAGAATGGAGGCCCAATGATAGAGGCCGCCTGCCGTCGGGTAGGCCGAAGCAATTTGGCCCATGGCGGCTGCGACGAGCAGCGCGAAGATGGAACCAACGATCCAGCCAAAGATGACGCCGCCGCCGCCAGCCGCGCCAAGCGAGACTGTGTAGGCGCCAATACCGCCAGCCAAGATGCAGATGATGGAAAATGAGATGGCGAAGTTCGAAAACCCGCTCATGCGCCGCGAAAGTTCCTGGGCATAACCCATGGAATGGAGGACCTTTTCGTCCTCAGTCAGTACGTGTTTATCAGCCATATTGGCTTCTCCCTCCGGCTCCGGGGTGAAGCCGTTTGTTGCGTGATTATTTTTGTGCAGTTTTGCAACCCCCGTTGCCGCCTCCCCGCACTTCTATCCCCGTGCGCATAGTGGTGGAAAGCGGCTCTGGCGTCAACACAAGCCCATGCTGCATAGCGGCATAGGTTTGTTGATTTCAGTTGAGTATTCCTCACAAAACCACAGTCTGTTACTATGGCTGCATGGCCCACAAACACTATCGCTTTCCCTCGCTCAATGGTCTTGCCGCTTTCGAATCCGCCGCGCGCCACATGAGCCTGACGCGTGCCGCCAGTGAAATGAACGTCACACCCGGCGCAATATCGAAGCATGTGAAACAGCTGGAAGCGGAAATCGGCACCACTTTGTTTGTACGCCTGCACCGGGCGCTGGAACTGACAGCGGAGGGTGCGGCCCTTCTGGAGGCGTTGCGGACGTCCTTTACGCATATTTCCGGCACACTTGATTCGCTGCGCAAGGGCGGGCCTAAGCGTGCCGTCACCATCGGCTGCACCAGTGCAGTTGCGCAATTCTGGCTGATGCCGCGCATGGGGCGTTTCTGGAACGAGCACCAGGATATTGTGGTTGATCATGCCATCTCTGACCGTCCGCAAAACATCGGCCTGTCGCCCGTTGATCTGCGCATTCGTTACGGGTCTGGGCAATTCCAGGACGAGAATTCGACCAAATTGTTTGATGACAAAATTTTGGCGGTGGCTTCGCCTGGGTTTGTGGCGGGCCGCAATATTACGAGCCTTGCCAATGTTGCGGCTCTGCAGCTCCTGGCCGTTGAAGGGGTTGACTGGTCGTGGACAACCTGGGCGGATTTCCTGCGGCAAGCGGGTGTCGCAGCGCGGCGCCTCAATGTGCGGCGCTTCAACAGCTATGTGATTTCGATCCAGGCCGCGATGGACGGGCAAGGCGTTGCGCTGGGCTGGAAGAGCCTGGCCCAGCCGCTGATTGATGCAGGCCGTTTGGTGCGGCTCACCGATTATGAAATGGACGCGCCGCAAAGTTTCTATCTCACATGGTCAACCAAGCATGCCTTGTCGCCAGAGGCCGAGACGTTGAAAGACTGGCTGTTGCACAATCTCGATTGAGATAATCTCAAGCAACCTGTGCGGCGAACCCGGCTTGTGGCAGGGGGTTTGGCGCATCCATAATTGACGGCAGGAGAATTGCTATGACAGATGAACTTGCGACAGCAACGCCAGCCCCAGCAGCAGGCCGCCGTTCCGGCGGTGGCCGCGACGGACGCCGCGCCATGCGGGCAGCACCCCAGATTTCGTTCCCGACGCTGGTGCGCAATATCCCGACCTACGAAATTCTGCCCAACGAGGCGGTGGAATTGATCCACGACGAGTCCATGAAAATTCTTGAGGAGGTGGGCTGCGAGTTCCGCGACAATGAAGCACCTGCCATGTGGAAGGCGGCGGGGGCCGATGTGCAGGGCACACGTGTGCGCATTGATCGCGCTCTGCTGATGAAGCTCATCTCCACGGTGCCGCCGGAATTCACCCTGCATGCCCGCAACCCCGAGCGCACGGTGCGGGTGGGCGGCAAGAACTCGATCTTCATTCCCATGTATGGCGCGCCCTATGTCCGTGACCTCGACAATGTGCGCCGCTATGGCTCGCTTGAAGACCTCAACAACTTCCACAAGCTGGCGCAGATGTTGCCGTCCTTGCATTCGGCCTCATCGATCTGTTGCGAGCCCATGGAAATTGCGGTGCCGAAGCGCCACCTGCACATCATTAAGTCGGCGATGACACATTCCGACAAGCCGTTCATGGGCATCGTCACCTCGAAGGAGCGTGCCGAAGACGTGATGAAGATGGCGGGTATTGTGTTCGGCGATGCCTTCGTTAAGGACAACACGGTTCTGGTGTCGATCACAAACTGCAACTCGCCGCTGGTCTGGGATGAAACCATGCTGGATGCCATGCGCGTCTATGCCTCGCACAACCAGCCGGTGATCTGCGCGCCTTTTGCGCTGTGTGGTGCATCAACCTCTGCTTCGTCGGTGGGTGCTGTAGCTCAGGTTAACGCCGAGGCGCTGGCCGGCGTGGCATTCACGCAGCTGATCCGCAAGGGTGCGCCGGTGCTGTATGGCCAGTTCATGGTGACGGTGGACATGAAGTCTGGTGCGCCGATGGGCGGCACGCCGGAAGCAGCCCAGATGATGTTCGTGATGGGCCAGTTGGCGCGCAAGTACAATTTGCCATGGCGCACCTCGGGTTTTCATGTGGGATCCAAGCTCAACGACGCGCAGGCTGGTTATGAATCCAACATGCTGATGCATGCTGCTGTTCTCTCCGGCGCCAATTACATCTGGCACTCGGCCGGCTGGCTGGAAGCGGGCCTGGCCTGTGGTTATTCCAAATTCGTAACTGATGCCGAGCAGGTGGCGGGCTGGTACAAATATGCCGGCGGCCTCAAGTTCGATGACTTCAAGGATGCCATGGCGGCGGTGCGGGAAGTGGGCCCACAGGGCCATTTCCTGGGCACCGCGCACACGCTGGAACATTTTGAAAAGGCCTTCTTCATGCCCACCCTCATGGACTTCAATTCATTTGAACAGTGGAGCGCCGAGGGCGCCAAGGACCACGATACCCGCGGCCGTGAAAAGGCGCGAGCCATGCTGGCTGCCTATGAAAAGCCAAAGATGGACGAAAGCGTGACGCAGGCCCTCAACGAGTTTGTGGCGCGGCGCGAACGGGAATTGCCGAGCAGCATCAACTGATGGGAGGAAGTGCCCCCCAGGGCGTGAGCTTCCGGCGCGCGGAGGAACGTGATCTTCCTGCTGTGATTGCGTTGCTGGCAGAGGGCAGCCTTGTGAAGGGGCGTGATGATGCATCGTTGCCGCTTGATCCCGGCTATCTCGCAACGTTTCATGCCATGGACGCCGACCAGAACACCTTGTTGATCGTTGGCGAAATCGCGAATGAGGTGTTGGCCTGCATGCAGATCAGCTTCATTCCCGGCCTGACTTATCGGGGTGGCTGGCGCGCCCATATTGAGGGCGTACGTGTTGCCGACCGGATGCGCGGCAAAGGCATTGGCCATGCGTTGATGGAAGAGGCAATGCGGCTATCGCGTGAGCGGGGCTGCAAGATCATGCAGCTCTTCACCCATAATGATCGCCGCGATGCCCACCGGTTTTATGAGAGCCTGGGTTTCGAGCGCAATCATTTGGGCTTCCGGCGCGCGCTGTAAAGCCGCCTTAGACTTGGTGCAGCATTTCGTTTAAGGCTTCATCATGCAGGACTACATCACCTCAGCGTTGGCCACACTTCTGGTGATCTCTGATCCGATTTTCATGTCGGCGCTTTTCCTCGGCCTCGTTCAGGGCATGGACAAGAAGCACCAGCGGGAAGTTGCCTGGCGCGGACCGGTGATTGCCTTTGTGATCCTGCTGGGGGCGGGGCTGTGTGGCGCATGGCTTCTGGCGCGGCTCGGGATTTCGATTTCAGCCTTCCGCATTGCCGGCGGACTTCTGCTGCTGTCATCGGCAGCTGAAATGGTGTTTGACCGGCGCGGCCAGCGCCAGCAGGATGTGGCCAAGACAGCGATCACCGTTGACCATGTGCGCAACATCGCGGCTTTCCCCCTGGCCATTCCCTTGATGGCGGGTCCTGGTGCCATTACCGCGATGATCCTGTTGGCCGGTCGCGCCGAAGGCGACACCACCAAGCTGATGGCGCTTTATGCCGTTGCGGCGGCTGTCATGTTTGCCAACTTCCTGTGCTTTCTCATTGCTGAACGCATCGCTGCAACGCTCGGCATCACGGGGCGGGCCGTGATTTCCCGGTTGCTGGGCATTATCCTTGCGGCCCTTGCCGTGCAGTTTGTCATTGATGGCGTGCTCGCCCTGCGCGCCTGAAAAAGAGGGCGAGTGGAGATGGCTCCAGCTCGCCCTTCAAGTTTTAGTGCTTGCGCACCAACCGCAAAACGAAATGAGCAGAAATGGGAGGATCCGAACATTCTTGCGATGCAGCATACCTCGCAAGCTGCGTACCAAACTGAGTGAAGGTCTTGAAAATTACGTTATAGTATTGAAACCAATATCACTTTTCTTCTTTTTAGAATTTTCGCGCAATATTGCAGAGTTCTGCGCCTGCCGCTGGATTGTGCAATGCACACTCAAAAATTCAGCACGCTGCCGAACGTGGCGACAGAGGGCAGACAAAGAAAAACCCGGATGCGCGACGCACATCCGGGCTTGCTCATTCGGATGAACGATCAGCTTACTTCTTCTTCAGCGCGTCGCGGATTTCGGTGAGCAGCGACACTTCAGCCGAAGGTGCTGGCGGGGGCGGCGGCGGCTCAGCCTTCTTCAGGCGGTTCGACACCTTGACCATCTGGAACAGGATGAAGGCCAGGATCAGGAAGTTGATGAGGATGGTGATGAAGTTGCCATAGCCGAGTGTTGCGCCCTGCTTGACGGCATCGGCATAGTTGGTGGCGTTGACGGCAGAGTTCAGCGGCAGGAAGTAGTTGCTGAAGTTTGCGCCACCGGTGACAGCGCCTACAACCGGCATAATCAGATCTTGCACGATTGAGTTCACAATACCACCGAATGCGCCACCCATGATCACACCGACGGCGAGATCAAAGGCATTGCCCTTGAACGCAAAATTCTTGAATTCATTCCACATAGAATAGTCCCCCTCTGGGTTTCGAAAAACACATATCCCCGGTGATGTTGCGCCACCGACGGGCGGGCTTTTATTGCATTCATCTTTCATTTACCAGTGGAAATTGTCGAGGCAAGGCACTAGGCGGATGCCTTTCCCGAAGCGGAGTTGCATGTTGAATATCCCACCAAACGCGAAGCGCCGTGCCCTCTATCCTGACATCCACCCCTATGTGCGCGGTCGCCTGCGGGTTTCGGCGTTGCATGAGATCTATTATGAATGCTGCGGCAATCCGAAGGGCAAGCCTGTAGTCGTTCTGCACGGCGGGCCGGGTGGCGGCATCTCGCCGTTCCTGCGGCGGCTGCATGATCCGGCGCGCTACAACATCATTCTGTTTGACCAGCGCGGCTGCGGGCAATCCACGCCTTTTGCCTGCCTCGAAGAAAACACGACATGGCATCTGGTCGAGGACATCGAAAAACTGCGCAAGCATCTGGGTATTGATCGCTGGCAAGTGTTCGGTGGTTCGTGGGGTTCCACTCTGGGATTGGCCTATGCTCAAAGCCACCCGGAGCGCGTTCTTGAGCTGGTGTTGCGTGGCATCTTCACGGTGCGCGAACGCGAGGTGCGCTGGTTCTATCAAGACGGTGCATCTTTCCTCTATCCCGATGCCTTTGCCAAATTTGTGGCACCCATTCCGGAAGGCGAGCGAAGCGATCTGGTGTCGGCCTATTACAAGCGCCTGACCGGTGCGAACGAAACGGAGAAGCTTGCCTGTGCCAAGGCATGGAGCCTTTGGGAGAGTGCCACTTTGTCTCTGTTGCCGGACCCGCTTAGAGAACAGCATTTCGGTGATGCGCATTTCGCCACGGCCTTTGCCGCCATTGAATGCCACTACTTTATCAACCGGGGTTTCTTCAGCCGCGATGGCGCGCTGCTGGACGGCGCAGACAAAATTGCGCACCTGCCCGGCGCCATTGTCCAGGGCCGTTATGACGTGGTGACACCGCCCGAAACGGCCTTTGAACTGCATCGGCGCTGGCCCAAGGCCGCGTTCCATCTGGTGCCTGATTCGGGACATACGGCGCTGGAGCCTGGCATTGCCGACGCGTTGATCCTGGTCACCGACAGCTTCGGAAATATTTAATGTTAACGGCGTTGCCGCCCGATTTCTTCGCAGGCGCGGGAAGCAATTGCCACATAACCGATAATTCCGACCTGCCCATTTGTCAGGCAGCCCTGCGCCATATTCCCGCCACAAAATAACCCCGAACGCGCCGCGGTCCGGTGTCTTTCTCGCCGGAATTGGAAGGCACTTTTGCACTCGGTCCTGCGGGGGATCACAGCACCGAAGAAGGCGCACATTGCCTGCCCCATTCCCAATTCCCCCACAGCACTGGTGAGTAACAGTTTGGTCCGTCTTGAGCTCCTGTCGCCGTCCCGAGCTCAATACGGATCTGGGAGGCCCGTTTCGCCGGTTGCGGTGAGGCGGGCCTTTCCCGTTTCAGGGCCGGTTTCAGTGGCGGTGCTCTTGATCCACGAATTGGCGTTTCTGTTTTGTTCGAATCGGCTATAGTTGCGCCATGACACTCGAAACACCTGTTCTGGTGATTGGCCGCCACGCCTTCACGGTTTTTGACATTGCAGCTGCCGCAGCCGCGCTGAGCCTTCTTTTGTTGGTGGCGGCGGTGATCCTTGCCTGGCGCGGCTCACGCGGCCGAGCCATCGATGCGCTGGAGGCGCAGCGCCGCACGGAAGAGCTGGAGTTGCGGCTGGCTGAACTCTCTGGGTCGCTGCAAAGCTTTGCCGCGCAAGCCCAGGGAAACACTGTTCACCTGCAGCGCACGCTCGATGAAAAACTTGACGCTGTGGGCCAGCGCGTGGGGCTTGGATTGTCTGAGCAAACACAGCGCACGGCGCAATCACTCGGTCAGTTGAACGAGAGGCTCGCGGTGATCGACGCGGCACAGAGCAATATCACGTCGCTGTCCACCGAAATGGTGAGCCTCAAGAACATTCTCGCCAACAAGCAGACGCGCGGCGCTTTCGGGCAGGGCCGCATGGAAGCCATCATCCGCGATGGACTGCATGCCAAGGCCTATGAATTCCAGGCGACGCTGAGCAACGGTACGCGGCCGGACTGCATCATTCACCTGCCGGACTCGCAATTGAAACTGGTGATCGACGCCAAGTTTCCGCTGGAATCCCATTCAGCGCTGAAGGCCGCCGAAGACGATGCGTCACGCAAGCCTGCCGAAACACAGTTGCGTGCCGACATGGCCAAGCATGTGAAGGACATTGCAGAAAAATACCTGATTGCTGGCGAGACGCATGACACGGCGATCCTGTTTGTGCCGTCTGAGTCGATCTATGCCGACCTGCATGAGCAATTTGAGGATGTTGTACAGAAGGCCCACCGCCAACACATCATCCTCGCCTCGCCCAATGTGTTGATGCTGCTGGTGCAAACCATGCAAGCCATGGTGAAGGACGTGGCGATGCGCGACCAAGCGCATGTCATCAAGGCGGAAGTGGCCAAGATGATGGAAGATGTGGGCCGCCTGAAGGAACGCACGGCGAAACTGCGCCAACATTTCAGCATGGCCAATGAGGATCTCGACAAGCTTGAGACCTCAGCGGGCCAGATCAGCAAACGTGGCGGCAAGATTTCAACGTTGGAACTGGAAGATGAGACGGCAGCACCCGCACAGGCCTTGCCCGCAGCACGTCCAAGACTGATCAACGCGGGCTGATATATCTTGTCCTCTCCCCGCAAGCGGGAGAAGACGAAAGACTACCTCACCAACCCGCCACCAAGCGCCTTTTCAATCAGCTTTACTGTGTTGCCAATGCCGTAGAGCGCCACAAAGGACCCAAAGCGCGGGCCTTTTTCTTCGCCGAGCAGCACTTGATAGAGCATGTTGAACCAGCTTTGCGCCACGCCGATGGAGCCATCCTTTTGCGTGGTGGTATAGGGCTCGCGTCGGCCCACGTCATAAACAGATTTCTGGATGTCCTCCGGCGAGGTGCCTTCGGCCAGCTTTCCAAGTGATGCCGCGAGATCGCGCAAGGCCTTCGCTTCATCATCCGTAGGCAGACGATATTGCTTCGCAGGCTTCACGAAATCCTGGAAATAACGGATGGCATAGCCCACCAGGCTGTCGAGGCGGGGGTGCGTCTCGGGTGAAAGTTCCGGCATGTAGCGCTTGATGAAGGCCCACATCACGGCCTTGTCTTCTGTGTTGGCCACGGCGGCAAGGTTCAGCAAGAGCGCGAAGGTGACGCCGCCCGATTCCGGCGCCGGCGGGTTGCCGCCGTGGATGTGCCAGACCGGGTTCATCAACTGATCCTTGGCTTCCGTCTGCTTGGGATAGGCCGCCAGGAATTGCGCATATTCATCGACAGCGCGGGGGATCACGTCGAAGTAGAGTTTCTTCGCCTCGCGCGGCTTGTTGTACATGTAGAGCGCCAGCGAGTTCGGATCGGCATAGGTCAGCCACTCATCGATGGTCAGGCCATTGCCCTTGGATTTGGAAATTTTCTGGCCCTTGTCGTCGAGGAACAGCTCATAGACATAGTGTTCCGGCGCCGGTGCGCCGAGGATTTCGCAGATCGAATCATAAATCGGCGCGTTGGTCTGGTGGTCCTTGCCGAACATTTCGAAGTCTACATGTAATGCCGCCCAGCGCATGCCGAAGTCAGGCTTCCATTGCAGCTTGGTGCGGCCGCCACGCACATCCAGCGTCACATCGGTGCCATCCTCGTCAGCGAAGGTGATGGTGCCTTGCCTGGGGTTCACATCCTTCATGGGCACATAGAGCACGCGGCCCGTGGTGGGCGAAATCGGCAGGAAGGGTGAATAGGTGGCTTGCCGCTCCTCACCCAAGGTTGGCAGCATCACGGCCATGATGGCGTCAAACTTTCCGGCATTGATAGCGGGAATCATGCCGTCAAAGGACTGCGCAACGATCTCGCACTTGGCATTCATGCGCTTGCAGAGGTTTTCTGCCAACTCGATTTCCAGTCCGACCAGCTTGCCACTTGCATCGGTGAAATTCCAGGGTTTGTACGCACCCTCAGTGGCAATCCTGATGGTTGACCAATCCTTCGACTGGGCCATGCTCAGGGGCACTACGCAGAGCGATGCGCCCAGTACTATGGTTTTTGCTATCAACTTGGCGTGGGTTGTAAAAGTGGATGACATAGCTACTCCTTAAAAAATGAATCAGTCCCGCTTTCCGGGAGGGGTGTTTGGCCAGCGCTTGCAGCTCTCATTGAATTCGTACGCCATCCTCAACATCGCATCCTCCACCCAGGTGTTGTGGTCGGAAACATTGCGCTCCTCCTTCGGG
>CALMEZ010000294.1 GCA_937864985.1 uncultured Alphaproteobacteria bacterium
CGTGGAGGCTCCGTCCCGAAGAGACCGCCGAACAGGCCGCGACCGCCGAGCGCCCCGGAGAGCGCGGCCGACAGCGGCGCGAACAGGAACTTCCGCGCCGCGAGCTGGGCCAAGTCGCATAGCCCCCCCGCCTTTTCGTGGATGATCCGCAATTGTTCAAAGCCAGCGTGTCCGGGTGGCGACCCTCCCAAAGACTTAGCCAAAAGCGGCGCAACGATAGAGGAAAGAAGCGTCTGCCTGTTAAATGCTTCGATTGCCTTTGGAAGGGCGAAGCTGTCCATGTCCCGGAACCGATAGAAGAACTTGCCTATGCCGTGAAAGTAATAGTGCAACTGAATGGGATCGGTTTCGACCGACAGCAGCCCTTCGGAGATCGCAATCAGCCTATACCCAAGATCGCGGAGATCGGGTTTTTTGAGGTGCCCGATCAACAAGCTGATGCTGCCCGCCGACGTGACCATACTTTCCGTCGACACAGTGCCCAATGGCTGAAAAGCCGTGCGAATGCCTTCCCGATCCGCCTCCGACAGACTTTCCCAAACCGTCCCGCGATTGGTTGGTGTTTTCATGCCTGATCCCATTGGCAGCCCTATTCAGCTTAGCGCGGCGAAGCGTTGCACAGCTACAGCCAAAAAAAGCAAGAAAGCCTGTCGTGCGCCCGCTGTCGGCGGTTGGACGGTATGCCGAATGCACGGTGCCGAAGATCACCGTCATCGTCGGCGGATTGTTCGGCGTGAAGAAGAAGGTATTGCTTAAAATATCCGCCGGGTTTTCGCCGTTGACCGTATCGTTGTCTTGGTTCATCGCGTTGCCAGAGTAGTCAAAGACCCCCGGCCCGATGTTCAACACATAATTCCCAACAGTATTCTGTGGGCTGGAGAAAAGAATCCGGTAAGTGTTACCCGACACGAACGTCAGGGAAGCCAGACCAACGGAGACGTTCCCCGGGCGAGTGACAGTGATGTCAGTTAGAGCGAACGAGGTCGGATCAATTCCTCCAGCGAACGTGATGTCATAGCCATTCAATTGAGAGCCATTGGTAATCACAATGGGGCTAACGTTCGTAATGCGCGGACCCGAGTTCGGAGCCACAATGTATTGGTTGAAGCTGGAGTTATCTAAACGAATCGCAAAATCACCGCGACCATAGGTGGTCGCCAACAGCATGTTGAGACCAGACGACGGATCGTGGAAACCTGTAGTCGGATTCACATTCCCCAATACAAGGTCAAGAGACGTGACGTTGGCATTGGGTAAGTATCCGCCTTCTTGAGCAGCGCCATCATCGGCAACGTTTGGATAGTAAGTCCATGTGACACCCTTATTGATGGAGCGGAAGACCCCACCTTCGCCAGCCACATACAGCACTGGGTGGTTGCCGGGAATCTGCGAAACTGCGGCGGCGTTCAAGTGTGCCGTCGCCGTGGTGCCGTTCACTCCGCGTACCACCGTCCAAGTGTTGCCAGCCGAGTTAATCACGCGAATCTGTTCGTTGTCAATCGTCACAACGAAGGGGACTGCGGCCGAGGCCAAGGGGAAGCCCGCATTGGAAGCCACGGTCAACGTGGTGGCCGCAGGATTCGTGATCGCAGCAGTCAGAGCTGTGGTGGCTGGCGAAACGGTAGCGACGTCAGGCACCAAGAAGCGCCAATCGGCTTGGATCGAGGTCAGGAACTTCAGCGTGGTGATTTGATCCGCAGCATTATTGAAGTTCGGCCGAGACAAGTTAAAGAGCTGATTGGTGAGCAAGGTAATCGTCGTGGCATTCCCCTGCGGGGCAGCAGTTGAGCCATTGATTCCGCGAACCACAGTCCAATCATTGCCGTTCACAGCCGTAACGCGTAATTGCTCGGTGCCCATTTGGATGACAAACGGAGCAAAGGGAACCGCCGTCGTCGGGAAACCTGTATTCGCGGCCACCGTGATCGTGGTATCGCTGGCAGAGATGCCCAAGGTGATCGTGTCACCATCCTCAATCACATCATAACACGGCCAAGACTCGTTTGGCGGCCACTGCGAGCAATATTGATCTCCAACGACTTTCCAAAGGCCCTGGCTCTGGTTGCCGCCTTGCGCATAGAACGTGACGCCTGACTTCTGGAAGATTTGCGACGTGTCGGCCGTGCCGGACAGTACTTGATCGGCAAGCGTGGCGGCGATTTCTGTCCCGTCAAGCTTGCGTTCTGTTGCAAAGGTCGCCGCAGTTGAAAGAACAAGCCCCAGGAATGCGCCTGCAATTATGCGGATGGTCATTTCTTGAGCTCCTTCAACTTCGCTGTCCGGTAGGCATCGATGACTGACATTCCATACACAAAAATGCCGCCAATATTCCGCCCAACGATGCTGGCCGTTGCAGGCATCAGCTTATGGGACAACCAGCCGAAGACCACGATGAAGAACAGGAACATGAAGCCACGTGACGCCTTGCCTAACCAGACGTGGCCCGACCCTGGCACAAGCAGTGCAGCGAGGAGTACTTTTCGAGATGACACTTCAGCCATGTTTTGCATCGCTCCGCAAGTTGCCTTCAAGTGCAAGGAGGCCGTTCATGATTGCCAACAGAGCCTCGGATTGTATTTCCGCGCCTTCGAAATCCGCCTGGCGAAACACACCATACCGTACACGGTTTGCCTCCGACAGCTGGACGACAAGTCGAAGACCGGTTGGCGTCACGAGCAATTCCTTGGCGCGCGGCAATGCCAGGAGCTTGAGGTGAGGGCCAATCGCCCCCATTGTCAGACTAGCGGCCTCCGCATTGTCGCTCTTGATCACGGCGTCCACCGGTGCGTTTGGTGGATTGGGCAATGTATCCGGGAGAAAGTCGAAATTTGAAAATGACGTGAGTCCGGCAGGGCGCAACATGACGTCAATCTTGGCGGGTACATCCTGTTCACGCTGCAAAGTAACCTGGAGCCAAAGGCACGGCAGTTTGCGAGTGGCCAATGTGTCAATAATGGTTCGCAGTTGAAAGGGCGCATCACGATAGGTGCCTGAAACCACCCACGACCCAGCAGATTCACCGGGGCCGCTTTGGGTACCCTGCAGGAGCGCCGACGCTGGTACAAATAGGCGTTCGATAAGCAATAGATGTTTGCGACGTTCTTTCCGGTACTTGCGCAGGGCAAGAAAGCCAACAATCACAATGCCCAGCGCACCGAAAGCGAAGTTTGACGCGTTCATGTTTCATCCAATGAAAACGGCCCGCCTTCTTCGACGGGCCGCTGTCGCTTGTAAAGCCGATCAGTATCCCTGGGGTTTGGGCCAGGGCATGGTGAACTGGTCACCACGCTTGACGTACTGATAGCGGTAGAAATGGAACCACAAAGACATGATGATGTAAAACACCACCATTGCTGTCAACTGTGCGCCATATCCCAGGAAAATGGCGAAGTAGGTGACGACACACAGGATGAACAGCACAATGGCCGGCAAGGGGTGGAACGGATGGGTGTATCCGCGCCGGATTGATCCCAATGGCCATTTCTTGCGGAACATCATGATATTGATCGCCATGAACGTGTAGTGCAGCACGCCTGACAAGATCGAGAAGGTAATCGCCTGGTTGATGTCCGAGATGAACGCAAAGGCGATGGCAATCGGTACCAGGAAGATGATCGACCGATAGGGTGTGCGATACTTCGGGTGCACGGCCGAGAACCATGACGGCAAGTAGCGGTCGCGGCCCAGCGAGAACCAGGCACGCGCGGCATCGTTGATGCAACCATTGGCCGAGGCCAAGGCGGACAGCACGGTGGCGATAAACATCATGTACTCAAGGGTCTTGTTCTCGGTCAGGCGCCCGGCGTCCAGCAGGGGATAGACGGTGCTTCCGAGATATTGCCACGGCATCAGCGATGCACAAACATACCACGTGATGGAAGCGCCAACGAGCAATGTGATCATGCCCGCCATGGTTCCGTACGGCAGCGAGCGGGCCGGAGAGCGAACCTCTTCGGCAGCCTGTGTGGTGCCTTCGATGCCCAAATAGTACCAAATGCCCCAGTGAAAGCCGGCGATGACACCGAGCCAGCCATAGGGCAGGGCGTTTTCGGGTGTGACCATATCGCCTAATTTGAGAATGGCACCCTGGCTCCACGGCTGGACCGAGAAGAACAGGATGATGATGGCAATGAAGGCGATCGCCGTGATGACGAAGTTGACATTGAGCGTCATCAATACGCCACGATAGTTGAGGGCGGCCAAGACGACGATCACCGCCGCTTCGATGCCGGAATGATACCAATAGGTAAAATCTTCGCCCGCATAGGATTTGATCGTGTCAGCAACGAGGATGGCGTTGGAGACTTCAAGCATCGTGTACGCAAAGACCAGATATAGGGCGACATTGAAGGCCATCAGAGGGCCGACAATGTGCTTGGCTTGGGCGTATTGACCGCCGGCCGCAGCAACCGTCGACGTCACTTCGGAGTCAATCATTGCGACAGACGTATAAAGCAGGCCGATCACCCAGCAGATGATCATGGCTGCGAGCGTGCCACCTTTGTCTGCGGCGAAATTCCAGCCGGTGTATTCGCCGACGAGCACGATGCCGACGCCCAGTGCCCACACGTGGCCAGGGCCAAGAACGCGGGACAGGGAGACTTTTTGCGGAGCTTCGTTTACTGTTGTTGAAGACATGGCGTGCCCCTCAGACCTTATGCTTTTCGGAGACGGCTTCGATTTCGCCTTCCCGCGAGGATGTCAGTGTTGCTTCCGAGTAAGTGGAGTCGGTTTTCCACCAATCATAGATCATCCACAGCGCGAGTGCGGCTGACAAGGCCCAACCGATATTTGCGATCGTGTTCCACATGGTGTTGCCCTCACTTGCCGTTGAATTTTTCGTCGATCACTTCGCGGTATTCCTTGTCGGAGGCCCTGAAGAGAAAAACGAAATAGCCGATGAGTGCGACTGCGAGGATGATCAACTGCGTCCAGTTGATGGTGTAGTCCCACTTGTTCTGGATGATGTCATGGGCGGCGGCGGCATCGGCATAGCCGAGCTTGTTCCATTGCGCCACCTGGGCAGCCGTCTGGCCCAGGGTTTCCCACGTCGGGTTGTCAATCTTTTCGAGAACTTTCGAGTTGCCTGCCCAGCCCATCTTGAGAGGTAGCCACAGGGCGGCAAAAATGGCGAGCACGACAACAATGATGTCGACCCACTGCAACGTCTTGTCTTGTTGGGGAGGTGTGTATTTTGCCATCTTTCGCTCCTTCAGCCTTTGTCCTTGGCTGCTTCATCAAGCATCTTGATGTCGAGGCCGTAGATGAAGTGTTTGTCTGCCGCATAGTTATGAACCATGGCGGCGATGGAGGCTGTGTTGAAAATCAGAACGGCTGCAGCAGCGACGAGTGCTACAATTCGCACGCCGCTATCTGGAATATGTGGCCATGACATGAACAAGACGAACAGGATGACGATCCATAGCACTGCCACAAACGCCCACGCACCGCGAACGTCATTGCGGTACATGGACTCAATACGCTGATTGAGATCCGACATTGTGTTCCCTCCGCGGGCAGCGGCCTCACCCCAAAGTCCGCCAGCCGCCCCTCTTGTTGTTTTCCTTGGGGCAACTTTATTGAATCTCAGGAAACATTGGGAATGTGGAATTGTCAAGCGCGCGGAACGGGCAATTCGCATCAATCACTTGCCGCAGTGCAGCAGGATTGCGTTGCACATGACCGAGCAGCCATACTGTCGTCTTGATTCGAATATTGGAACTTTTAATGGCCAAATCACCTGATCTGTTCGGCGATGAACCGAAAAAGCCGAAACCTGAAAAATCCAAAGGCAATGCCAAGTCCCGTGGCGAAGACAGCTATACCGCCGATGACATTGAAGTGCTGGAAGGCCTTGAACCTGTGCGGCGGCGGCCTGGCATGTATATCGGCGGCACGGACGAGAAGGCGCTGCATCACCTGTTTGCCGAAGTCATTGACAACTCGATGGACGAAGCCGTGGCAGGCCATGCCACGCGCATCGAGGTTGCATACACCGATGATGGTTATCTGGCGGTGACGGACAACGGCCGCGGCATTCCGCCGGAGCCACACCCCAAGTTCAAGGACAAGTCCACCATCGAAGTGGTGATGACAGTGCTGCACGCTGGTGGCAAGTTTGACTCCGGTGCGTATGATACGTCGGGCGGCTTGCATGGTGTTGGCGTGTCGGTTGTCAACGCGTTGTCAGAGCATGTGATCGTCGAAGTGGCGCGCG
The DNA here is from genome assembly GCA_937864985.1 of uncultured Alphaproteobacteria bacterium. GTDB lineage: Bacteria > Pseudomonadota > Alphaproteobacteria > Rhizobiales > Aestuariivirgaceae > Aestuariivirga. The sequence goes on from CALMEZ010000294.1 coordinate 6,218, forward strand.
GGCAGCAGCTGTACCGTCAGGAGTTCCGGCGCGGCAAGCCGACAGGCAAGATCCAGAACCTGGGAAAGGTGTCTGGCCGGCGTGGCACGATGGTGAAGTTCAAGCCGGATGAGCAGATTTT
>CALMEZ010000295.1 GCA_937864985.1 uncultured Alphaproteobacteria bacterium
TATTCCGAATTCGCCACCCGCCTCTTGCTGGTTGAATATGATCTGGTGGCCTCAAGACCCGCAGAGGTATTTAAGCTCATTTATGAGTTCCTCGGCGAAAAGCCGTTTGCGCATGATTTCGATAACGTGACGTATGATGCGCCGGAATTTGATGCCCAGCTGGGCCTCGACGGACTGCATCGGGTACATCCAAAGGTCGAACCGCGGGCCCGCCAGACAATCCTGCCCCCAGACCTGTTCGAGCGCTACTCCAAAATTGCCTTTTGGCGCGACATGCCCACCAGCAAGGTCTTCCGCATTGTCGCCCAGCCAGAGGGTACCGAACAGCACACAATGCCAAAGCCAGCGCAAAGCGTAACGTCTTAATCACAACAGATATATTCTTGAATATCTGCCCCATTGCGAGAAGCGCTGAACTCTCAAACCGCAAGCATCAGGAGTCACGTCGCTTTAGCCAATTTCCTTCTCGTAGATGCAGAGCTCACGTGAGCCGCGCTTCTGAAAGAACATGAGGTCAAAGCCCCGGCTTTCATAGAAGCGCCGTGTCGCTTCATTTTGCTGGCTGTCTGTTGACAAGATGATCCACCTGCCGCCGCGTTTGAAGGCCTCCTCTTCAAACCGCTGCAGGAGCAGCGTCCCCAGCCCGCCGCGCCGGTTGGCCACTGCAATTGACGACAGTTCAACAACGTCACTTCCAATGCGTTCTCGCCGGGAAAAGCGCAACACGTTCGTCAACGTTTGACCAAGCAGCCTGGGATTCCGTAACAGGGCCGGCACAAGACTGGCCATGATCTTACGCTTGTTTTTCCGGAAGGCAACCTTGAACCCGTTCGGGTCAAGAAAGCCGGCGGCAAATCCCATGCAGTTCCCATCCTCATCATCAGCGACAATGACAATGCCACCCGGATAGCCCAGCACGGCCCGGTAATAGAGCGCCAGAATATCCGGCCCCAGCTTGGCAAGGAAGAAACCCTGAAATGCCGCCAGGTGGACCGCGACCATCTGGTCGACATCGCCGATCTCCGCTCGGCGAAAGCGAACGGCGTTCACTGAAGTAACATTTGTGGTGCTGTTTCGAACCAGAGCTCTATCGTCAAAATTGCTGGATTGCCGGATGACGTCACACCGATTTGGAAGGTGCAGATCATTTTCTGCGGCCCCGGATGGCCCGCTCGTTTCCAGATAACCCAACTCTTGCAGTAAACCCTGCATGATCTCCATGGCAGGTTGACGCACTGCAGGAGAAAGCTTGCTCCACCGATCCGCTTTCGGTTTCTTCAGCGTGTTGTGCACCGCTTGCAGCACGGGAGATGGATCTTCAACGTTTAGAAAAGCGAGAAGTCGCTTCCACTCGGCTTCACCTTCGAGCAGCTTTTCGTAACGCACTTCAATGACGCGATCCGTCTTCCGGTGAATAGTATCTAAGTCCTGCCGCGCACATGTCACCGAAGACAGCCATTGTGTTGCGCAAATCCCTGAAAGTGGAATGCGCCCCAACTGATCATAGATGCCAGGATATCTTGGGCCCCACACACGTCCCCCGGTCCTGCCATGGACCAGGCCAACCAGCATGTTCCGCAGAAACCAGAGTGCGTAAGCGGGGTTCAGGGCTGCGGAATGCAGGAACTTGCTGACTGACCGCCCGACTGGCGGCAGCGCCTGCCATTGCCGGAGCGCGCTCTCGACGACATCCCTGCCGTCGCGGACAATGTGCACAAAATAGGCATCCGGCAGCACATCAAACACCAAGGGAACGCGCAGGGAATTGGCCACGGACTTTTCAATGAGCCTCTCGTCGTCATTGAGCTTCGCCAGCTTCACGAGGCTCGAGCGGATTGCCTGCTTTTGGGTGTTGTCCAAACGTTCAGGGCCAAACCTGTCATCGACGCTGGACGGAACCCCTTTTCGCCATATGCCGTTGATGTCCCACGGGACCGCCTTCATGCCATGCGCAGCGGAAAGAATGTTCCTCAACACCGATGTTCCGGATCGGGCTGCACCAATGATGATAATGGGAGCCTTGATCATCGGTGACGCAGTTGTCGGGGTACGCTTATACCTTCCCTCCTCGTTCACGTCATGCCCCTGACATAATGTTTCGCAGCATCAATGTCTTTACGAGGCGCATCGAGAACCACGCCGAAAGCATGCAAGATGACCACAGCGAAAGTCCTCAGCACGCAAGCTGCATCACTCAACACACCGTTTCGATTGATTTGCGCCATATCAATTGCCAGCTTTTCCTCCAGTAGCCTCGACACATAAGAGCCAACAGGATCTGCATCGTCAATGCGTGCGTCTGCATGTGCGTAGAAGAACTGTGTGCCTGAACTCGTCAATCCCGGTCGGACGGCAAGAGTTTCCAGCATCCAGGGCTTATAGTATTTCTCGACAATGGCCGGATCTTCCGGCCGCGGCCCGACAATAGCCATGTCTCCACGCAAGACGTTCCACAATTGCGGCAGTTCATCGATTTTCAGGAGGCGGAGATAACGTCCGGCGGGAAAGACCCGGCGGTCGTTTGTGGCGGTAATGACGGAGCCGCCCTGCGAGACGTGCATCGTCCGCAGTTTATACATGTTGAAGGCCACGCCGTTCAAACCTGCCCTCTGCGCAACATGGAAGACTGGGCCCCGCGACGACAGCTTGATAGCTAATGCAGCAAGCAGGAGAAGCGGCAGGGAAATGAGCAAACCGAGTGACGCACAGGCGATGTCAAACAACCGTCTGGTCACAGTACCAGATCCCTCACTGTCGCAATGACATGGTCTTGTTCTGCGACAGTCATCGAGGCAAAAACCGGCAGTGTGAGGCAACGGGAGTAGTAGGTATCCGCATTGGGAAAATTCAGGTTGCCCGCAAACGCTTTCCAATAAGTCATCTGGTGCAGTGGCCGGTAGTGCACCGACGTGCCAATCCCCGCATCGTTCAGCCCGGCAATAAGCCTGTCGCGGTTCACTTTTGCCTGCGGCAGCAGTTGGACCAGATAAAGGTGCCAGGAATGTTCGTCGCCTGCCGCAGCGCCTGCGGGGCAAATGAACGGGAGGTCGGCAAAGGCCTCGCTGTAGCGCGCGGCCTGTTTTTGGCGTGCGTGCCAGAATTCATCCCGGCGCTTCAACTGGACCAATCCCATCGCCGCCGCAATGTCTGTCATGTTGTATTTGAAACCAGCGGCGACCACGTCATATTGCCACGAAGCACCAACCGTGCTGAACCGGTTAAATACATCCCGGTCGATACCGTGCAACCTCATTTTCCGCGCGCGTTGCACCAGTTCCGCATTCGCGGAAACAAGCATGCCTCCCTCGCCGGTCGTAATGGTCTTGTTTGCATAAAAACTAAAGACAGTCGCGTCAGCGTCATCGTGACCCACATGTTTGCCGTTGCGAAAAGCCGGGAGTGCATGTGCGGCATCAGCCACAATTTTCAGGTTGTGCTGGCGCGCCAGCGCGCCCAATGCAGTCATGTCGCAGGGCCGGCCTCCAAAATGAACAGGCATGATGGCTCGCGTCCGCGCATTTATGGCGCGTTCTACGTCTTTTGGGTTCACACAAAGTGTCTGCAAATCGATGTCTACAAAGCACGGCGTGGCGCCGACGTACCGCACCACTTCTGCGGTGGCGGTAAACGTCAGGGTCGGCACGATCACCTCATCACCCGGTCCGATCCCGAGAGCCTCAAGCGCAAGGTGAAGGCCGGCGGTAGCCGAATTGACGGCCAGCGCCTCAACTCCACCGCTGATAACGTCCGCGAACTCTTCTTCAAACGCCTTAGTCTTGGGTCCTGTGGTCAGCCAGCCGGAGCGGAGGCATTCCGTTACAGCCTCTATCTCGCCTTCACCGACTGATGGCCTGAAAAATGGAACCTTCATGGCAATGACTGTCCGCTCCCCTGATTAGATGGCCAAGCCGGGCTTCGCGCCCACAAGCGTCTGTTCATCTCATGACCACGCGCAACACGGCTTCTGTGTTACCAAACCCAGATGAAAATGAAAGGTGCCTGTCATAGAAAGAGCGCCCCCGTTTTCCCATTTCATCAAGGGAAACGCGCCCCAGCCTGGATGCCTGCAAAATTGCTTCGGCCAGACCTGGGGCGCTTCCCGGCCCGCAAATGAAACCGGCACCTGACGCCCGGACCATGGCCGCGGCCTCACCTTCCGCTGCCATGACAATGGGTTTTCCCGCAAAGAGATACGCCTGGGTCTTGGAGGGGATGGTGATCTCAAAAAGTGGATCTCTTGCCAAATGTACCAGCAAAACGTCAGCGGATCGAAGATGTTGCTGAACGTCTTTCAGCGGCACACGCGGTCGGAATATGATGTTTCCCAAGCCAAGCGCGTTGGCCTTGGCCTGCAATCGGCCCGCATCTATGCCTTCACCCATCATATGTATGAGGATGCGTGGTTCTCTCTCTTGCAAAAGAGCGGCCGCCTCAACAATGGTGTCCAGCCCCTGTGCCACCCCCATGTTTCCTGCAAACAGCACATTGAACCTGTCTTGCGGATAGAGTTTCTGCACAGTCTGATCTATTTCAGAAACATCGGTCTCTTCCGCCCAGTTGTAGACCACCGTGCAGCGCGACGCGGATACGCCACGTTGCACAAGGAGCTTTTTGAAACCATTCGACAAGACGATGACATGGTCGGTCAAAGAATACAAAACCTTGCATGCGGCTGCGATCACCCCCAATAGCAGTTTGCTGCGCACCATTCCCGTAGCGGGAAGTGAATCAGGCCACATGTCCTGGATGTCGATGACGACGGGAGTGCGGCGGAATAGCTTTGCAATGATTGCAGCGAAGCCGGCCGTCAACGATGGATAAAAGACAAGGATCACATTCGCCCGTCTTGTTACAAAGACAAGGTAGATGGCAGCAGACACGAAGAAGCTGAAGTAGCTTACAATGCGCCGCAGCCCGCTGCGGTCATGGGATGGGTAAACAGGCAGCCGGGTTACCGGGATTCCGTCCAATGTTTCCCGATGCAACAGGGATTGACGATAGCCCTTGTAGATCTTTCCACCCGGATAGTTTGGAAACCCTGTCACCACCTCGACATCAAAGCCGGAATTGGCCAGCGCCTTGGCAAATGTAAGCCCTTTAAATGTGGGCTCAGGATCAAAAAGCTGAGTGAGATAGATGATACGGGGAGGCAAACCGCTGATCTCACAATTGGCGTTTATATGGCATGGTGTAAATCGTGCCTTGGTGCCGATTGCCAGCCGGCCGGGCACTCACCGCTCGCCCTCCTCCAATTCGCCCCAACTGCCAGGCCGCAACCCATGCGCAGAAGGCAAAAAGCAAATCCAGCGTTTGCCCAATCTGATTGTTGGCCGGCAAATACACAAACATGAGGAACAGCATGACAAAAACTACGGCAGCCCGGTCATCTCGCCCCAAAACAGCATCGCGCCAGCTTGCGCCCATCATCATGGAGAAAAACAGGAGCACAAACAGCGCGCCAATGAACCCGACATCATTTGCCCACCAGACCATCAAGGTTGACCATGAGTATTCATCACTCCACCCCATCGCACGCATGCGATAGGTATAGCTGAGTGCATACATCGTTGAATCACCCGAGAAGGCTTCGTAGGCTCTTGCCGCCAGGGGGGACCAGCCTGTGCCCCACGTCGACTGAAAATCGAGGGACATGGCAAGGTTAAGGCCGTAATAGCCTTGACTCATGTAACTCGAGGTAATGCCAAGGGCAAAAACCCCCCAGTCACCGAGCCAGGTGTTGCCGAATGCCGTGTTCAGGATGCAGATGTTTGTGTTGTAGCCGATACAAAGCATGTCAACTTTGCCATCATAACGGCCAAGCTTTCGTTCGACAAAGAAAACGAAAAAGGCAATGGCGATCGCCGCAAGCAGGGAAGCGAATATAGCCACGCCTTTTTTCTTGGCTCGCACGGTTCGGACGTTCTGGCCGGCATTGCGCGCCCTGAAATGTGCGACAAGCCAACCCGCCGACATGAATATGAGAATGTCAAATGTTTCGCGGTCCGTCCCGCGCGCAAGGGACACGAGCAGCAGGCACGCCACAACGATGGCTGCACATCCTCTGTATACCCACGACAAGTCACGCCAATGGACGATAGTGAGCGGCAGCGCCGAAAACACGATCGGGTGCAACAGTGTCCGCACAATCGCAACCGGCGCCCGGTCAGACTGCGTCGATAATCGCAACCGCTCCTGGTACACCGTATATGCCTCGCTTTGATCTCGCAAAAGCTCCATGAACTGCCAAGGGTATTTCCCCGAGTACAGCTGAACAGCAGGCACAACGAGTGCGACAGACATGATTGTGCCTGCCAGAATCAGAAACTTGTAGGGAATTTCTCGGGCAGGCCTCACAAGACCCGAAACAGGCCTCGAAAAACCCAAAATGAAAACGGCAAGGATCGCGCCAAAATAGATGGTTAGGAGCAGCCGGTTTTCAAGGTACCAGTTGAAAGGCGCCACCAGGAAAAGGGAAAATCCAACGGCAAGATACGTCAGTATCCCTGTCATCGGGTAGTATTTTCCTTGAAATGACAAGTCGCGCGGGAAGTATCGCCCCTCAGCCATAATCTTCCTCCGGATGGATTGGCATGCAGAGAATACACGTCAAGTCGGGGCAAATCGATGGTCTTTTAGCAAACCACGGCGCTTCAATTCGTCCCCTCATCGCCACCTCAAATTTGCAGAATTCCCCGCGCTTACGGAATGGTCAAGTTCAGGACGCAATTGACAGTATCTGACAGGCAATTTTATCGACCCCAAAATAGGTATCCAGCAGGCGCCTCCCGTTGCCAACAAGGGCCTCGCTTGCTTTCTTGTCCGACGTGATGTTCACGATCTGCGCCAGCAACTCCTCCGGGTCTCCGGCCTTCACGGCACGTCCGGCTTTCTCTGCCATTAGGAACTCTCCAAAATCAGTGGAGTCTTCAACCGACGCAACAACAGGAACCCCCGCACGGAAATAGTCCATTGTCTTGGACGGAAAGGTGGGCACGCCAGTGCCGCGCTCGGTCGCCACAATCCCGGCGTCAGCAGCCTTGAGAAGCGCGAGATAGTCTTCCCGCGGAAGGCCGCGTCGGACCGCCAGATTGTCGAGTCCAGCCGCCATTTCTCTCACTTCATTTTCCAAAGGGCCGCTTCCGACGATCAGGAAATGCAGGTCTGGATACCTTCCAGCGGCTTTGGTTGCTGCCAGAACAATGTCTTCAATGCCCCGCCCTTTCGACAGCGTGCCGCCAAAAACGGCAAGTTTTGCATGCACAGGCAAGTCATGGATGCGCCGTATTTCATCCCGCGGAACCGCCGGTGGAAATCCGGGGGCTGCCCAGATTGGCAACAGTTCCACTTTCTGTCTTGAGGAAATCTTATAGTGTGCTTTTAGATAGTCGATGTTTTTGGGCGACATGCAGCCGATGATGTCAAAATTCTTGATGGCCATGTTTTCAAGAAACAGCAGGAAGTTGAAGGCTGGTCCCGAGCCCATCATGCCAATGGCACGTTGATGGTATGGCGTGAAGTCCCACTGGACGAGATACAATTTCGCATTCGAAAACAGGCGGCAGATAAACAGCGGGGCCCACAACGCCGCAGGTGTTTGCGCCACAACAACCGAGTATTTGTTCTGTATCAGAAGTCCGATCAGGCGTGGGACACAGATCAGGGAACTTGCAATCCATTTCAGCCCCAAGCTGACCGCCCCCGGCAGCGCCAACTCAAGTGGCTGATAGCGGAACAAGCGGTACTTTGTGCTAGAACCCGATGTAGCATATCCATTGGACTGGTCGACTTTTCTCCAATCAATCGCAATCACATCCAAATCGACATCATGTGCGACCAAGGCATCAGCCAGATCGTGATACATGCTCCTTCGTCCAGGATCTGCCGGCATCCAGGTGGTCAACAGCAGGACCCGCCTTTTGTTTCTGGCTGCCATCACCATGCAGCTCTCGTGAGGGCGAACGGCATTCCGGCAACGAGCAAGAGCAAGACTGACAGGGTACCTGCCGCATAAGCCCATGCGGCAGCAACGCCGCCAAGCGATTGAAACAGAAAATGAAATGCGACAACCATCATGCCAGCCTGCACAATTTCACCGGCCGCCTGAATAAGCAACTGGCCGCGCGCCACAAAAAAATACATGAAAAGGCTCATCACAATCTTCAGAAGGTCTGCAAGCAATTGAGGAAGCACATATGGCAACGCCCGACTAAAGTCGGCCGAGTACACGATGCTCAGAATTTCTTCTGCAAAAAACCAGAATATCGCTGCTCCAACGACAAAGAGGCAGATGGACATGAGGGAAAATCGCCCCAACACGCGCAACTGGGCAGCCATTCCCAGGTGCGACGACATGCGCGGAAGCATGAGGTTGATGAAAATAGCCCCAAACGCCTGCATATAGGCATCACCGATGCGCGCGACCGACTGCCATTCACCAACCGCCTGCCATCCAGCGCTTCCAGCCAAGGTGGCGCGCATGTGGAGCAAGGCCAGCGGCACGGCTGCGCCAGCGACCAGCAATGCCCCGCTATAGGATATGAGCCGCCTCATCTTGGTCCACTGCAACTGCATATGGATGGCGTCGGTCAAATTGTTTGCCTTCATTGCAGACATGAGAAACATGCCGACCATGGCAGGGCCAAGCGCAAAAAGGGCGCAGGCCGCCATGCCGCCCGGAAGGCCGAATGCATGTGCCAAAAAAAACACGAGACATGCCGCAGCCACTGAACCTGCCATTGTTGCGATTGCATAAGCCGATGGCATGTTTGAGCCACTGAGGAAGCCCAGCGAAGCACTCCCAAAAGCAAGCGGAATCTGGGCAGCGGCGATCACCAGGAAAATCCAGGAATAGTCTTCACTCCCCAAGAGTAGGCCACCAAAGAACTGGAACATCACCAAGGCAATTGCAATCATGAGAACGGCGCTTGCGCCAGCAATGGCAAATCCTGCCTTGAGCCATCGCGCTTTTTCTTCAGTTCCGGATGCAAGCGCCACTTCGCGCACCAAACCGGTGGGCGGCCCGCCTCCCGCGAAAGTGGCAAACAATGAACCAATGGCCATGACCTGGCTCAACAATCCGAAGCCTTCAACCCCGAAAGAGATCGACAGATACTTGAACACCGCCAGCATGATCGCGATGCGGGCGCCCACCGAAGAAGCCAACATTAGCGAGTGTTTGAGATCGCGCCACATGCTGATCAGCTGCCGGCACCGAGATTCCTGAAGGTGGGATTTGCATATTTCACCCACCCCTGAGGTCTGAACTCTTCGCTTACTCCGTTCTCATTCCAAACATAAGGCACATAGCCGTGTGCGCCGAGCGTTGCGAGATGCTCTGCCGTGGCCGTGCCGGAGGGTTCGGCATCCCCAAGTTCCATGATGATTGCGGGGTGAAATTTTTCAATTGTCCGGCGCAGGCCCTGAAGCACGAATTTCTCGCTCGACTCAGCATCAATTTTGATCAGGTCAACCCGCTTCACGGCCAAATCCACCAATATGTCGTCGACAGCGCGGGCTCTTACCTTGACGGGAAGACCGGCAGACGAAATCATCCCATCATTGTCGCGCGGGCCAAACGCCGAATTGAGGCTCGATGCAGCCAGACCAAAGTCCCGGAATTCGAGTTCTGTCTCGTGAGAATAAGCCGCGCATTGCAACAGCTGCACATTCTTGTGTGTTGCATTGCGCTCCACGTTGCTTGTCAGGTGCTTGAATGTCGAAGGCATGGCTTCGATCGATATGACGGCACCCTGTTCCCCCGCAAGCTTCGAGGCAAGAAGACTGAAATATCCGAAATGCGCTCCAACATCGACGAAAATCCCACCGGGGGGCAGATAGGACAACAGTGAAAGACTCACGTCCGTTTCAAAACTCCCATTGCTCCAGATCGCGTTCGATACACTTTCCCCCAACATGCCAGAAAACGTGCCACCCCAGACTGTCTTCACGTCGACGGGCCTTTGAATGTTCAACCGGCGCATGATGTATGGACGCAAAGTTGTGACCGGACGGCAGACAAGCCTCTGCCAACGTCCGCGGCCAGCCTTTCGGGCCGCCCGAAGGATCGCCTGGCGCATTGCCTCGCGTGCCTGCGTCTCACCCATTGTTGTTCTTCCACACAACTCGCCTTACGTAGTCCGTGTAACTCAAAATGATCCGCACGACTTTTTCCGATACGTTTGGCGCCGAATAATCACTCACCAGCCGCAAAGACCGCTTCACGCCACGGGGCTGGTCTTTAATGACGTTCAGCGCCTGGAGGATCCGGTCTTTGCCCAGCCCCGTCATGATGACACTCCCTTCCTCCATCGCTTCCGGCCGTTCATGGGCTTCACGGATGTTGATGGCGGGGAAATTGAGAATTGAGCTTTCCTCGCTGATGGTCCCGCTGTCTGAAAGCACGGCAGCCGCGTTCATCTGCAGCGCGTTGTAGTCCACAAATCCGAAAGGCTTGAGAAGCTGGATCTTCTTGTCGAATTTCAAGTCGAACTTTTCAATGCGCAACCTGGTGCGCGGATGAGTGCTGACCAGTATTGGCCAGTCGTGAGACTTTGCAATGGCATTCAGAGATTCAGCCAGCTTCCTGATTTGTGCTTCATCGTCGACATTCTCTTCGCGATGCGCCGAAACCAGGAAAAATTCCTTTGGTTTCAGCTTGAGTGTCTTGAGAATGCGGGATGTTTTGATTTTCGGCAGGTAGTGGCTCAACACCTCGAACATCGGGCTGCCAGTCTTGATGATGCGATCCGCGGCGATGCCTTCTGCCAGAAGATATTCGCGGGCGATGTCCGAATAAGGCATGTTGATATCGGCTGTATGATCAACAATCCGGCGGTTGATTTCCTCCGGCACACGCATGTCGAAACACCGGTTGCCTGCTTCCATATGAAAAATGGGTATTTTGCGTCTTTTTGCAGGGATGACAGCAAGACAGCTGTTGGTGTCGCCAAGCACTAGAAGAGCGTCCGGCTTCACGGCCTCCAGCACGGAATCAATTGCAATGATCACCTGCCCGATGGTCTGGGCAGCGGTCTTTCCCGCAGCATTCAGAAAGTGGTCAGGTTTCCGGATTCCAAGATCTTCAAAGAAGACCTGGTTCAATTCATAATCGTAATTCTGGCCGGTATGAACCAAGGTTTGTTGGCAGTACCGGTCCAATGCCCAAATGACTCGCGACAGGCGGATGATTTCTGGCCGGGTGCCGATCACGGTCATGACATGCAATTTGCCGGGTTCAATGCTCATCAAAACACCTTTGCAGCAAATGTGTCGGGTTTGGTCGGATCGAACAGTTCGTTTGCCCAAAGCATGCAAATCAGTGTGTCTTGACCGACATTGGTAATGTCATGTGCCCAGCCGGGTAGTGTTTCAACGATGGTGGGCTTGCCGCCTTCGGTCATCACTTCCTGGATTTCATTGCTCAGGATATGCCGGAAGCGGAAGCGCGCCTTGCCTGCCAAGACCAGGAATTTCTCTGTCTTGCTGTGATGGTAGTGGCCCCCGCGCGTCACGCCCGGATGGGCTGTGAAATATGAGAACTGCCCGGTCGTAGCAGTCCGCAACATTTCGGAGAATGATCCGCGCGCATCTGTGTGGGCCTTGATGCCATAGGCCATTTTGTCTGCTGGCAAGAAGGACACGTATGTGGCGTACAACGCTCGCACCAAGCCAATGCCGACTCCATCAATAAGCCCAGACTCCCGGGATTTCGAGAATGCCATCAGGATGTCCGCAACCGCGCCAACAGTCGTCTCGTACGTCGTGCGGGGCATTGCCAAAGCGGTTTGCAGGACAGGCCGCGCGAGAAGCTCTCCCCACTCTTCAACCAAATCGTCTACATAGACGAGTGTCAGCGGTGCCGAAGCATTGACCTGAATCGGCAATCCACGTGCCAGATTGTAGCAGAACGTTGCTATGCCGGAATTGTAGTTTGGTTTGCTCCACTTGCCAAAAACATTGGGGAGACGGTAGGTCAACACAATGGCCTTCTCTGCCAATGCCCCAAGGGCAAGTTCCGCGCCGCGCTTGCTGACCCCATAGGAAGAGGCATCACCCGCCTTTGAACTTGAAGCGAAGACAATGAGCGGAGTACGAGTGGACTGGGCAATTGCGTCGCATAGGTCTTTGGTGGTGCCGACATTGCCAGAGTCAAATTCCGCTGGATCATCAGGCCTGTTGACCCCCGCGAGATGAAACACAACATGTGCATCCCGAAACACCGCATGGCGATCTGAAGCATTTGTCATCCTGCCAATTTCGACAATGTTGCTGTAGCCGCGTTCCTTGAGATGGCAAACGAGGTTCTTGCCAATGAACCCCCCCGCACCCGTGACTGCGATCAGGCGGTCATCAGCCATCGGTCGGAACCAGGCTGTTGCCGTCAAGCATGGCTTTAATGTAGGGCAGCTCACGAAGTATGGCCGCCATGCGCTTCACATCAAGCTGCTCGGCCATATGCGAATTGTAGTCCTGCGTGACCGAGACCTTTTCCTGGCCTTCGATGAAATATGTGTCGTAGTTCAAATCCCGATTATCGGCCGGCACCCGATAGTACTGGCCAAGGTCTTCTGCTGCTGCAAATTCTTCTCGGCTCAAAAGGGTTTCAAACAGTTTTTCACCGTGGCGTGTTCCGATGATGCGAATATCCGCTTTACGCTTACCCATCACTTGAGCAACTGCACCAGCCAGGACTTCAATTGTTGCAGCAGGCGCCTTCTGGACAAAGATGTCGCCGTTCTTGCCGTTCCCAAATGCAAACAGAACCAGGTCAACCGCGGAATCAAGCGACATGACGAAGCGCGTCATTCGTGGGTCAGTGACAGTCAGCTGCTTTCCGGCCATTATCTGTTCAAGGAACAAGGGAACGACCGATCCACGCGAGGCAAGAACATTCCCATAGCGCGTGCCGCATATTGTTGTCTTTGTGCCCAAAGCCTCCCGCGACTTTGCAACCATCACCTTTTCCATCATGGCCTTCGAGATGCCCATGGCATTGATCGGATAGACTGCCTTGTCGGTTGAAAGGCAAATCACCCGGGACACTTGATTGTCGATCGCGCTGCCAAGCACGTTATTGGTGCCAATCACATTGGTTCGCACAGCCTCCATGGGATGGAATTCGCAAGACGGAACCTGCTTCAGGGCGGCTGCGTGATAGATGAAGTCGGCACCCCGCACAGCGCTGTCGACACTCTCGCGCTCACGGACATCCCCAAGGAAATACTTGATACGCCGGTCGTTGAACCGCAGCCTCTGGTCATGCTGCTTTTTCTCATCCCGGCTGAAAATGCGGATTTCCCTGAATGGTTCGGCCAGCAGCCTGCTCAGGACTGTTGTCCCAAATGATCCTGTGCCACCGGTAATCAAGAGAACTTTGTCAGCATACATCATGATATTCCCTGGAAATGCTGCCTACTCTCAGGCCCAGCGTCTTGCAAGGTCAAGGATCAGCGCCACGCTCTTCTCAACCTCGCCCTTTGCCAAAACCCGGTCCAGACTGGACATTGCTTTCGCAAGTTCTTTATCCTCTATTGCGGGCTCACTCACGCGCCAAATACGCTTGTTGGACGTCACCGTCAGGTTTGCCCCGTGGTGAAGCTCTTCATGCAGTTTTTCGCCCTCGCGCAGCCCTGTGAATTCGATATCAATGTTCCCGGGCTTTTGAGGAGTATGGGGCGTGAGGCCAGCGACCCGGATCATCGTATGCGCCAGATCAACGATCTTCACGGGTTCTCCCATGTCGAGAACAAAAACATCGCCATCGGCCGCCATTGCGCCGGCCTGAATGACCAGTTGGGCCGCTTCGGGAATCAGCATGAAGTAACGCGTGACCTCAGGATCACTGACTGTGACCGGCCCGCCATTCGATATTTGCTCCCGGAACAACGGCACGACAGAGCCGCTCGAGCCCAAAACGTTTCCAAATCTCACAATAGCAAAGCGCGTGCGGTGCTTTGACTTGAGAGCCAGTGCGCGCAGGAAAACTTCTGCCCAGCGCTTGGTGGCACCCATGACATTCGTAGGGTTGACTGCCTTGTCCGTCGAGACCAGCACGAAAAGCTCTACACCCGCAGCGATTGCTGCTTGGGCTGCGTTGATGCTGCCCCATATGTTCGTTCGTGCTCCCGCGATCGGATTTTCCTGTACCAATCGGACATGCTTGTAGGCTGCGGCATGAAAGACAACTTCGACTTCATACTGCCGCATCGTAGTTTCGAGATCTTGCAGATTCCGGACATCACCAAGAACCGGGACCAAGGATCCTCCTTGACCAGACTTTTGGTAGATGCCTTCCATTTCGCGATGAATCTCAAACAGGGCAAATTCGTTTTGCTCGAACAGAACGACCCTTTTTGCACCAAAAGCAATGAGTTGGCGCACAATTTCCGATCCGATTGATCCGCCCGCGCCTGTAACCATGACATTCTTGCCGCCAATTGAACGCGACATCAAATCAGAATCGGGCGGCACAGGATCGCGGCCAAGCAGATCTTCAATGTTGATGCCGCGTATGCTCGGATGTTCGGGCCCCTCGTGCCCCAATCCCTCCGGCCTTTGCAGGATTTTGATCTTCACTCCGGAACCGCTTAGCGAAGCAACTAGTTGCCTGCGGAATTCCCGCGGAAGATCCTGTTTGGCGATCAACAACTCTTGCGCCTGATAGCGCCGCAGGCAGGCCTGGAGATCATCATAAGGATGGACCTTGAGGCCCGCGATGTTGCGCCCGAAGAGGGTGTAGTTTGTCTCGACAAATGCCATTGGCATCATCCGGCCAAAACGCGACAGGGATTCCGCCACCTCGGCACCTTCACGCCCCGCGCCAAGGATCAACACGCGGATGCGCTCCTGGGCCGGCAAGCTGCGACCTTCTGATTCTGAAAGATATGATGATGCAGAGCGCCGCACGACAATCAAAAGCACCACGGCAAGAATGACATAGATCGCAACAACCGATCGTGCAAAACCCTCGGTCCCGACGGCCGCCAGAATGCCGATCCAGGCCAGCAACACCCAGACATGCGCGAAGGTAATGCGCCTCTCCAAGTTGCGCGAATAACTTCGGACCGAATGATGGTAAACGCCGCTCAACGCGAGGCAAAAAACGCTCAAAGCTGGCGCAAGAAGATAGAGCAGCAGAGCCGAATAAGAGGGCAATGCCAGGTCAGAAACACGCAACATATATGCAAGGAGAACCGTGACCGTCAGCAACGCAAAATCAAGCATCATCGCAATCACGATTTTTGCCATGAGTGAACGCTCACGGAGCCAATGTGCCAATGCAATCGCTAATGTGTGGGTCAATGTGGGTCCCCCGGATCCCAATGCCGTAAATACCTCGAACCTGCGCGTGTTACAATCCAGAATGGAGTGAAATTATCCCTGTTTAGACTGCCTCTTTTTTGGCTCAATCAAAGCGCGCCCATTGATTATGCATTCCGATTGGCGGGTTTGGCAGCCATCAGCCCGCGGGATCTTTGCCAGATTCTCCTTCGAGCAATTTCATCCAGGCCGATATGGCCGCGTTTCGGATTTTAGCCGAGTCACAAGTCGCCAAATGGGCCTTCATGACCAGCAGTTGGTCCAATGCGGGTAAGATTCGCTCAAGAGCGGTGTTGTCGCACACAACCCCCCAGCCTCTATCTCGGATGTCCTTCGATAGACAGCTTTCGGATTCGACAAAGGCCAAAACGGGCACTTTGCAGTCAAGATAGGTAAAAAGTTTTGAAGGATAAGACACCCTGTACATGCCAGCCCCAAGGGATAGAAATGCCGCGTCAGCCTCAGCAATTGTGGCGCGCGCAGCCTGCGGGGGCAAGTGCGGCAAGAACAGGACATGAGGATGCCCCTCCCACCGGGCCTTCAATCGATCCGCCGCTTTTCCTTGTCCCATCAAGACCACTTCAATGTCTTGGCGCGATTCGGCAGCGCTGGCCAACCCTTCAACTATATTGGGTAAATTCTGATAGTTGCCCAAATTGCCCGCATAGATAATTCGCTTCAGGCTCTTTCCCTGGGATCGACTTGCCGGACGCCCAAGGCCTTCAGGGATGGGATCAGCACAAAAATTATTGATGACGTGGATGTTCGGGACGTAAAGGCCTCGGTCTTTCAGGGTCTGCGCCATATCGTGGGAAAGAGTGACAACCGCATAGCTGAAGCGCAACGTCAGATTATCGACCATGCGCAAGATTCGGAACAGCCAACCCCGGCCAATCTTGTGGTGGCTGATTTGTGATACCTCGGGATGTACATCCTGAACATGATAGATAAAGCGCTGCTGCGTCAGCTTGCAAACGATGCATGCAACCGCCGCGGCAACAACGGGCGGATAGGTGGCCGCAGTAACCACATCATACCGGTTTCGGATAAGATGCCAACCAAGGGCAATGGCGTAGAACGGCGCACAGATTGCCTCAAAGGGGCCCAACCTCGGCCAGTTGGGCCAGAGCTTGACCCTCCGGACAGCATAACTCTCTTGAGCGCTTATCCGGTCTTGCAGGTGCTGCGAGACTCCACAGAAAACGGTGACATCAATGCCACGTTCGCACAAGCCGCCTGCCATGGACTGCATGATGTGTCCATATGGCGAAGGATCCGGCGAAAAATACCTGTGGGTGAGGAGCAGTTTCAATCAGCTATCCAAGTATGGCAGGCCAGCTTTGCCCGCACCGCGAATTTCAATTTTGCTGTTGGGAACCAGGATCAGCCGGCTCTACCTTGATATTGTCGATGAACACCTCGCCATCCATCTTCACGTCCAAAACGGCCGAACTCCCGCTTTGCAGTCGAAGAATTTGCGACGCACATCCGCTTGGTGGCACTTCAAAATCAGCCGAGAAACTCTTCCAGGGTGCAGATTCCCGAAAAACCGGGCCTACACCCAAGACCTTGCCACCATCACCGCACGAAACTGCAAACCGCAATCCTCCAGTTGTCCGGAAATTGCGGGCAGTCTCCTCCCCTTCGATTCGATAAGAACCCGGCGCCAGATGGAGATATTGAAACACATGTCCAAACATCGCAATCGAGTTGTAAAATGAAAGCCGCAAGACGCGATCTTTGGAGGCTTCAGTCCTGGAGACAAGTCCAATCTGGCCATTTGGGAAAGGATACACCGTCCAATCAAAATAGCGATTTTGCGGCTCCAGATCAAAACCGCCATCGAACACGTTGCCCACTTGCCTCAATTCATTTTCATTCAGCGAGTCCAGCCAAACAAAATAGGCCCTGTCAAACTCTTTGCGGTCAATAAGTGTCTTGATGTAGGCTTGGGTTTCCTCGCCCGTTGCGGCACCACCTTGCTTCCGCATCATGTTGAACAATTTGAAAGCCAGATACCCAGTATGGTCTTCTGTGTTCAACCATGTAAGAAATTCCTTACGCCAGACCGGGGGCCGGTTCAGAGTCTTGGCAAGCTGTTCGGTTGAATTGTCATTTTGCATCAGCTGCAAGAGGGTGACAAACAATTTGTCCCTCAGGCCGGGCTCGGCGGTCAGCACACTGTCAAGGTGATACATCACTTTGACGAAATCCTGCCGCGTCGCATAGTCATTCGCCACACTGAGCTGGGCCTGCGTATCCCGCAGGGTGCGCGTTGCAGATTCCTGCGCAAAAGCCTTGGCCTTGGCGGTGTTGCCTGCCAGTTCGCCCAGAATGGACAAATTGTTCAAGGCAGCCTGGTCCATTGGCTCCGCCTTCAATCGCTTTTCCTCCCGCGCTTGCAGAAAATTCTGTTGTTCGGGCGTCAACGCGCGCAACGCCTTTACGCGCTCCTCTCCTGAAAGGCCTGGGTCTACAAGGTCAGAGCCCTGTGACTTGGCCAAGTCTCTCACACCAAGGCCAACGACTCCAAGGACCAGAAGTCCGAAGACCGAAATCAGGGCAATACGGCCTACAACCAACCTCGGTACCTCCATATACTCATATTTCAAAAGATGCTGCTGGCCGGCCATGCAAGTTCACCGCCTGTGAAGATGTGAACAGCCAGCCAGGCAATGGTCAACGCCGCCGTGACTGCTGCAGCGCGGCGTCCCACCCTGCGCAGAATGTTTTTCCACAATGGGTGCCTTTGCGGCAAGTGTGACTTGCTGTCAGTTCGCTGTCGGCGGCGGTGGCGATGAAAACCCCGGGAACCGACGGCTGGTGAAGCAAGCTTTTGGCCCGTTTCGCCTGCACCAGCTTCCAGCAACTGCGCCACGGCATTCACGCGATGGAACAAGGCTGTTTCCCACTTGCTGGGATTCCGATCCGGATGCAGCCATTTCAAGAGCCATCGCTTATGATTGCGAATGTCTTCGCTGCTGGCGCGCGGCGCAAGCCCAAGGGTACGGTAAGGATCTTGCCCCGCCCTGGCTATCGTCTGTTGCAGATAAAAGACCGCAGCCTGCCGAAGAATTTCGGGGTTTTCACCACTGGCTTGCGCCCAGGCCACCATCGTTTGATCGTCTCCGGCAGCGATCTTGATGAGGTTCAGCATGTCAGGCGGCAAACCTTGGCGATTGATCGAGCGGGCTCTTGCCGGCTGCTTGTACAGGCTAAGCGCTTCGAATATTGCTGCGTCCGCCATCATTTGTTGCCGCCGCTACCTGAGATCCGGAAGTTCTTTGGCGCCATAAGTGTGATAATTGTAGTCACCATAACCATAGCCGTAACCGGTCTGCTTGGCGTCAAATTTGTTCAATAGTGTACCGATGACATTGGCCCGGGCAAAGAGAAGCCGCTTCAGGGCAATGCGCACCGTGCTCCGGCGGGTTTCATTGGCTGCAACCACAAGCATCGTGGCCTGCGTCATGCTGGCGAGCAGAGGAGCGTCAGCAAGCCCCATGACTGGAGGCCCGTCAATCAGCACAACGTCAAACGACTCTGCTGCCAGCGTCAAAAGGGATGCAAACTTGGGCCCCGACAACAGCTCGGCAGGGTTGGGCGGCAGGGGTCCAGAGGCCATCAAGACGAGCCGGTCCGTGTCAGTGGATTGGACAACATCCTCAGGCGCTTTCGCGCCCGAAAGATAGTTGCTGAGACCCAATTCGTTGCTGTGGCCCATGCGCTTGTGGATTGAGGCATTCCGCAAATCGCCATCGATCAGAAGCACATTGAGTCCGATATGCGCCAGCGTCCGGGCGAGATTGATCGTTGTTGTTGTTTTGCCTTCGGACGGCTTGCTGCTGGTCACCAACAGTGTCCGCGGCAGGCCTTCGCTGGTGGAGAATTGCAAACCTGTCCGCAGACTGCGATAGGCTTCCGACATGCCCGAACGTGCGTCGGCAATCTCCTCCTCCAGAGACAATCCGTCGCGCGGCTTGGGAACAACCCCGACCACCGACAATCCCAATTCGCGTTCAATGTCTTCAGGCGACTTGAAGCTGTCATCCAGATAGTCAAGGGCCAGTGCCGCCAGGAAACCCGCGATCAGACCAATCATCATTCCCAAACCAAGGTTCATCGGCAAACTCGGGGATCGCGGAAAAAGCGGCAGAGTTGCCTTGTCTACGATGGAAATATTATTGGTGCCAACGCCGCCTGCGACGCCGATTTCCTTGTAGCGCTGCAGAAGGCCATCATACAGCTGACGGTTGGTATCAACTTCGCGCTGCAGAATATTGTATTGAATGCTGCGGTTGCGCTGGTCAACCACTTCGGTCTTGCTGGATTCCAGCTGCTGTTGCAGATTGTCTTCTTCTTCTTTTGCCGCAAGATATCCGGCCTCGATGGATTTCTTGATAGCAGCCACTTCGGTTTGCGCCTGCCTGTCCAGTTCCTTGATCTGGTTTCTGAGTTGTACCATTTCAGGGAATGCGGGTTTGTAGATGGCAAGCTTCTGCTGGTATTCGGCCGCCAGCTGCGTCCGAAGTTTCTGGTTTTCCTGTATGGCCTCGCTGTCAAGAATTTCCTTCAGCCCAAGGCCGCCGGTGGCCTGTGCCTGTTTCCAAAGAAGCTCTTTCTTGATGCGCTCATTGCGCGCTTCTGCAAGTTTGGTGTTCACTGCCTCAAGGTCAGTGGCCGAAAGATTTTTGTTATCGGTGAGATTGATGATGCCCTGCTCTTCGGCATACTTGACGGCCACTCTTTCCGATTCTTCGAGTTTGGCTTTGAGTTGTTGCAGCCGGTCTTCAAGGAATTTGCGGGCGTAAGCCGTCGCGTCATACTTCCGGTCCAAATTGTCTGCGATGAACGCTTCAGCAAATCCGTTGGCAACCCGCTGCGCCACCTGTGGGTCAGGATGATCGACATTGATCTTGACAATTCTCGAGCCGCGGATCGGTGAAATCGAAAGGGATTTGGTCAGCAGCGTGACAGTCTTGCTGGTCTTGGACTCAATCTCGCTTTGCGATCCTGCAGCCACATCACGATCGCCAAAAATCATTCCTTTGATCGTAGCAGCAAGCGATCGTGTTTCGACGTTGAAGCTGCTGTCATCGGTGAGACCTAAAGTCGTGACAGCTCGTTCTGCCAGCGAGCGGCTGGCAAGCAGTTCATACTGCGTTTGATAGAATTCTGGCCCACCTTGCGTTTCGTCCGGCTGGAGCCCGTCCACCTTGACGACATTCATTGCCTCGCGGTCGATCTGTATGGTCGAGGTTGCCCGGTAGATGGGCGTCATGATGAAGGTGAGGACCAAGGCAATGGCGATCGTTGTCGCGGTGGTTCCTGCTATTAACCAGCGATACTTCGTGAGGATGCGCAGATATTTGTAGAAATCAAAGCCTGTTGGCGCATCGGTCAGGTCGACTTGCGGATAATAGGGATAGGGGTCCCCATAGCGCCTGTATTCGGCGGGCATCCCGCCAGTTGCACCGCCGGTGCCATTGATGGTTGCCGGAAGGGGCTCACGACCGTTGCCACCGGTCTGCATATTGTGTCGGTTGGAAGGTTCCATCGCGCGGCCTTTGGGACTACAGGGCCAGCAACGAAAATAGCCCGGACAGCGGCATCACGTCCTTGATGTCTCGCAGGGTCGTCCGCGTCGAACTTTCATCAACCATGACGATGTCGCCAGCCTGCAACATGGGGTCTGACATCTTCCCAGTCCGGACCATTTTCAGGTCGAAACGTGCAACCATGCGCTTGCCATTGACTGTTCGGAAAAGCAGGATGCCGCTTGCATCTGCAACATCATTCAAGCCTTCAGCAAGGGCGATGGCCTGCAACAGCGAAATCTTGCCCGTTGTTGGAAAAATCCCTGGTTTGCGCACGGCGCCGTCAACGGTGATGCGCTGGCTGTTATATTCCTTCACAAACACAGAAACCTGTGGAGATTGCAGGTAGCCCGCTTCCAGCTTGGAAGCAATTTCGCGTTCAAGCTGGGATTGTGTTTTGCCGCCCGCCTTGACCTGCTTGATCAATGGAAGGGAAATCATGCCAGACGAGGAAACCTGAACCGTGCGGTCCAGATCTTTCACACCGAAGACAGAAACCTCAATCACATCCAGCGGAGAGATCTTGTAGTCCCCATTATCTGCTTGGCTGCTGTCGGTCGCGGCACTGGCGAAAATCTTCTGGGCGTTTGCCGCAGCCTGACCGCCAATTGGCGCCCCGCCCGTCCCTGTCGCTTGGAACTGCCCTTCACCATTTGGTGCGATGGCCGAATCCGAAAGCCCCCCACCGGACGGACAGCCGCTGACGCCAATTGCAATAGCGACCAGCAAGACTACAGCCAACAGCCTATCAAGAATTGCAGGCAACTACCTATCTCCTCAAGATTCGACGCCAGAAGCTCGTTTGTTCCGGCTTCGGCACCTCCGGAACCATGATTGGCGGGACAGCATCTGCTGCGGCATTTTCCAGCACACCCAAGGGACGTGTTACTACGAGATGGCGTGCCTCGTCCAATCCAACTTCTTTTTCCGCCGCTGCCATGGCCTCGGCCAAAAGCGGTGGGCGCGAGGTCACATTATGGGCGTCTGTTGCAATGATGCTCACCAGGCCTTCTGACAACATTCTTTGCGCCCAGTAGCGGGATCTTTTGCCAAATCGGCCAGTCAATGAACCGGCCGTCAATTGCATCCAGACGCCACTGCGGGCCAGATTTTCAAACACTTGGTAGCTCGTCTCGATCCACTTGAACCGTTCGGGATGCGTAAGGATGGGCACATAGCCGGCCATTTGGATGTTGAACAGCAACTCCTCGAATCGTTGCGGCATTGACACATGCGGCGGTTCAAATAGGACGTAACGGGAATCGTGAAGGCTCAAAATCTGCCCCGTGCGCAAGGCGTTGGTGAAATCCGGCCGGATATGAGCATCGGCGCCAACAACCAGAGCAAGGTTGATGCCTTCGGCAATCAGCCGATCGTTTAGTTCGTCAACGCGCCTGCGGATGTCGTCCGAAGAATTGTTGTAAAGGCCGGGCATGAAATGTGGCGTGCAAGCCATCACCTGAATGCCATCAGCCACGGCCATTTTGGCAATGGCCAAAGAGTCCTCATAAGTGCGTGCGCCGTCGTCAATCCCCGGAAGGATATGGCTATGCAAATCAATCAAAACCCAGCCCCCCGGGATTGTTTCCAGCTTCTGTAAACTCCCCTTCACCACAACTGTGGGATAAGTGTGGCAGAGCAAAGCAAGCTTGGAACCTTTCGAAAATCTTCATTGTACCGGCCCCTCATCGGCGGGAGGAGTCTTGACGGCTCCAAATCCACTCTGTGGCCGCCGGAACGGCTGCTTTTCGCCAGGGACGGCAAATTTCGGCTGTGGCGAGACCTTGGGCTGGTGTGTGTGCCGCGATCTGATGATTTCAGGTTTCAAGCACAAGATGCCGCAGCACGCCGCAAACAGTGTCAGAAGGGCCGGTGTTCGAAGCGGGAAATCAACAAATGAATGTAAGAGGAGCAGGGGCACGACAAGACTTGCCATGCGCTGGAATAAGGCGGTCTGCCCGCCCTGCCCATAGCGCCAAACCCTGAGTTCGGCCGCCAGAAGCCACACGGCAAATGCCAGCAGCAAAATGATCGCGGGGATGCCCCCTTCGATGACAAGTTCAAGCCAATCATTGTGGGCATGGTTGACATACTCGGGCCGCAATGTTTCGGGTGTTTCTCCAAGCTGGTAGAGTGGAACAAAAGTGCCAAAGCCACCCCCTGCAGGCAAGAGCCGGTAAGCCAGATCCAGTGAGTTCTTGGAAATGACGGCACGGTAGTCCGTCAGCGGGTCTGATTGCACGAGGCGCAACAGGCCCACCATGCTGGACTGGCCCACCACAAGGAAACCGAAGATCACGGCGAGTAAGCCAAACGTTCCCGCAGAAAAACGCTGCTGACCTGATGAACGTGAATAGGCCAGCATGACGGCGAACAATATTGCGGGCATTGCAAGCAGGATGCCTGTGCGGGAAGCAGACAGCGAAAGCCCCACAAGGATGATCCCCGCATAGACAACCCCTCCCAGCACAACAAGGACCGGCCATATGCCCAGACGTTTCTGGATCGCCACCGCAAATGCGCTGAGGATGGGGATCGAGGTGTAAAGCTGGGCGGCAAAGAAATTGCGGTTGTTGAATGTGCCAACCCCAATCCCGCCAGCAGAATCATAAAGGTAATAGCCGGAATCGGCACCGTGAAAATGTTGCAGCAAAGCAAACCCGACACCGATTATCGCGCAGCAAATGAGACTGCCGCACATCCATAGCAGTGTTTGATAGCGCACCGTCAGCAATGCCATGAATGCGGCAAGGGCTGGCAACAAGGCAATTCCATCTGCAAGCGTGGCAGAGGGACTAAGGCTCAAGGCATTCCAACTCGGAACTTCGCCCAAAAGCTCAAAATTTCGCAGGACCAGCTCGCGAACGGGAAAATGTTGCCAGACGAAAGGTGGCAAGGGCAGCAGCTGCAGAAGAATGAGCCCCAACGAAGCCATTGCAATGCCGGTCCCCCAAACAGACAGGCGCGTTGGAAAACCGTGAATGGCAAGCCGCACCAAAGCCCAAGTCAAGACCACAAGTGATGCGCTGGTTTGGGCGAGGAGCACGCCCTGTTGTGGCAGTGAAATGCCTCCCGACAGAAAAACCAGCGCAACAAAGACCGTGACTGCTAATGACCACAGACTTTCTTCAACCCGAAACTCGTGGCTAACTGGTTTCAAATCCGATCCCTCAAATCTGAATCACGACACCTTTGTATGTCTCGACCGGCGCGCCGCATATTAGCACATCAAAGTCCTGGCATACCTACAGCGGCCAGATCGAAAACAGTTAGCCACCAAAAAATATGCCGCATCAAGTGCGGCATATTCCATTCGAGTAGCTAAAGTCGGTGAATTAAGGTGCCGAGACAGCCGGGCTGTTGTGATGCTTCTTGGAAGCAACAACAATGACACCGACCGTCGCGGCAGCGCCACCAACCAACAGCAGCGGAAGCAGGGCTGGCGTGCCACAAGCCATGCCAGAGCAGCCCGGATCGATGTCAGCGGTAGGAGCAATGAATGCACCATCAACTGCCGCCATGTTCTGTCCCTTGGCACAGGGGGCCTTTTCGCCAACCGAGAACACGGTGGGGGAAGAAAGGGCAACCGAGCACTCATTATAGGAAACCGTCGCGAAGCTCTGTTCGCCAACCATAATCTTATCGCCAACCTTCAAGGCAAGAGGGCCGGACACTGGAAAGAAACCCTTTCCCTGATTGACCAAGACCTTGCCGTGGAAATCACCAACTTGGGCGACTGTCGCAGTCGCAGCCTGCACGGTGGCTGATGCAAACGCCAAGGACAGCCCCAAGGCACCCCAAAAACGAATCTTGGTCATCTTTAACCCCTCATAAAATGACTAGAAAATTAACGTATGCGAACAAATAATCGAATTCAACCAGACGTGTCAAACAGATTCTGCCCTGATCCGACGCGGCAAAAAAATTTGGCCGAACTGTTGCAAAAGTGCCAATTCCAACACAATTACCATGAAATTCATGCAATTTTTAAGTGTGTCCTCAATAAATCGGACAGGCCAAGCACCCAATTGGCATGAGGCCATTCCCGGGCGAAAGAGCTGACAAGCTTGTTAAGCTTTTGAAGATAGACACCAAACCAAAGTCTTGAGGAATTACGGAACAAGAAATTGCCTGCACCATCACCAAACATCTTGCTGGTCGGCAGTGACAACCCCACAACCTGGGTGATTTACAACCACCTCATCAGCGAATTCGGTTTGTTCAGCGCCTTGATCGAAGAACCGACCTCCAAACGCATTCTGTTGCGCAACCGCTACCGGAAATTGGGTTGGAGCAATGTGCTGGGGCAGATCGCATTTGTCGCCTTGGTGCGCCCCGTCCTGATTCGCTTGGGCAAAAAGCGCATTACCTCCATTCTCCACAGCCATGCCATGGAGCCCGCCGCGCCGATGACGGCCGCCGTCCGGCACGTGCCCAACATCAACGGTCCTGCTGCCCTGGCCGCCATCCGCGAAGCTGCGCCGGCTGTTGTCATCGTCAATGGCACGCGCATCCTGAAGCGCGAAACCCTGAAGGCGGTCAATGCCACCTTCATTAACACGCATCAGGGCATCACCCCGCGCTATCGCGGCGCCCACGGAGCCTATTGGGCGCTTTATGAAGGCAATCCCGCGCAATGCGGCGTGACAGTGCATGTCGTCGATGAAGGCATTGATACGGGCAACATCATCGCACAGGCTGTGATCGAAACCGGCCCTGAAGACAGTTTCGTGACATACCCCTACCTGCAGACAGCAGCGGCCCTTCCCCTGCTTTCAAAAGCCGTGCGGGATGCGCTCGCCGGCAAATTGGTCTCAAAGCCGGTCTCCGGTCCGTCAGCAGTCTGGTATCATCCGGGCGCACTCCAGTACCTGCGCGCCCGCCTGCGTGGCGTCCGCTGATCTTAACAGACCGTTAGGCAAAATTCCCTGTTTTGAACGTGTGGAAATCAATTTCTGATACTTGCCCGCGAAACTGCTTGCCGGGCCGCAGAACGGGCTATGGGCAAGACTTTGAAATTTCTGGATGGGGGATTTGAAATTGGCAAAAACAGCATTGATCACCGGCATCACCGGACAGGACGGCGCCTATCTGGCTGAATTGCTGCTGGCCAAGGGCTATCAGGTTCATGGCATCAAGCGTCGCTCATCCAGTTTCAACACCGGCCGCATCGACCACATTTATCAGGACCCCCATGATCGCGGTGTGCGCATGAAGCTGCACTATGGGGACATGACGGATGCAACCAATCTCATCCGCATCGTGCAGGAAACCCAGCCCGACGAAATCTACAATCTTGCGGCCCAGTCGCATGTGCAGGTGAGTTTCGAGACGGCTGAATACACTGGCAACGCGGACGGGCTCGGAACCTTGCGCCTGCTTGAGGCCATTCGCCTCCTGGGTCTGGCCAAAAAGACGCGGTTCTACCAAGCCTCAACGTCCGAACTCTATGGCCTGGTGCAGGAAGTTCCGCAGAAGGAAACAACGCCCTTCTATCCGCGCTCGCCCTATGCTGCTGCCAAGCTTTATGGCTACTGGATTACCGTCAACTATCGTGAGGCCTATGGCATTCACGCCTCGAACGGCATCCTGTTCAATCATGAAAGCCCGATCCGCGGTGAAACCTTCGTGACGCGCAAGATTTCGCGTGCCGTCGCTGCCATCAGCCTCGGTCTGCAGGACAAGCTCTACTTGGGCAACCTGAGCGCCAAGCGCGACTGGGGCCACGCCCGCGACTATGTCGAGGGCATGTGGCGCATCGTTCAGCAGAAGAAG
>CALMEZ010000296.1 GCA_937864985.1 uncultured Alphaproteobacteria bacterium
GCTCCGCCGGCGCCATCGACTCGATCAGCGATTCGCGGACCGCATCGGAGACCTCGAGCAGGATGTCGCCGTCGCGGTCGGCGCGGACGAGATCCCAGACCAGCAGTCGATCGTCGAGCGGCAGCGCCTCCAGGAGGTAGGCGATATCGGCCGGGTGCATTTTGTCCAGGCGCGCATGCAACTGACCGAGGTGCTGCTTGTGCACTAGATCCTCGACCAGGTCGTGACGCGGCATTTCCTGGCGGTGGACGAGGTCCTCCACCAGGCGATGCTTCGCCAGCAGCTCCTGCACCGCTTCGAGGTGGGCCTGCAGTTCGTCCGCGTCGGCGTGTTCGAGCTCGTCGTTCATTCAGACTCCAGTCCGGCATCCCCGCACCAGTGACGGGCATGCCGGTATTGCGGACACGATTGTCCGCCGGTCAAGTTGAATGGTCGCTCGGGAAGAAGTCGGGAATATTTCCCGGTGGCGCACCATCCTGCTGAATCGGCAGGATGGCAGCCAGGAGGCCGTTATCCTGCCATGGTGCCGGCCTTGGCCGGCGAGTTGCTACTAGGGCAACTGTCCACGGGAATGACTCCGGAAATGAGATGCGGCGGAGTTTACAACGAATCGTGCCGATTGTCGCGATGCAGCAATGCGCGCCTCGGGGGCGCCCCTCAACCAACGTTGCTGCCGGTCGGTGTTCAGGGAATCCGCGCCGATGGCATGCGGGCGAGGATGACCTCGCTCTTGCGGACGAGGCCGGGCGCATTGCGGTTGCGGTCGTAGAAGCGCGGACTCGGCACCATCGCCGCCAACCGCGCTGCCTGCTCGGCAGAAAGCTGGCTGGCCGAAATGCCGTAGTAGTGGCGGGCAGCGGCCTCGGCGCCGAAGATGCCGTTGCCCCATTCGATGACATTGAGGTACACCTCGAAGATGCGCCGTTTGCTCCAGGCCGTTTCAATCATCACGGCGATGACCGCTTCCTCGCCCTTGCGGAGCAGTGAGCGTTCCGGGGAGAGAAACAGATTCTTGGCGAGTTGCTGCGTGATCGTCGAGCCGCCGGCGACGGCCTTACCCTTTCGCTCGTTCTTCTCAATGGCCTTCTGGATGCCATCCCAGTCGAAACCCTGATGCATCATGAACTTACCGTCTTCAGAGGCGACCAGTGCACGCTTCAGGTGGGGGGATATCCGCTCATAGGGCAGCCATTCCCTGCTCAGCTGCGCCTGCGGTTTGCGGGTACGCAGTTCGTCGAGACGGATTTCCATGAAACGGGTCATGCCCGGGTTGGCATTGCCCCAATAGAGTACCCAGCCGAGCAGCCACAACTGGTAGCAGACAAAGGCCGCCAGCAATACGAGCAGGCTACGCCGCAGCCAGACGATCGCCCGCTTCACGGTTGGCGTAGCGCTTCGAGCACCGGTTGCGTCACCGGGCGCACGCCGCGCCAGACGATCACCCGCACCAAATTCCAGGCGGATGCCAAGTCGCTGCTGGCGTTTGCTGCGGCTGAAAACATCGGCCTTGTGGTTTTCGGCCTGCCACTCAACATGAACGGGACAGAAGGTCCACGCTGCCAATCGACCCGCGCCTTTGTGCGCAACCTGCAACAGCTGATGGCGCTACCCGTGGTGTTCTGGGATGAACGCCTGTCTACGATTGCCGTAACCCGTGTCATGCTGGACGCTGACATGAGCCGTGCCAAGCGGGCTGATAATGTCGACAAGCTGGCAGCGGCCTATATTCTTCAGTCCTTTTTGGATACCGCGCGATAACCAGGCTGGCTGGTTTCGACCATTTCTCCACGTTTTTCGGGCCGTCATTGAGCCAAAGTTAATCTTATGCATGCCAGATGGCGCATTCCATGACGCGAATTGCCGGGCCTTGACCTTAATGAACGAGACACTCACAGCGAGCCGCCGCTCCCTCTCCATCGATGCCCTGCGCGGCCTGGCTGCCACGTCGATTGTTGGCTGGCACGTGTTTCGGGATGATCTGGTGGCCTTGGCCCCCTGGCTCAAGGCACCTACGTCTGTGTTGTGGACCGGAGTTGATCTTTTCTTTGTGCTGTCTGGCTTCCTGATTGGGTCCATCCTGATCCGGAACAGGGAAAAGGAAAATTTCTTCCCCGCCTTTTACGGACGCCGCGTCTGCCGCATTCTGCCGATGTATCTGGTGCTGCTGTTCCTCGCCTTCAATCTGGGCTCCGCTGAGAACCCCATTTCGTGCCTGCTGTTCCTTCAGAATTTCGTGTGGTCCTACCAGGACAGGTGGGGCGACATGCTGCTGGGTCCCACCTGGTCGCTGGCGGTCGAAGAGCAGTTTTATCTGCTGATGCCGTTCCTCATCTGGTTTGTTCCAAAGCGGCAACTACCCTATTGGTTTGTGGGCCTGATCATCGCCGCGCCAATAACGCGCGCGCTTTGTTTGTCGTACGGCTTTCAGCACGCGGCATACATGCTGCTTCCATGCCGGATGGATTCGCTGTGCCTCGGAACGATGCTGGCTTATCTATTCACCACCAATCACTATCGTGAAGTGCTGCACGCATATCGGCCGATAATTGGAAAACTGGCTTTGATTTTTGCGGCCGGATTCGGTTACTTTGCTTACCGCAACACTGGCGTGTTCGACACATTCCTGGTGATTGTCGGTTACACCTGGATCGCAGTCTTTTTCGCTCTGACAATTGCCTACATCATGCTGTCCGAAGCGAAGTTCCCTCGCGTCTTGACGCCTGCCGTCTGGGCCGGGCTTGGCGCCTACCCGATCTACCTGTTCCACTTCCCGCTGACTTATGTTGTGGGTTCAGCAGTTGGCGCCATCAACAATGCTTCGGCCTTCACCATCGGCACACTGCCCGCCTATGGTGTTTATGCGTCGGTTCTCGCCCTGGTGGCTTTGATGTCGTGGCGTCTGGTTGAACACCCGATCATTGAGTACGGCCACAAGCGCTTCAAATATGGTTGGCAGCCGGCCTAACCGGCCTGTCCAACCCCTCGCGTTCACCACACTTCTCCACAGCCGCGAGACCCCCTTGCCAGCGCCCAAAGTCGCCCCTATGCAGCGCTTTTAATGACCAAGACAGCCCCCCTTCGGCCCGCTCTCTTCAAAGCCAGGCACATGCTGGCGGTCACTGATTTTTCCTCCATCGAAATCGCCAGCCTTCTCGACCTCGCGCAGACCTATGCTGAAACGGGCAAGAGCCTGCCGCCGCAAAATAAGGTGCTGGCCGGCCAGACGCAGGTGAATCTGTTTTTCGAGAATTCAACGCGAACACAGTCTAGCTTTGAGTTGGCCGGCAAGCGCCTTGGCGCTGATGTGATGAACATGGCAATTGCCACATCCTCCGTGGCCAAGGGCGAAACGCTGTTGGACACGGCCATGACCATCAATGCCATGCGGCCGGATTTTCTGGTGGTGCGGCATCAATCGTCGGGTGCTGTTGAACTTTTGGCGCAGCAAGTGTCGTGTGCCGTGGTGAATGCGGGTGACGGCCAACACGAACATCCCACGCAGGCGCTGCTTGATGCACTCACCATCCGGCGGCATTTCGGCAGGCTGGAAGGTCTGACGGTTGCCCTGTGTGGCGATATCCTGCACAGCCGGGTAGCGCGCTCCAACATTCATCTTCTGTCGCGCATGGGTGCTCGTGTTCGCGTTGTTGCACCTTCCACACTGTTGCCTTCAGGCATTGGAAATTTTGGCGTGGATGTGTTCCGGGCCATGGATGAAGGCCTGGCCGGCGCTGATGTGGTGATGATGCTGCGCCTGCAGATGGAGCGCATGAGCGGTGCTTTTGTGCCATCACTGCGCGAATACTATCACTTCTATGGCTTGACCGAAGCGAAGCTCAAGGTCGCAAAGCCTCATGCGCTCGTCATGCATCCCGGCCCGATGAACCGGGGTGTCGAAATCGATTCATCGGTGGCTGACGGCGTTCAATCGGTGATCCGTGAGCAGGTGGAGATGGGGGTTGCCGTGCGCATGGCAGTGCTTGATGCGCTCGACCGGGTGCGGGGAGACTCAAAATGATCACCTCCCCAGCCAATCCCTCCGGCCGCCGTGCCATCATCAACGGGCGCATTGTTTCACCGCAGCAAGGCCTTGATACGCGCGGTGGTGTGCTGATGGAAGGCGGTTGGATTTTGGCGGCCGGCCCTTCTGTGACACGTGACAGTGTGGGGAATGGTGCGGCCGTCACCGATGCCAAGGGCTGCCTCGTGCTGCCGGGCCTGATCGACATGCGCGTATTCACAGGTGAACCGGGATCTGAATACCGCGAGAACCTGGCCAGCGCCTCGGAGGCAGCAGCAGCGGGTGGCGTGACAACAATGATCGTCATGCCCAACACGCAGCCGGTCATCGACGATGCGGCGATCGTTGATTATGTGATGCGCCGGGCGCGTGACACAGCATCGGTGCGTGTCGCGCCCATGGCGGCGATCACCAAGGGATTGGCAGGCGAATTGCTGGCCGAAACAGGGCTGCTCAAGGCGGCGGGTGCCGTGGCAATCACCGACCCCACAAAATCCATCGCCAACGCCAACTTGTTGCGGCGCGCTCTGACCTATGCCCGGGATTTTGACATGCTGGTGGTGGCCCATGTCGAAGAGCCGACGCTTTGTGGCGGCGTCATGAATAGTGGTGAGGCAGCGTCACGTCTCGGGTTGTCTGGCATCCCTGCGATGGGCGAAGTCATGGCCCTGGAACGCGATCTCCGCCTCGTTGAAATGACGGGCGCCCGTTATCATGCCGCTCAGATTTCCTGTGCCGAGAGTGTTGCAGTCATGGCACGGGCCAAGGCGCGTGGATTGCCCGTGACATGCGGCGTTTCGATCAACCATCTGGTGCTCAACGAGAACGATGTTGGCGCCTACCGCACCTTCTTCAAGCTCAGCCCGCCATTGCGTGGTGAAGACGACCGGCGCGCCCTGGTGGCCGGCGTGGCCGATGGTACGATTGATGTGATTGTTTCGTCACATGATCCGCAAAGCCCCGATACCAAGCGCCTGCCATTTGGCGAGGCTGCATTCGGGGCCATCGGGTTGGAGACCATGCTGTCGTCTGCGTTGGGCCTTTTCAGTAGTAATGTCATAGGCTTGGGACGTTTGGTTGAAGCGATGTCACAGGTGCCGGCGCGTCTTCTGGGGCTGGAGGGCGGTCGGTTGCAGGCGGGCGCGCCAGCCGACATGGTGATCGTCGACCCCACGCGCAGTTGGAAGGTTGAGGAGACAACCCTTAAGTCTCGCTCCAAGAACTCGCCCTTCGAACATCGCACCCTCGAAGGGCGCGCGCTTGAAACCATCGTTGCAGGACGAACGGTTTTTGCCTACGCTTGATTCATGAACTGGATCACTTTTGCGCTCATCGGATATCTCTGCGGTTCTATTCCCTTCGGCCTGTTGCTGACACAAGCAGCCGGGCTTGGGGATGTACGCAAGATTGGTTCCGGCAATATTGGCGCGACGAATGTGTTGCGGGCCGGCAACAAGAAGATTGCTGCCCTGACTTTGATTTGTGACGGGCTGAAGGGTTATTTCCCAGTGCTGGCGGCAACATTTTGGGGCGGTGAGCAAGCGGCTTTGGCAGCTGGCTTTGCCGCGCTTGCGGGGCACATTTTGCCCGTATGGCTGAAATTCAAGGGCGGCAAGGGTGTTGCGACTGGGCTCGGCGTCATTTTCGCGTGGTCATGGACGCTCGGTTTGTTGTTCTGCACCGTCTGGCTGGCGGCCTTCCTGCTGATGCGCATTTCCTCAGTGGGTGCATTGAGTGCCGTGGTTGCGGTTGCCCTCGGTGCGCTTTTCGGCATGCCACATATTCCCCTTCCTGTTTGGGCTTTTCCGCTTCTTGCCTTGATTATCTGGGTGACGCATCGCGCCAACATCAGCCGTCTGCTGAAGGGCGAGGAAAGCAAAAGCAGTTTTTCCTCCAAGGCGTGACGTGTCCCCAATTGACCTTGAGCGGGTAAGCCTCGTCCAACTGGCCCGGACCGAGGGCATCGGGGCCATGACGTTCCAGCGTTTAATGCAGAGGTATGGTTCGGCCACCGACGCCATCTCTGCCTTGCCGGAGCTTGCCAAAGCGGCAGGACGGCGGAATGGATATTCTGTGTTTCCACAGGCTAAGGCGGAAGATGAAATGGCGCAGGTGCAGAAGCTTGGCGCGCGCCACGTGTCTGTGGGCGATGCCGACTATCCACCCTTGCTGGCTGAAGTCGATGGCCCTCCCCCGCTCCTCTGTATCATGGGAAATGCGGCACTGGCGGCAGCGCCTTGCGTCGCCATTGTGGGCGCGCGCAATGCTTCGGCATCTGGGCGCAAATTTGCGCGTCTGCTGGCGGACCGCCTGACCGAAGCGGGTCTCACCGTCGTTTCCGGTCTGGCGCGCGGAATTGATACCTCAGCCCATGAAGCGGCGCGCAACCTTCAAACTGTTGCGGTGATTGCCGGTGGCATTGATCATATCTACCCGCCGGAGAACGGCGACCTGCAGCGGGCCATCGCGGCACGTGGTCTGCTCGTCACGGAAATGCCGCCGGGTGCCGCGCCCAAGGCCGAACATTTCCCACGGCGCAATCGCATTATTTCCGGCACGTCGCGGGCGGTCATCATCGTTGAAGCAGCGATGCGCTCGGGATCATTGATCACCGCAAGGTTCGCGGCGGAACAGGGACGTGACGTGTTTGCTGTGCCGGGCTCTCCGCTGGATCCCCGTTGTGAGGGGTGCAACAGGCTGATCAAAGATGGCGCCACGATCTTGACCTCAGTTGACGACGTCTTCGAGCCCTTGAATGCCCAAAGCCTCATGCGCCGTAATCTGCTGGCGGAGGACGCCCTGCCGCTTCGCCGCGATGTTTCGCCGGATGGCAGCCATCGAGACAGGGTGATTTCACTTCTCTCGCCGACGCCCGTTCATGTGGACGACATTGTCCGCGAGAGCGGCGTGTCACCCGACCTTGTCGCGGCTGTTCTGTTGGAACTCGAAATTGCCGGGCGTGCGGGACGTGACGGTGCGGGAATGGTGTCATTGCGCGTCTCTTGACATGCCGCGAACTCAATGCAATCCTTGGTTATTGACCGGGGAGAAGTAAATGAAACTATTGAAAATTCTTTTGGCAACAGCCTTGATTGCCGGAACAGTCGCTCCAGATTTGGCGTTCGCAAAGAAGAATCCGTCGAGCAATGGCGCGCCGACGGCGGAACAAAAGCGAAAAGCTTATGAAAACGGAATCAAGACCTGCAGGAAGCAATGGGGCGCGCGCCTTCATGAAGTTCATGTCGAAAAATTCTACGGCAAGTGGTCCGTCGTTTGTTATCATTATTAATCAGCTGCCGTTTCCAGACAGGTTAAACATCCATGCGTCTTAAAATTCTTATCATCGCTGCGCTGTCGATCACTGCGGCAATCAATCCCGAATTGGCTTTTGCCAAGAAGAAGCCCGCCTCTTCTTCATCGCACCAGCTTACCCCAGATCAAAAGAAGCGTATGCTTGCCGACTGCTACAAGCGGTTTCCCATTGGGCCGAACTCCTATGTTCTGCGGTATGAGACCCATTACAGGAAGACGGGTTGGTGGTGTTACCCGGTTTATTGACGTCGACGGTGGCTCAATCCACCTCATCTTCCGGAACGATCTCTTTCTCCTGCAATGCGGCTGTCTTCCAGGTCTGGAAGGCAGCCGTTTTCATGATCACCTCTATGTAGCGGCGGGTTGCCGGTTTCACGGGAATGGCGAAGGTGTCCAGCCGCGTGACAACGGGTGTGAACATTGCATCAGCAGCCGAGAATTTTCCAAACAGAAAGTCGCCGCCCTTGCCGTGGGCCTTCCTGCATTGCGCCCAAAGGGCTTCAATACGCGCAACATCCTTCTTGATCGCTTCGGTGATGCCGCTAGGTGGCAGTTTCCGTGGGCGGCGGAGGTTCATCGGACAGGCATTCCGCAGGCCGCGATAGCTTGAGTGCATTTCTGCTGCAGCGCTACGCGCCATGGCGCGGGCAGCCTTGTTGGCGGGCCAAATGTGTTTCTGCGGAAATGCGTCTGCCAGGTACTCCATGATGGCGAGTGAATCCCAGGTGGTGATGCGATTGTGCACCAGGATTGGCACCTGCCCTGCCCCGGAAATGCGGCGGACTTTTTTTGAAAAATCCGGATCACCAAATGTGATCAGCTTTTCATCGAACGCGATACCGGCCATGGCCAGCATCATGTAGGGGCGCAACGACCAGGATGAATAATTCTTGTTACCGATGATCAAAAGGGGTTTTGCCATTTCGCCTCTCGCTGAATGTCTCACAAGGATTTCGGGAGATAGTGCCAACTCAGGACGCTCAAAGCAAAGCACAGGATGCTGAGCAAAACGAAAACAAAACTCACATCAAAATAGAGAAGCGCGAGCGAATAGACGACGCCCGGCAGCAGTTCGGAGGATTCGTAGAACGTGCGGTAGACGCTGGTCATGGCGCGGCGCTGGCGGGGTTTCACGGCGCGCAGGAATGGCACGCCGCCGACTCCGTCAAGTCCGGTGGCGCAGAATGACGCGAGCAGCAGACAGGCAATGGCCAGGGTTATGTGG
Organism: uncultured Alphaproteobacteria bacterium; assembly: GCA_937864985.1. GTDB lineage: Bacteria > Pseudomonadota > Alphaproteobacteria > Rhizobiales > Aestuariivirgaceae > Aestuariivirga. The sequence continues at coordinate 8,559 of CALMEZ010000296.1, forward strand.
GTGCTACCCAGCAGCCCGGTCAGCAGTGACAGGAGCGCCACCGCGGCAAAACAGACAGCGACCACCGGCCTTACGCCGGCATGCCTCGCAATGCGCCCATAGAGCAAGCTCAGCGGCAGCATCAGCTGGCTGGCGGAAATCACATAGCCAGCCTCGGTTACGCCAAGGCCGCCTTCTACGATCATCAATGGACCATAGATGAAGACGCCTGACCAGAAGCACGAGCGGGCGAAGGCGATGGTCCATGCGAGTCGCAGGCGTGGCTGACGAAAAAACGTCCAGGCATTTGCAAAGGGATTGGGTGTAACCAGGGTGCCCGCGACCAGTGCTGTGGGGTCATAGATGCGGGCGATCCAGAAACCGGTCAGCAGTGCGATCCCCGCCGCCAGCACCACGGATTGTGCGCCCCAACTGCCATATGCCGCGAACAGCCAAGTGCCGGTGGCAGGGCCAATCACCCAGGACACTGTCGAAACCGCAAGCCGCAGGGGTTCACTATGTGTCAAATCCTCCTTGCGAATGTGGTCCATGATGTAGAGCGACAGCGTGACATTTAAAACTGCCGCACCCGTGTTGCGCAGGAACTGGCCCAGAATCTGGCCGGGAATGGTGTAACTGCCAAACAGGATGGCAGCCGTCATGATCAGCCCGGCGCCAAGTGTATAGGTCCAACGGCGGCGCACATTGCGCAACAGCAAAGGCATGCAAAGCGTGGTGATAAGCACGGAAGCCGACACAAGTGTGGCGACGAGACTGACCTTCTGGCTGTCACCCAACAGCTGGCGGGCCTGCAAGGGTATAACGCTGACATTGAGTGCCCGCAGCAAGCTTTCGCCCGCGAAAAGCAGGGCAAAGGTCAGTGGCCGGGCCCGCTTGAAAGGCTCGCCGCTGTTCAATGTCTGGACGGTCGTCATGGGTGTTGCATTGGCCGTAAGCTGGTATTCCCCCTAACATAGGCCCCATTGAGTCGGGGTAAAACCGGCGGGAACGACTATGCCACATGATCATGCCAGCAATGACAAAGGCCGGGTGGCGACCATATCCCTGGCGGCAAGCGCAGTTTTGGCACTGGTCAAATTTGCAGCCGCCCTGGTGTCGGGATCTCTGGGACTTCTCTCGGAAGCCTTTCACAGCCTGCTTGATTGCGGTGCAACAGCGCTGACCCTGTTTGCGGTGCGCTTCGGCGACCAACCTGCCGATGATGACCACCATTACGGGCATGCCAAGGCTGAAAGCCTCGCGGCACTTGTTGAGACGGGTCTTCTGTTCCTCGTGACATTGTGGGTCTGTTATGAAGCCGTCTTGCGGCTTATTTCTAATGATCACAGCGTCGAGATTTCATGGTGGCTGTTTGCTGTGGTCTTCGGCTCCATCATCATCGACTACAACCGGTCACATGCCCTGGAAAAGACGGCTGAGAAGACGTCAAGTGATGCGCTGGCGGCGGATGCATTGCATTTCAGGGCTGACATGTGGAGTTCGTTCGCGGTGCTCATCGGGTTGGCGTTGTCCTGGTACGGCTATTGGTTTGCAGACCCGTTAGCGGCGCTGGTGGTGGCAGGATTTGTGGGACACGCCGCCTATGAGCTTGGCAGTCGCACTTTGAGCACGTTGCTTGATGCTGCGCCGGCCGGTTCAACGGAAAAACTGAAGGAACTGGCTGAGGGGACAACCGGTGTTCTCGGAGTCAGCCGGTTGCGTGTGCGGCCTGCCGGGCCGGTGCTGTTTGTGGACATGATGGCAGAGGTACCCCGGACGTTGCCTGCCACGGAGATTGAAAAAATCCGAACGGCACTCGTTGCAAAAGTTCGTGAATCGTTTGAGCACGCGGATGTGACCGTGCAGATGCAGCCTGTGGCGATTGATTCAGAATCGGCATTCGACAAGGTTGAACTGATTGCCGCACAACACGGGCTCTCCATTCATCACCTGACAGTGCAAGATTTGAATGGCAGGCTTGCCGTCAGCTTCGACCTCGAGGTCGAGGGGGCGACGCCGCTGCTTCAGGCACATGACAAGGCGACAGCGCTCGAAGGGGCAATCCGCGAAAGCCTGGGCGCCGATGTCGAGGTGGAAAGCCATATCGAGCCTCTCGATGCCGTTCTGCTGGTCGGCACGGCTGCCGACGAGAAGACTGTCAATCGGATCACCAAGAAGTTGATGACGCTTTGCCGTCGTGAAAAGCAACTTTCTGACCTGCACAACATCCGGATTCGGCGGCATGGCGCAGGGCACTATGTGCATTATCACTGCCGCTTCCAGCCAAACCTCACGGTCAACGAGGTCCATGCCATCGTCGACCGGATTGAAATCAACCTCGTCGAATTTGATCCGTCGATCTTGCGGGTCGTCGCCCATGCCGAACCAGTTGGCAGCCGGAAACATGGACTCTAGGCTTTGGCGATCTGATCCAGTCTCATCAACGTTGTCAGCAGAGATTCCATTTGATTGAGCGGCACCATGTTTGGGCCATCGCTCGGTGCGTGGTCGGGGTCCTGGTGCGTTTCGACGAAGAGCCCCGCCACGCCAACCGCCACAGCGGCGCGCGCCAAGACGGGCACCATGCGCCGATCGCCGCCTGACGATGTGCCCTGCCCGCCCGGTTGCTGGACCGAATGGGTGGCATCGAAAATCACGGGATGACCCGTTTCGGCCATCACCGGCAAGCCGCGCATGTCTGAGACCAGCGTGTTGTAGCCGAAGCTCACACCACGCTCGGTCAGCAGGACATTGGGATTTCCGCTTTCGGTGATCTTGGTGGCAACGTTGCGCATGTCCCAGGGCGCGAGGAATTGCCCCTTCTTGACGTTGACCACTTTCCCGGTTTTTGCGGCAGCCACGAGTAAATCCGTCTGCCGGCACAGGAAGGCAGGAATCTGCAGCACATCAACAGCGCTTGCCACTTCGGCGCATTGGCTGGCATCGTGAACATCGGTGAGAACCGGCAGCTGCAACTCTTTCCTGATGTCAGCAAAAACAGCGAGAGATTTATCCAGCCCGAGGCCACGCTTGCCGCCCAGGCTTGTGCGGTTGGCCTTGTCAAACGACGACTTGTAGACAAGTCCAATGCCGAGCTTTCGGCACAGGTCCTTGAGAACGCCAGCGACCATGAAGGCATGTTCGCGGCTTTCAAGCTGACATGGCCCGGCGATGAGGGCGAGCGGCAAGTGGTTGCCGAAGTGAACGGAACCAACGGTAACAGTGTGCTGTTTGGTCATTTTGGATAAACGAGGAATGTGCCTTGGCCATGGGCATAGAGCAGGCCCGACTTGTCCGCAACCTTGCATTCTACAGTGAACATGGTGCGCCCGGCGTGGAGCACCTGCGCTGTTGCGTAAACGGGGCCTGTTGCGACCTCGAAACGGCGCACAAATTTGACTGCCAAATCGACCGTGCCAAAGCCGGTTCCGGGGGGAAGCTTGGTGGCCACGCTTGCGCCCATGGCCGTGTCGATCAGTGCTGCCAGGAATCCGCCATGGATGCGCCCCATGATGTTTTCATGTTGATGATCAGGAGTGCCCTCAACAGTCACTTCACCCGGCGCAACAGACACAATCTTTTGGCCCAGCGTCTTCATCATGGGGCCAACTTCGCCGCCCTGTTCAACGGCTTTGCGGAGCATATCGAGGCCGAAAGAATTTTCTTCAGTTTTCATTTTGGCACGGCCGTGGCTGGAAGAACGTTAACCGGGAAATTGAGCGACTTCTTCGGGAAGGCATGGGTAATCGCCATGCGCAGGTCACTCGAGACATTGCCAACTTCAAAGATGTCCCTGGTGTGGCCACGCAAATCGAAGATCAACGCGGATGACGTGATATTCGAAAGATGAACCGTGGGTGCAGGATGTCGCATGACCTTTGGATGGTCCTGGGCCAGTTTCAGAAGCTGCTTTGCTGTTTCGTCGGCATCGATGCCATGGGCGAAGGCCACATTGACTGTGAAACGACCAATGGTGTCGCGGTGCGTCCAGTTCTTCACGGACTCGGTGATCAGGCTCGAGTTCGGGACAATGATCGTGCAATTGTCGAAGGTTTCAATCTCGGTGGAGCGGACGTTGATCTTTTTAACAATGCCCTCGCCGCCTGAGACAGACACCCAATCGCCAACACGCACGGGCCGCTCAGCGAGCAGGATCAGGCCTGAGACAAAATTGTTGACGATGGAATTGAGACCAAAACCGATACCAACGCCAAGCGCACCGGCGACAATTGCCAAGCTAGAAAAATCGAGACCGGCGGCCCCGAGCGCAAAGGCTGCGGCCAGAATATAACCCGTGTAGCCGGCCGCGGCGCGCAATGAGTTTTGTACGCCTGTGTCCAGGTTCGTTTCAGAGAGCACGCGCTTTTCGAGCCAGCGAGTGACATAGCGCGTGGCAAGCACGCCGAGGGCAAGCACCATCAAGGCCCCGGCCAGCGTTGCCGGCGCGATTTCAATGCTGCCGATCCTGAGGCCCTGTGCGGCTGCCGACAATACAGAACTGAAATTGAACAGAACTACCGTCCACAATGCGACCAGCGCCAATACGGCACTTACAGTGAGGACTGCATCAGCAAGCGAGCGGAACAAGAGAACGGCGCGCGAAACGCCCTGTTCGCTCCAGCCGGTCAACTTCCGGATAAAACGGCCAGGCTGGGACGTAGGCTCGAGACAGGCATTGGCAAGCGCATCGGTGAAGGCGTGCGCAATGCCGAAGAACACCAGCAACATTGCAGTGTCGAGCAGATTACCCGCAATGAAATAGGAAAGTGCAATGAAACCGAAGACGAGCGCCAGTCCGGCAATGCCAAGCAACAGCCACAGGAATGGGGCGAGTTGCATGAACCAGGTCAGATAATAAGGCACTTCGCCATCAGCCAAACCAGCTGCTGCCTGGCGCTTCACGATGTTCAATCCCATGCCCAGAAGCGCGATCAAAGCCAGGGCAGTAAAGGCAGACTGACCAATCGTAAAACTGACTGGCAAGTTATAGCTGGCTGCCAACGTCGAAAGTTGCGAGCCGTGTCCATATAGCAAAGCGGCGACAAAAATGATCAGCGTCAAGCTGCGTGCCGATTTGCTGTCTACTGCAACGAGCCGGCGCTCGGCTCTTGTCGGTGAAAGGACGAGCCATGCCAAGCCTCCTTCAATAATCGCCGGTTCGAACGCGGAAACCAGCGCGTCGCCGAGTGGCTCTGTTTGTGCGTTGGCCAAGCCTGATGCGGCAAATGCGATCGCAATCAAGATCAGCGTTGCGAAAAAATAAAGCATCAGTTTGAGCATGCCCCACAGCACTCGCCACAACCGCAAAAGCCCACTTTCAGACTGGCCTGCCGGCACGGGCTGAACGATGCGACCCAATGACGTGAGCTGCCAAAGACGTGGCAGCCCCAGGCTGACGAGCGACCATAGGCCAAGGATGCCGATCGGAATGATCCACAAGGCCTGCAAGTTCAGATTGGGATTCGCGAAAGCCAGTCCAAGCCGGAACTGTGACGAAATCTTCTGCCACAGGATCGATGAATTCGACACCGTCTCCAACCACAGGCGCGGATCGAGAACCGAGCGACCCGAGTGGAAAATGCGTTGCAGGAAGTCGGCGCGCTGCGTTGCCGCCAGCCGGGCTTCGGCCTGATCTGCTTCGAGGCCCAGAATGGTATATTGCTTCTGGACGGCTGTCAGCCGTGACATCTGTGCGTTGAGTGTTTGCCGCTGTTCGGCAATCGCTTGCGCTTCCTGCTGCCCATCTGTGGGAACAGGCCCAAGCTCGGTCACCTGACTGGTGATGTCCGCGAGTGGGCCCTTGATCTTTTCAATTCCGGCGGCCGCCGCCGTTCGCAGTGAACCGAGTTTGGCGCGCTGTTTTGTCAACTCGTCGTCCGACGGTTCGTCGAGTGCCTGGATTGCGCTTTGCGTGGCACGCAACTGGGCCTGCAAAAGTTGGGCGCTGCGCTCTGCGGAAGAAACGGCTTTTTCGTCAAAGGCAAATGCGCTGGCCGAAAACAGGCAGCACAACAGCGTGACCAAGGCCAGCGCCAGGCTGGCGCTCCGGCAGACGCGTGTCACACCAACCTGCTCTGCACCATTGCGGCCTCGACGAAGGAGGCAAACAGCGGGTGCGGCGCAAAGGGCTTGGACTTCAGTTCCGGATGATATTGGACGCCGATGAACCATGGATGATCAGGATATTCCACTGTTTCCGGGAGAAGTCCATCCGGCGACATTCCGGCAAATTTCAGGCCGGCTTTTTCCAGGCGCGCACGGTAAGCGGTGTTGACTTCATAGCGGTGGCGGTGACGCTCAGAGATTTCGGTGTCGCCGTAGATTTCGGCAATGTGGCTCCCCTTGGCCAGAGTGGCATTGTAGGCGCCAAGGCGCATGGTGCCACCGAGATCGCCGCCCTTCTTGCGAATTTCCAGCTCGTTGCCCTTCATCCATTCTTTCATCTCGCCGACAACAGGTTCTGCCGTCTGGCCGAATTCCGTGGAACTTGCGGAGGCGATGCCACAAAGATTTCGCGCCGCCTCGATGCAGGCCATCTGCATGCCGAAGCAGATTCCGAAATAGGGAACTTTGCGGGTACGGGCGAAGGTGGCGGCGTGGATCTTGCCTTCAGAGCCGCGCTCGCCGAAACCGCCGGGCACGAGGATGCCATGGACGCCTTCAAGATACGGGGCCGGATCTTCTTTCTCGAAGATCTCGCTTTCGATCCACTGCAAGTTGACGCGCACATTGTTGGCGATGCCGCCGTGGATCAGTGCTTCCTTCAGCGACTTGTAGGCGTCGAGCAGGCCCGTGTATTTGCCGACGATGGCAATGTTCACTTCGCCTTCCGGCTCGGTGATGCGGTGCATGATCTCGTTCCAAGGCGCGAGATCGGGCTTCCTGGCGTCCTTGATGCCGAAGGCGTCGAGCACCTCCATGTCAAGGCCTTCGGCGTGGTAGGCACGCGGGACGTCATAGATGCTGGCAACGTCCAAAGCCTGAATGACGGCTGAGGGACGCACATTGCAGAACAGCGCAATCTTGCGGCGCTCATTCACGGGGATTTCCCGGTCGGCGCGGCACAGCAGAATATCAGGCTGGATGCCGATGGAGCGCAGTTCCTTGACGGAATGTTGGGTCGGCTTGGTTTTGAGTTCACCTGCAGTCGGGATGAAGGGCAGCAAGGTCAGGTGAATGTAGATGCATTGGCCGCGCGGTTGTTCCTGGCCGAATTGACGGATGGCTTCAAGGAACGGCAGGCTTTCGATGTCGCCCACCGTGCCGCCGATTTCCATCAGCACAAAGTCCACACCTTCGTTGCCACGGCCGATGAAATCCTTGATGGCGTCTGTCACATGCGGGATGACCTGCACTGTTCCGCCCAGGTAGTCGCCTCGGCGTTCCTTGGTGATGATGTCCTGGTAGATTCGGCCCGTTGTGATGTTATCGTCGCGGTTTGCGTGTCGGCCCGTGAAGCGCTCGTAATGGCCGAGGTCGAGATCGGTTTCGGCACCGTCGTCGGTGACGAAGACTTCGCCGTGTTGATACGGGCTCATGGTGCCCGGATCGACGTTCAGATAGGGATCAAGTTTCCGCAGCCTGACCGAATAGCCACGGGATTGCAGCAGGGCACCGAGTGCCGCTGAAGCCAAGCCTTTGCCTAGGGAGGAAACCACGCCGCCAGTGATGAATATATATCGCGCCATGGGAGCCCCTCTTAACGCCGCCACTTGCCGATTCGAAGCGCAGATTTGTGCTGGCCTCATGCAATTGTGGACACCCGTGAAACACGATGTTTCACAGGCGGAAACGACGGAATTGTAAAGTTAGTTGCCAGTATTGTTCTGGGCAGGTGCTGGAGCCGGTGTTTGGGCGGGTGCCGCCGGCGCGTCCTGGCCCAGCTTCGGCAATTGCACGTCACCGCTGCCTGCCGGTGCAGAGCCGCCGGTCTGGGCCGGCGCATCGCTGAACACGGATGTGCTCTGGCCTTTGCGCGTTTGCATCATGGTCAAGGCAATCGACGTTGCAAAGAAGCAGACAGCCAGAATGGCTGTGGTGCGTGTCAGTGTATTGCCAACGCCGCGGGCCGAGAAAATGCTGCCGCCACCACCGCCGCTGCCGCCAATGCCGAGCGCACCGCCTTCCGAGCGTTGCAGCAGGATCAAGACGATGAGGCAGGCGGCCACCAGCAGGTGGATGACGAGCAGTACGGTTTCCATGGCATATCCAATCAGTTTGGCGGCGATTTAGCCGTTATGTGGGGGCGGCGCAACCCGCCTGCAAGGCTCAGGCTTTTGCGGCCTCAGGCTGCTTGCGCAGGTAGCGGAATGTGCAGCATTTCGCGCCCTCCATGATGGTTTGCTGGCGCTCCAGCTGCATGTTGGGATCATAGCCTTCGCAGAAGCCAGCATCGCGGTTGCACGACAGGAGATGGCCGATCTCGCCCAATCCCATGTCCTTGTAGGTTTCGGCATAGCGGCAGCGCGTCACGTTGAAATCAAATCGCGTATCGCTGGCTTCCAGAACATCGATTTCGAGCGAGCCGCCCGTGGTCCAGAGTTCGAAGAGCTTGATGAAATCCTGCATCGAAGGATTGCCATTTGGTGCTTTTGCGGCGAAGGCCCTGCCCTCTGCGATAGCCGCCTTGCGGATCGCGGCATCGAGAATGCTGGCAGCTTTCTCCTCACCAATTTGCGCAACCATCTCCGCATAGATGGGGCCGATGACCTCAGCTTGCAGCTTGCGCTTGACGAGGACGGGAACCTGCGTGGTGTCGTTGTTTGCCATGGGAGCAATCTAGCGACTGGACGCCGAATGCGCCATCCCCTTGCCTTTTTTGTGCGTGCTTGGCATTGATGGCGCATGAAAGCCTTGCCGCCAGCAAAATTCTCGATCGGACAAGTGGTCAAGCACCGCCTGTTTTCGTTTCGCGGCGTGATTTTTGACGTCGACCCCGAATTCAACAATACCGAGGAATGGTATCAATCCATTCCAGAGAGTGCGCGGCCGCGCAAGGACCAGCCGTTCTATCACTTGCTCGCCGAAAACGACGAGACGGAATACACGGCTTATGTTTCCGAGCAGAACCTGCTGGCCGATGATGTGCGTGAACCGGTGCGCCATCCGCAGGTGCGCGAGTATTTCGAGGGCTATGACGCGGCCCGCAACAGCTACCGCCCGCGTGGCGGCATGGCCCACTAGAGCCCTTTTCATTTAACTGCCTGATTTAGCGCTATGATTTTGGCACAAGATTTTTCTTCTGCCTATTCTTGACATTTTCTCCTAGCGTTCTATATATGTTCTCGCGCGGGGTAAGTCCCCCGCGCCTGCTGATTGCCATCGTGAATTGGCCCTGGAGAGGCCTTAAATCTCCGAAACGCCGCTGGGAACGGATGGTGCGGGGACGCCTGCACTCATCCGCGCTGCAAGCACTCGTGGCGGCTTATGCTTCCCATTCGACGTTGAAGTGGGTCACGACATCGCGGATCTGGCTGCCCGTCAAAAGGTTGGGGTTGAGGCCGCGCGTGAGAAGTGCCAGCCGCGCTGTCGCTTCAAGCTCTTCGATGGCGTTGCATGCCGCTTCAACATCTTTTGCCGCAACGACCGGCCCGTGATTGGCGAGCATGACGGCTGACCGTTTTCCCGCAAGGCCACGCACGGCTTCACCCATGGCGGCATCACCCGGGCGAAAATAGGGAAGCAGTTTCACCTTGCCCAGTTGCATGATGCTGTAGGGCGTGAGTGGCGGCAGGAAATTGTCGGCATCGATATCCGGAAGAAGCGACAAGGCCACTGAATGACAGGCGTGCAAATGGACGACAGCAGCAGCTTGGCTGCGAGTGTCGTAGAAGGCGGAATGAAGCGGCATTTCCTTGGTGGGCTTGTCGCCGCTGATCAACTTTCCTGCGGCGTCAAAGCGGCTGAGGCGCGCCGGATCAAGGCGGCCAAAGCTGCTGCCGGTGGGTGACACAAGCAAGCCGCCATCGCTGGTGCGCGCTGAAATATTGCCGGTCGAACCGTGCGTCAGGCCGCGTTCAAACAGCGATTTCGCCAACAGGCACATCTGCTCGCGCAGCTTGTTTTCGTCAATCATTGCTGGCCCTCGCCCGGCAGCTTCAGGCCGGCGTTGCGGGCATAGACCTTGGCCACTGCGGCATCGTCCTCGCGGCCAAGGCCCATGCCGGATGCGGCAACAAATTGTTGCAGGGCTGCAGCGGTGATCGGCGCTGCAAACTTGGAAGCACGCGCAACGTCCAACACGATGCCCAGATCCTTGGGCCAGATGTCGATGGCGGAATGCGGCGTGTAATCGCCGGCCACGATATGCGGCGCACGGTTTTCCAGCATCCAGCTGGTGCCGGCGCATTTGGAAATCACCTTCACGAAATGTGCTGGTGCAATGCCTTGTGTCATGGCGAAGGTAATGGCTTCCGCCATGGCTGCAATGTGGGTGCCGGCCAGCATCTGGTTGACCGTCTTCATCGCAGAGCCTGCGCCGGGTTCATCGCCAAGCTCGAAAACGGTTTCAGCCATGGCGGACAACACTGGGCGTGCCGCGCTGAATGCGGCAGGGGTGCCTGACGCCATGATGGAAAGCTTGCCCTGCGCGGCCTTTGCCGAGCCGCCGGAAATCGGCGCGTCGAGAAACAGGATGTCTTTGGCAGTGCAACGCTGTGCGACGCTTCGGGCATAATCCGGCGCAACGGTGACGGAGTGAAGCACCACAGCGCCCACACGCAGTTTGGCAATAATGCCATCATCGCCGAACAGAACCGCTTCGGCCTGACTGGCGTTCAGCACCACGACAACCACTGCATCGAGTGTTTTGGCGGTTGCTGCCACACTGGCCGTTGCGCCGCCTTGGGCTTGCAGGCGCTTCACGGCTTCGGCGTTGATATCCTGCCCGTACACTTCATGACCGGCGCGCAACAGTGATGCCGCCATGCCAAAGCCCATGGAGCCCAAACCGATGACTGCGACTTTCATTCTGGTTCCGCTCCGCGCTGAGGGTGACGAGGTGCGGGAACCCTACTCCACCGTCACGCTCTTCGCCAGATTGCGCGGCTGGTCGACGTCGGTGCCCATGATGACGGCGGCGTGGTAGGCCAGCAACTGCACGGGCAAGGCATAGACCAGTGGATCAATGAAGGGGCTGACCTTGGGCATTGATATGGCGCGGAAAGTCTTGGACGCATTGTGCCGTGCGCCCTCCTCATCGGTGATCAGGATGATCTTGCCGCCGCGGGCTGCAACCTCTTCCATGTTGGAGATGGTCTTTTCGTAAAGGTCGTCACGCGGCGCCAGCACCAGCACCGGAACATTCTCGTCGATCAACGCAATGGGGCCATGCTTCAACTCACCGGCGGCATAGCCTTCGGCGTGGATGTAGGAGATTTCCTTGAGCTTGAGCGCGCCTTCCAGCGCGATGGGGAACATGATGCCGCGGCCGAGGAACAGCACATCGCGGGCACCGGCCACATCCTTGGCCACTTCGGCGATGTGCTTTTCGATCTTGAGCACTTCTGCCATGTGGCGCGGTGCTTCCTGCAGGGCCTTGACCAGCTCACGCTCCCGATCGGGCGGCAAGTGGCCGCGCTGCTTGGCTGCAACAAGCGCGAGACAAGCAAGAGCAGACAGCTGGCAAGTGAAAGCCTTGGTGGAGGCCACGCCGATTTCGGGCCCGGCATAGGTGCGGACCACCATTTCGCATTCGCGGGCGATGGTTGATTCCGGCACGTTGACCACGGCCAGCGTGTGCTGGCCCTGTGACTTGGAATAGCGCAGTGCCGCCAGTGTGTCGGCGGTTTCGCCTGATTGCGAGACGACGATGGCAAGGCCGTTCTTCGCCAGTGGCGCTTCGCGGTAACGGAACTCCGAGGCGATATCGACATCGCAGGGCAGGCGGGCAATGCGTTCGAACCAGTATTTGGCGGTAAGGCCTGCGTAAGATGCTGTGCCGCAGGCGGTGATCGAGACGCGGTCGAGCTTGGAGAAATCGAAGGCCATGTTTTCCGGCACGCGCACGGTCTGCGTCGAGAAGTCAATGTATTCAGCCAGCGTATGGCCTACGACTTCCGGCTGCTCGGCAATTTCCTTTGCCATGTAGTGGCGGTGGTTGCCCTTGTCGACCAGCATGGCAGAGGCCTGGCTGAAGCTCATGGGGCGCTTCACGAGATTGTTGTTGGCGTCAAATATCTGGATGGACTTGCGGGTGACGACAGCCCAATCTCCATCTTCGAGATAGGTCACCTTGTTGGTGAAGGGCGACAGCGCGATGGCGTCTGACCCCAGGAAATTCTGGCCTTCGCCATGACCGATGGCGAGCGGACTTCCCTGGCGGGCGCCGATCAGCAGGTCGGGCTCATCCTTGAACAGAATGGCAAAAGCGAAGGCGCCGCGCAGTTTTGGCAGAACGGCTTTCACGGATTCGATGGGCTTCAGGCCCTTGGCGCGTTCGACGGCGATGAGATGCGCCACGACTTCCGTGTCTGTCTGGGTCAGGAACTTGACCTTGTGCGGGGCCAACTCCTCTTTCAGTTCGCGGAAATTCTCAATGATGCCGTTGTGGACGATGACCACGTCGCCCGCCATGTGGGGGTGCGCGTTGTCTTCGTTGGCGATGCCATGGGTGGCCCAGCGCGTGTGGCCGATGCCGGCGATGCCCGCCATGGGTTCAGCATTGAGCTTCTGTTCGAGGTTGCGCAGCTTGCCCGGCGCGCGCCGGCGCTCGATCCCGCCGCCTTCCAGCGTGGCCACGCCAGCCGAGTCATAGCCGCGATATTCGAGCCGGCGCAGGGCCTCGACGATAGAGAGTGCCACGGGTTCCTTGCCCAGAATGCCTACGATGCCACACATGTGATGTTCTCCTTGAACCTAACCGTTCAACTTTATGATTTCTTTGCCTTCTTGGCCGCTTTCATGGCTCGGTAGCGCTTGGCCCATCCGTCTTTCTGGACGAGATCGGCGCGGGTCATGGCGAGGGCATCAGCCGGCACGTCTGCCGTGATGACGCTGCCTGCGGCGATGTTGGCCCCTGCCCCGACGCTGACGGGGGCGACCAGTGCGGTGTTGGACCCGACGAAGACATTTTCGCCGATGCGCGTGAGGTGTTTTTCATAGCCATCGTAATTGCAGGTGATGGTGCCGGCGCCAATGTTCGAGCCTGCACCCACTTCGGCATCACCGATGTAGGTCAGGTGATTGGCCTTGGCACCCTTGCCGATCCTGGCCTTCTTGATTTCCACGAAGTTGCCGACGTGGGATTTTTCGCCAAGTTCTGCACCGGGGCGCAAGCGTGCGAACGGACCGATGCGCGCGCCGTTGGCGACAGTGGCACCTTCGATGTGGCTGTTGGCGAGGATTTCGACATCATCTCCCACGGTGACGCCAGGGCCGAAGTAGACGTTGGGTTCGATGACGACATCTGCGCCGATTTTGGTGTCGGCGGAAAAATAGGTGGTGGCGGGGTCGATCAACGTTGCGCCGTTGAGCATGGCGCGCTGGCGCAGTCTGCCCTGCATTTCGGCTTCGATGGCGGCGAGTTGAACGCGATCATTGACGCCTGCGGTTTCTGCTTCATCGCAGGTGGCGAAGACGGCGGTTCCGCCCGCTGCGTTCACATGCTCCACCACATCGGTGAGGTAGAGTTCGCCTTGGGCATTGGCGGGCTTGAGCTTGGCCAATGCCTTCCACAGATCCGCTGCGTTGATGGCGATGATGCCGGAATTGCAGAGCCTGATCTGGCGTTCGGCTTCGCTGGCATCCTTGTGTTCACGGATGGCAAGGACCTTGTTGCCCTGCGTGATCAGCCTGCCATAGCCAAAGGGATTGGCGGCTTCAAAGGCGAGGACAGCCATAGTGTTGCTGCCGCGCGCTGCGAGAAGCTTGCGCAGGCTTTCGGCGGAGATCAGCGGCACATCTCCATAAAGCACGAGAACAGTGCCTGCGAAATCCTTCAAGGCGGCTTCGGCCTGCATGACGGCGTGGCCGGTGCCCTTGCGCTCGGTCTGTTCGGCGAGTTGGGCATTCGCGATGATCTTGCGGGTTTCGATCTGCACCGCATCATGCCCAGGTCCGTGGACGACAACAGCGCGCTCTGCGCCCACATCCTTGGCGGCGTGCAGCACATGGCCCAGCAGGCTGCGGCCCGCCACGCGGTGCAACACCTTCGGCAACTTCGATTTCATGCGTGTGCCCATGCCTGCAGCGAGTACAACAATAGCCAGATGTTCCATCAATCCCCGTCGCGAAGCGATCCCCTAACCCCTTGATTCAGCCCGTTGACGGGCCCTCATCAAACAGAATCCTGTAGCAATCAAGCGTGTTTAGTCCCTTAATTGTGGCAAATTTGGCCATTCGCGCCACCTCGCTGGTTAAGGAAATGCAAAGGCCGTGCCGCGGCGCGGCGGAGAACCCAACACAGCGCTTGACCCCCCTCGCCTTCAAATCTAAAAGCCGCCCACTTGCCGGATTCACGCAATTTTTGCGCCTGGCGGGCCCGTAGCTCAGTGGTAGAGCATCTGACTTTTAATCAGAGGGTCGTGGGTTCGAACCCCGCCGGGCTCACCAAATTTTCCAATTTATCCGAAATTAAGCATGACGGGCCATGCTGGCCGGCCATGGACAAGCCCCTGCCGCAGATCAGACGTGCTGAAATCCTCGCAGCGTTGAGCCACGCGCTCGATCTCACTGAAGGTCAGCCGCGCGGCCATTGCATCCGCGTGTGCTGGATTGGCATGCATCTCGGCAAATGCCTGAACCTGACGCCGTGGGAACTGACAGAACTTTACTACACCCTGTTGCTGAAAGACCTTGGCTGTTCCAGCAATGCGGCGCGCATTTGCCAGCTCTATCTCGCCGATGATCATGCATTCAAAGCCGACTTCAAGCTGATTGATGGTTCGCTATTGCAGGCCTTGCGCTTTGTCATCAGCCACACGGGCCTTGAGCGCGGCATGGCCGAACGTTTCCGCGCCATCATCAAAATCATGCGCAATGGCGGCGAAATATCGCGCGAACTGATCGAGGCACGTTGCACACGCGGTGCCGAAATTGCCCGCATCATGGGCTTTGGCGATGACGTGGCGCGGGCCATCCAATGTCTCGACGAACATTGGGACGGGCGCGGCAAGCCCGAAGGTCTTTCGCTGCGCGCAATCCCCATCGCTTCGCAGATCGCGCTGATGTCTCAGGTGGCCGATGTGTTTTTCATGTCGTCGGGCCGGGACGCTGCGGTGCGTGAGATCCAGAACCGTGCCAACACGTGGTTCGATGCATCGCTCGTCGAAGTTTTCGTTGCCATGGCGGAAGATGAAGAGGTCTGGAACGCATTGCGTTCAGGCGACATCATGCAATGGGTCCTGGCGCTTGAGCCGCAAGAACATGTGGCACGCGCCGATGATGAATACCTCGACCGGGTGGCGAAAGGCTTCGCGCTCGTCGTTGACTCCAAGAGCCCATTTACCAGTGGACATAGCCAGCGTGTGGCCGTCTATGCCGACCTGATTGCCGAGCGGTTGGGCCTTGATGCCGATCACCGCCGGTGGCTGCGGAGGGCGGCATTGCTGCATGACATCGGCAAGCTGGCGATCAGCAACACCATTCTCGACAAGCCCGACAAGCTGACCGATGCGGAATATACAGTGATGAAGAGCCACGCCAGTGTTTCCGGCGAGATCCTGGCCGATATCCCTGCGTTCTCCGCCCTTGTGCCCGTGGCACGTGGTCACCATGAACGGCTGGACGGCAAGGGCTATCCACTTGGCCTCAAGGACAAGGAAATCTGCCTGGAAACGCGCATCGTGTCTGTGGCTGATGTGTTTGACGCACTGACGGCGGATCGGCCCTACCGCAAGGCCATGCCAACGTCACAGGCGCTTGGCATCATGGCGCAGGACGTGGGCAAAGCCTTCGATGGCAGATGCTTCAACGCGCTTGTCGATAGCCTGAAACGCGCCGACCGGGCCGCGGCTTAATCCGCCTTAGCCGAACCGATAGCTAGATGCGGTGACGCCGCCGAAGACATTGGTGTCGTGATAAACGCGTGTGGCTTTCTCATTCTCTGCCGCGCCGACGACGGCGAAGAGCGGCACCAGATGATCTTCCTGCGGATGGCAGACGCGGGCGGCGGGTGCCTTGTCCCATTCCTTCAAGCGGTCCACACGCGTTTTGGCATCGGCATTCACAGTTTCATCAAGCCAGGCATCAAAGGCGGCTGACGGTTCCTTCGCGCCGGGGCCGAAGAGCCTGAGGTTGTGATAGCTGAGGCCGGACCCGACGATGAGCACGCCTTCATCACGCAAGGGGGCCAGCGCCCGGCCGAGGGCCAGATGCTGCTCGGGGTCGTAGGAATGGCGTATTGCCACCTGCAGCAACGGCACATCGGCAGCGGGGTACATGACCTGCATGGGCGCGAAGACGCCGTGATCAAAGCCACGCGTGGCGTCCATGTGGGTGGGCAGGCCTGCGGCCTTCAGCAGCTCGGCGACGCGCTTTGCCACATCCGGCGCGCCGGGGGCGGCATATTTGATCTGGTAGGTGAAGGGCGGAAAGCCGCCGTAGTCATAGACCATGCCGGGGGTCGGCGAAGACATGACGGCGAAATCATCTTCCTCCCAATGGCCGGAGACCATGAGAATGGCCTTCGGCTTCACGCCGATTTCCTTGGGCATGTTGGCGAGCGACACTTCGAGGGAGTGCAGCATCTTGCGCATGTCGGGCAGCCAGGGCCAGGGGCCGCCGCCGTGGGAAATGAAATAGGTGGGCAAACGCTGCGTCATCGGACACTCCATTCTGTAACTTGTTTGATTACGTAATGAGCGGATGGTTGAAAGTCAAGACCTTGTCTGGCCCTGCCCCGCCAGGACTTCAGACGATCAGGCGGCCCCGGAAGCCGCGCGCGGCATAATAGGAGTCGGCGCCATTGTGATAGGTGAAAACCGTGTCATAGCGCCGGTCGCAAAACAGCGCGCCACCCAGGGCGCGAATGGCATCTGGTGTTGCGATCCAGCTTGAGGTCTTGCAGTCAAATTCGCCGAGCTGTTGCAGGGCGCGATATTGCGCTTCGTCGAGAAGTTCAATGCCCATCTTGGCGGCTGCTTCCACGGCAGAGCCTTTGGGCTTGTTCTCCTTGCGGGCATCAAGGGCCTTTTTGTCATAACACAGGCTGCGGCGGCCGGCGGGGCTTTCGGCTGCGCAATCGGTGAAAATGATGGCGCCGGATGGTTCGGCGCCCGCGACATCGGGCTCACCGCCTGTCGCTTCCATTACGGCGAGGATTTTGAGTTTGGCGGGATTGGCCTCGAGGCGCGCCTGAACCTGCGCCCAGGTAATGCCGCCGTGACGCTGCATGTTGTCGGTGAAGCGCTGGTGGAGGGTGTCGAGGATAGCGGTGTGCGTGGCTGGCATCGGTCAAAAGGCTTTCGGAAGGCCAGCCTGCCGCAGAATTGCGTTTGCGGTATGGCGGCTTGGAATGCCAATGGGGACTGCAAAATTCCTCTTGGTGAGCGGGCTGTGCCAAACCTCGTGGCTGCCCTTGCCTTGCCGGACCATGGTGCAGCCTGCTGCGCGCAACAACTCCCGGAGTGCGCGGTCAAACTGCGGAGCCATCAGGCAGCCGCAGGCTCCGCTTCGCGCAGGGCATTGAGTTGGAGATAGACCGATGACGGCAACACCCCAGGATGATTGTCAGCCAAAATGTCGAGCGCCATGGCTGACATTTTCGCCAGCAGACCATCCAAAGTTGGCGCATCAGCGGCAGCGGGAATGTCGTCACAATGCCCGCTCCAAACGGCAGCTTCTTCGTCCCAGGCAGCAGAGATTGTGAAGATCACGGGCTTGTTCATGCCGTGATCTTAGTCCGATGCGCCCTAGTTATCAAGGAACGAGCGCAACTTCCTTGACCTCGACGGATGCTTCAGCTTCCTGAGCGCTTTCGCCTCAATCTGGCGGATGCGTTCGCGGGTGACTGAGAACTGCTGGCCCACTTCTTCGAGTGTGTGGTCGGTGTTCATGCCGATGCCGAAGCGCATGCGCAGCACGCGTTCTTCGC
>CALMEZ010000297.1 GCA_937864985.1 uncultured Alphaproteobacteria bacterium
GGTAATAGCGCCCGCCGGCCCGCTGGAAGGCCTCGGCCCAGCCGTGGTCAAACACATATTCGCCCTGCGAATGGCTTTTCACATAGCAGGGCGCGGCCCCCACGACAGTCCCATCCTCTTCAAGAAGAATGTGATGGGGCAGCCAGCCCGCTTTCGCTGAAACACAGCCTGATTCCTCAAGGGCCGAGAGAAAGGCATGGGACACGAACGGATTGAAGGCGTGCCAGGATGGGTTTGCAACCGCGTCCCAATGTGCGGCAGGAAGATCTGCGAGGCTTTCCAGCACGCGCGGGCGCACCGCCATCAGGCCAGATATCCCTCAAACGTCACCTGATCCGAATAGCGCCGCGCCAAAGCTTCATCTGCTTTGCACTTGATTGTCCAGGTGATGACCGGAAAACCCATGCTGCGGATGCTTTGCACTGGCGCAAAGGGCAGGCCCTTGAAATCAAAAGAAACGAAATGCGGCCGCGAACGGTCGATGTGCCACATGCCTTGCAGTTCAAGGCGGCGCGCGATGGGCAACATGTTGTAATAGGCATCAACGCCACGATCCGCCGTGATGCCGCGCACCGTCTGCGGGGCAATCGCAGCCAGCAGCGCCACCGCATCAGGATCGAACGACATCAGGGCATAGGGGCCGGTGTAGGCTTGCAGAACCTCCAGCGCGCGCCGGGTGAGAGGCGCACCGCCATCCCAGATGGTTTTGATCTCGATGACCAGCGGCACCTTGCCATTCACCTGGTCCAGCAATTCGCCCAGCGTCTGCATGCGTGTCTTGGACTGGCGGTAGGAAACAGTCTTGAGCGCTGCAACGGAGTGGTCGATCACCAGCCCTTTGCCCATGGTGACACGCTCCAGCGTTTCGTCATGGAACACCACGGCTTCGCCGTCAGCCGT
Organism: uncultured Alphaproteobacteria bacterium; assembly: GCA_937864985.1. Lineage (GTDB taxonomy): Bacteria > Pseudomonadota > Alphaproteobacteria > Rhizobiales > Aestuariivirgaceae > Aestuariivirga. The sequence continues at coordinate 901 of CALMEZ010000297.1, forward strand.
CAACTGGATGTCACATTCGATGGCGTAGCCATGGGCCATGGCAGCAGCAAAGGCATCATCTGTGTTTTCGACAATGCCCTTAGCTTCATCATGCAGGCCGCGATGGGCAATGGGGTTTGCGACAAGCCAGTCCAGCGCCCGCAGTTGCGGCGAAAACCTCACGTCACAATATCCCGCGGTGATTGACCGCTCAAAAAGGCATCGACATTGGCGATGGCCCGCATGGCCATGGCCGTGCGCGTGCCGTGCGTGGCGCTTCCGAGATGGGGCAGCATGAAGACATTTTCCAGCGTGCGATAACGGGGATCAATTTTGGGTTCATTGGCGAACACGTCAAGGCCTGCCGCGGCGATGCGGCCCGATTGCAGCGCCGCGATCAGGTCATCATCCACCACAATGCCGCCGCGCGCCGTGTTGACCACGATGGCATCCTTCGGCAGCAGTGCGAGGGTGCGGGCATTGATCAGGCCCTTGGTCTCCGGCGTCATCGGGCAGTTGATCGACAGGAAATCGCAGTGTTGCAACATCGCCTCGAAACTGGCGTGATAAGTAGCACCCAGACTGTCGGCCTCCGCTGCGGGTTTTCGGTTATGATAGTGCAGCGTCATGTCAAAGCCCTTGGCGCGGCGCGCCACAGCTTGCCCGATGCGCCCCATGCCGAGGATGCCCAGCCGCTTGCCCGACACATCAAAGCCCATGGGCGCAATCATCTGGCCGCGCGGCCAGCGGTTCTCGCGCACCATGCGGTCGCCCCAGGAGGCACCGCGCGCTGCGCCGAGGATGAGCAGCATGGAGATATCTGCTGTCGCGTCTGTCAAAACGTCTGGCGTGTTGGTGACAGTGATTCCGCGCGCCTTGGCGGCGGGCTTGTCGATGTGGTCATGCCCAACCGAAACCGTGGCAATGATCTTCACTGATGCCGGCAAGGCGGCAATCACCTCGGCCGGGTATTTGTCGAAAGACGTGGTGACAATCGCGTCACACCCCTCCGCCCGGGCAATAATCTCTTGCGCGGTCAATGACTTGTCGTCGGGATTGAAGATACAGCTGTAACGGCTGGCCAGATCCTTCTCAGGACCGTCATGCAGCTTGCGCGTCACGAGAATTTTTGCAGTTTTTTTAGTGCTGTTCATGTTAGCGTTGCCTGCCTTCAGAAGGACGTTGTTTCCATGTTTCTTAGCCGAACCATCCGGTTGATCCCACTGTTTTCAATCTGTTTTGTCATGTGCGGGGCAGGGGCCGAGGCTGCAACGCTGGCAGCCCACCGCGCCTATTATACGCTCGATGCCAAGCGCATGGACCCGGAATCGGGCCTTGCCTCGGTGAGCGGCCGCTTGGCCTACGAAATCAAGGGATCAGACTGCGAAGGCTATGCCGTCAGTTACCGCATGGCCAATCGCTTCACGCGCGGCGACGGAACCGAGCCGCAGGAATCAGACTTCAGGCTCACATCTTTCGAAACGGGTGATGGCCTGACGCTTGACGTGCAGGAAAGCCAATTCGCCAATGCCAAGGCTGAAGCCAATTCGCGCGTCAAGGCGCGGCGTGACACCCCGGAATCGGCAGCGGACGGGGAGCTATCCGGAGACGAAAGCAAAACTTTCAAGGTCGATGCCAAGGCCCTGTTTCCCACCGTGTTCCAGAAGAAGATTGTTGACGTCGCCCTGTCCGGCGCAAGCCGTGATGACTCGATTGTTTTTGAAGGCACGGAAGGCGACAAGGCGCAGCATGTCATCACCTTCATTGGCGCCAAAAAAACGGGCTATGAACTGGCCGGCATGGATGAGGCCACGAAGGCGGAATTTGCCAAGCTGGCCTATTGGCCCATCACCATGAGTTACTATCCGGTGGATGCCACGGGCGATGCCCAGCCCACCTATCAATCCTCATTTCTCATGTTCGAAAATGGCGTGTCGACGGAACTGCTGATGGACTATGGCACCTATGCCCTGACGGGCAAGCTCAGCAAGCTCGACGTGTTCAAGACTAACGCCTGCAAATAAAGCTTTAAATGCCACAAAGCCTCCCTATCTTATTTGCCGCGTGTCCTGTCACGCCAAGGAAGTTTCAAGGGGGCCTTGTCAGATGAGTGTTTTGCGCAAGACGGAAGATCGATCCGTTGCCGATTTTCTGGCCAAGGCCGGGGCCGTGCAGGCCGCCGGTCGGCCGGTGGAAGGCTCGGACGGAGCGTGATGGACGCGGCGGCGTTCGTCGACCGCGGGCCGTCGGAGGTGGCAGCGCTCCGCGCGCGCGTCGAGGCCCTGGAGGATGAGCTCCAGCGACTGCGCGCGTCGTCGCGTCTCGCGCAGGCGCTCATCCATGAGGCGCCGCTGGTCGTCTACGCCAAATCCGCGGACCTGCGCTTCATGCTCAGCAACCGCCGCCACACGAGCGCCATCGGGATGCCGTCCGAGGCGATCCTGTGCCGCACCGACCGCGAGCTCTTCGGCGCGGAGGCCGACGCCATCGACCAGACGAGCGCGCGCGTCATGGCGACGGGGGAGCCCGCGGCCATCGAGTTCAACCTGATGCTCGACGGCCAGCAGCGGTCGTTTCTAGAGACCATCTTTCGCCTCCACGATGAGCGCGGGGAGGTGATCGGCCTCGGGGGGATCGCCGCCGACATCACCGAGCGGAAGGCCGCCGAGGCGGAGCGACGTATGCTGTCCCTCGCCGTGGAGCAGAGCTGCGAGGCGGTGGTGGTCACCAGCCGCGCGGGCAACATCGAGTTTGTCAACGAAGCCTTCGTGCGCCGCGCGGGGTACTCGCGCGACGAGCTCATCGGGCAGAACCCACGCATCCTCCAGTCAGGCAAGACTCCACACGAGACCTACGCCTCCATGTGGGACTGCCTCCAGCGCGGCGAGACGTGGCGGGGGGAGTTCATCAATCGGCGCAAGGACGGCGGGGAGTTCATCGAGCACGACATCATCTCGCCGGTGCGGGAGGACGACGGGCGCATCACGCACTTCGTCGCCATCAAGCAGGACGTCACCGAGCTCAAGCGCCTCAACGAAGAGCTCAACACCTACCGCCTCCACCTCGAAGACCTCGTGCGCCAGCGCACCGACGAGATCAACGCGGTGTTCCGCGCGTTGCCCGACCTTTACTTCCGTATCGACCTTCACGGCGCGGTGCTCGACTTCATCTCCGGGTCGCCCCGCGACCTCATCGCGCCGCCGTCCGACTTCCTCGGCAAGCCCATCCACGACTTCCTGCCCGAGGAGCCCAGGGCGCGCTTCGCAGACGTGCTGCGCAGGGTGCGCAGCGGCGAGTGCATGGTCACCTTCGACTACGACCTCCCGATGCAGGACGGCGAGCACGCCTACGAGGCGCGGGTGTTGCCCCTGGGCGTTGATCAGGCCGTGGTGGTCGTGCGCGACATCACCGAGCGTCGTCGCGTGGAGAGGGCCCTCTCCGCCGCGAAGGACTCCGCCGAGGCAGCCTCCCGCGTGAAGTCCGACTTCCTCGCGCGCATGAGCCACGAGATTCGCACGCCCATCGCGTCCGTGGTGGGCTACGCCGACCTGCTCCTGCACGCCGACGGCGCCAACGCGGAGACGCTCCAGCACGCAGGCAGCATCCGCCGTAACGCCACCTATCTCCTCTCGCTGCTCGACGACATCCTCGACGTCTCGCGCATCGAAGCCGGCAAGCTCAGCTTCACGCGCGAGTCGGTGGACGTCGCGTCGATGCTCGCCGCGGTCGACGCGCTCCTGCGCCCCCTCGCCATCGAGCGCGGCCTATCGCTCCGCGTCGAGATGGGCCTCGGGACGCCACGGCGCATCACCGCCGACGCGCTCCGCCTCCAGCAGGTGCTCGTCAACCTCGGCAACAACGCGCTGAAGTTCACCGACCGCGGGGAGGTGTCGGTGCGCGCGTCCCTTGACAAGAGCGGCGAGACGCCGTGGCTCGTCATCTCGGTGGTCGACACCGGCATCGGCATCCCCCGCGACCAGCTCCCGCTGTTGTTCACGGCCTTCACGCAGGTGCACGGCCGGAGCGTCGCGCGCGGGCGCGGCACCGGCCTGGGCCTCGCCATCTCCGCGCGGCTCGCGGCG
>CALMEZ010000298.1 GCA_937864985.1 uncultured Alphaproteobacteria bacterium
CGCAAGGTGGTCAAGATTGGCCATCACATCTTCTACGCTGGCGGCTGATAAGGCTTAAATCTTCAGCTTGAATGGGGTGCCTTCAAAGGCATCTTCACCACGTCCGATGGACTGGATGGCCTGCCGCATGCGGCCGTCGCGGCCCAGCGCCTCGTCGGCCAGTGCAACCAGCATGGCGTTTGGCGTCGCTGAAGGCGAGGCTTCACGCAACTCTTCCGCCAACTCAAATTCATCCGCATGCGGACGAAATAGGCAGGTGGCAATATAACCTGCCGCCGTGGAGCGGCTGATCCCGGCCCAGCAATGGATGATCATCGGCTGCTGCTTGTCCCATTTTCGCAGGAAAGTCAGCAGTGCAACCATGTCTCGGGTCTGCGGCGGTTCAAGCCCGGGAGAGGCTCCAGCAATGTCGTGAAAGGTCAGGCGCAGGTGATCATCTGCCGTCACGCCGTCAAAACGCGGCAGTTCCGTACCGGGCGCGAGAATGGTAATGGCGCGCCGCGCCCCATGTTGCGAAATCTGGTTCTGCGCCTCACGCAATGAACACACGATGATCATCTGGCCACCGCAAATGCCTGGAAGCAGTCGAGATAAAGACGTGTGGCGTCTGCCGTGCCAAGCGGCACAAGCCGCGTATCAAGCCCGTTCAGTCCCTTCGGTTGGCCAAAGAATTTGATGCCCTCCTCAATGGAGAAGCCCGCCAGTTGCGTCGCTTCAAGATAAGCTGCCATCCGGTCGGCCTGCTTGATCGCGGCAACCAGCTCGGCAGGCGGCGATGCTGGCAAACCGAAGCGCACATGAATGGCGGCAAGCAGCCTGTTTTCGAAAGCCTTGTAATCCAGTCCCAACGCCGCCTTGAATGGCGAGATCATGTCACCTACCACATATTCTGGCGCGTCGTGCAACAGGGCCGTCAGACTTTCGGCAGTGCTGGACTTGGGCATCACGTGCTGGAAAAGCTTTGTAACCAGCACACAATGTTGCGCCACTGAAAACGCATGCTCACCCCGCGTCTGCCCGTTCCAGCGCGCCACCCGCGCCAGCCCATGGGCAATATCCTCAATCTCGATGTCGAGCGGAGATGGATCGAGCAGGTCCAGCCGCCGGCCGGAAAGCATGCGCTGCCATGCGCGCTTTGGCGCAACATCATTCATCAGCGCCGCACCAGCTTCTTCACGGCTTCGTGGCGATGACAGTCAACCATGTGATCATTGATCAACCCGCAGGCCTGCATGAAGGCATAGACAATGGTCGGCCCGCAGAACTTGAAACCGCGCTTCTTGAGGTCCTTCGAAATTTTCTCGGCAACGGGTGTGGCCGTCGGAACCTGCTTCATGGACCGGAATTGGTTCTGGATGGGCTTACCATCAATGAAGCCCCACAGGTAACCCGAAAAATCCGGCATCGAGAGGTAAACCTTGGCACTTTCCACCGTGCCTTCGATCTTCATCCGGTTGCGAACGATGCCTGCATCCTGCATCAGGCTTTCGATCTTGCGCGCGTCGTAACGCACAATTTTTTCCGGATCAAAGCCATCAAAGGCTTTGCGGAAGTTTTCGCGCTTGCGCAGAATGGTGATCCACGACAGACCCGCCTGAAAGCCGTCGAGGATCAGTTTTTCAAACAGCGCGCGGCTGTCATATTCGGGCACGCCCCAATCCGTGTCATGGTAGTGCACATAGAGTGGATCTGTGCCGCACCAGCTGCAGCGGCACAGGCCATCGTCATGCTTCACAGCTGTCATTGCGCCACCTCGGGAATCGTCACGTCATACCGCACCCATGCAGGCTTTTGCACCCGCACTCTGACAGGGCCTGACAGCAGCGGCGCCGTTGCCTCTGCCAACCGGTCAAGCCGCAGCAGCGCCAGCCCTTGCGTTCCGGACGATGACAACATTTCGCCGATCAGGGCTTCCCCACTCATGATGGACGTGCCCTGTACTGTCGCAGGAGCATCGCAAAGAACAGGCAGGATGCGGCTGCGCGCCGTGCTCCGGTGCTGCATGCGTGACACAACTTCCTGCCCCACATAGCAGCCCTTGCTGAATGACACGCCGTTCAACTGGTCGAAATTCGCTTCATGCGGGAACACTGCATTGGAACCAATATCGGTGCTTCCCGCAAGGCCGAGCGCCAGGCGTGCCGCATCATAGCCTGAAGCAATGGCTGTCATGCGCTGTGGCCTGATGGCGCGCCAGCCCATGGCAGCAAGGCGCGGATCAACCGCGCCATCGGGCAGGGGCGCCGGTGACACGGCAATTTCCAGCGCCGGGTCGATGCTGATCGTCAGCTTGGCGCGCAGCTTGTAGAGGTTCAGCTTTTGCAGCAAAGCCTCTGCCTGGTCTGCCGCACAGTCGATCAGCGCCCCATCGGTGGTTGCCAACACGAACATGTCATGCAGGATCTTGCCTTGCGGCGAAAGCAACCCGCCATAGGCCATCTGCCCAGCGGCAAGGGAGATGACATCACAGGTCAAGATGTTGTGCAGGAACGGCAAAACGCCTTCGCCGGTGATGCGGATCACGGCGCGCCCAGGCAGAACCTGCTCGGAAAAAGAAATATCTGTCATGCCGGTTGCAACGTCTCTTGCCACCATTTACGTAGTCTATGGACTGACTTCAAGGAACGACTGCGCATGGCCCAATCCGTTGACCTGATCCTCAGAGGGGGAACCATCGTCAACCAGGACGGCACGGGGCAGCGCGATATCGCAGTGCAGCAAGGCCGGGTTGTCGCAATTGGCGATATGTCCGGCTTCATCGGTGCCGAAACCCTGGATTGCCGCAATTTGCATATTCTTCCCGGCGTTATCGACAGTCAGGTGCATTTTCGCGAACCCGGCAACGAACACAAGGAAGACCTCGAGACCGGAAGCCGCGCCGCTGTCATGGGCGGCGTGACGGCGGTTTTCGAAATGCCGAACACCAAGCCCACCACCACCAGTGCCGAAACCCTGTCCGACAAGGTGAGGCGCGCACGCAACCGCATGTTCTGCGATTTTGCCTTCTATGTCGGCGGCACGCGGGACAACCTCGATCAGATTTCTTCATTGGAGAAATTGGAAGGCTCAGCCGGCATCAAGGTGTTCGCCGGATCATCAACCGGTGATCTGCTGGTTGAAGATGACGGCGGTCTAAGTGCCATCATCGCGCGACTGTCGCGCCGTGCCGCGTTTCACAGCGAAGACGAAATGCGCCTGCGCGCCCGCCTTCCGCATCAGGTGGAGGGTGATGCTGCAAGCCATCCCGTCTGGCGCGACGAAGAGGCCGCTCGTCTGTGTACGGAGCGTTTGCTGCGAATCGCGCGCCGGCATGGCAAGCGCATTCACGTGCTCCACATTTCAACAGCCGAGGAATTGCCATTGCTTGCTGCTCACCGCGACGTGGCAACGGTCGAAGTGACGCCGCATCACCTCACGCTCTTGGCCGATGATTATGCGCGTCTTGGCACAAAGTTGCAGATGAACCCGCCGGTGCGAGACAAGCGCCATCGCGAGGCCTTGTGGAGGGCCATCGCCTCAGGCCTCGTTGATGTGCTGGGCTCTGATCACGCGCCGCACACGCTCGAGGAAAAGGCCAAGCCCTATCCGCAATCGCCCTCGGGCATGACAGGCGTACAGACGCTGGTGCCCATGATGCTCAATCACGTCAATGCCGGAAAACTATCGCTGGAACGCCTTGTCGATCTGACGTCCCATGGCCCGGCCCGTATTTTCGGTATCTCCGGCAAAGGCCGCATCGCCGAGGGGTACGATGCCGACTTCACCATCGTCGACATGAAGCGCAAGGAAACCATCACCAACAAATGGATCGAAAGCCGCTGCGGCTGGACACCTTATGATGGCGTTGCGGTGCAGGGCTGGTGTGTCGGCACATTCATCCGTGGACGGAAGGTCATGTGGCAGGGCGAGATTGCGTCATCTGCAAACGGCCAACCCGTCGTTTTCGACGAAGCACTTCCGGGAGGAAAAGCATGAAGCCGTTTCGCGCGCTGCTGGTCAGCAAGACCGACGCGGGCCAGAATGTCGAATTTGTCCATCTCAACGAATCTGACCTGATGGATGGCGATGTCACAATTGCCGTCGAGCACTCCTCCGTGAATTACAAGGATGGCCTGGCCATCACCGGCAAGGCGCCGATCATCCGCCGCTATCCGTTGGTGCCGGGCATCGACATTGCGGGAACGGTTCTGTCGTCGTCGCATGCTGGCTACCAGCCCGGTGACAAGGTGGTGCTGGGCGGCTGGGGCGTCGGCGAAGGGCATTTTGGTGGCTATGCCGAAGTGGCGCGGGTTAAGGGTGACTGGCTGGTGCCACTGCCCAAGTCCTTCTCGACGTCCGATGCCATGGCCATTGGCGTGGCTGGCTATACAGCCATGCTCTGCGTCATGGCGCTGGAAGAGCAGGACGTGAAACCAGAGCAGGGCGAAGTGCTGGTGACCGGCGCTGCGGGTGGCGTGGGCTCTGTATCCGTCGCGCTTTTGTCAAAACTCGGCTTCAATGTCGTGGCATCAACTGGTCGCGTGGAAGAGGCAGAATTTCTGAAGCAGCTCGGTGCTACAACGGTCATTGACCGCAAGGAATTCAACGGGCCGGTGAAACCGCTGGCCAAGTCGCGCTGGGCGGGGGCCATTGATTCCGTTGGATCAACAACGCTTGCCAATGTCCTCTCGCAGATGAAAGAAGATGGCTCGGTGGCGGCTTGCGGCCTGGCGCAGGGCATGGACTTGCCAACATCGGTTGCGCCCTTCATCTTGCGCGGCGTGAAACTGGTTGGCGTCAACTCCGTCACCACGCCGCTGCCGCGCCGCCGTGCTGCATGGGCGCGGCTGGAGCGTGATCTTGACATGGCGAAGCTCAAAGCGTTGACCACCCATGTGAAGTTGGATGATGTGCCGCGTGTTGCCGCCGATATTGTTGCCGGCAAGGTGCGTGGCCGTGTTGTTGTGGATGTGAAGCCGTGATGAAGATTGTTGCAGGCGGCCTTGATGACCCGCGTGTCATCGCCATGCTGAAATTCCATTTTGACACCAACCACGCGGTGACACCGCCGGGCAGCGTGCATGTCTTCGATTTGTCGCGGCTGAAGCAGCCGGATGTCTACTTTTGTTCGGCCTGGGATGATGAAAAGCTGATGGGCGTCGGTGCTTTCAAGGTGCTGTCACCCACCCATGCCGAAGTGAAATCCATGCACACCGCCAAGGAACTGCGCCGCACCGGCACCGGGGCCGCCATCATGCTGCACCTAATCGACGAGGCGCGCGCCCGCGGCATCAAACGCCTCAGCCTTGAAACCGGCTCATTCGACTATTTCGCGCCGGCCCGCGCGCTCTATGCCAAGTACGGCTTCGAGGAATGCGGCCCCTTCGGCAACTACAAGCCAGACCTGAACAGCACCTTCATGACCCGCGAAATATAAGGATTTCTTTATATTTCCTTGTCTATGAAAATAATGCTTGACACCGCGCGGTACTTCGTCTATATTCCGTTACATTCCACACTTGCATCCAGATAATTCGCCGCTCCAACAATAGTCTTGAACCCATCAAGAAGACGACGTTGGCGGGGAAACAGGATTGCTTGAAGTGGGGTAGCCTATAGCGTGATCTTGTTTGATTGAAGCAATCACCGCAGTGTCGTCATTCCAGAGGTCCGCAAGCGCGGACCATCTGGAACCCCGCTGTGCGGCTGGTGCTGAAAAGCTGGGTTCCAAATAGCGCGCGGTTGCGCGCTTTTGGAATGACGCCACAAAGGCGTGAAGGGTTCTGCCAAACCAATTCAGACTCTACCCCACCTGGCCCCGGTGGCGCAGGAACTGATCTGCCAACACGATCGCCATCATCGCCTCACCCACGGGCACCGCACGAATGCCCACACACGGGTCGTGGCGGCCTTTGGTGAGGATGTCGGTGTCTTCACCTGATTTGGTCACCGTCTGGCGTGGCGTGAGGATGGAGGAGGTGGGCTTCACGGCGAAGCGCACCACAACGTCCTGGCCCGTGGAAATGCCGCCGAGGATGCCGCCGGCATGGTTCGACTGGAACTCGGGCTTGCCGTGGCGCATGCGGATTTCGTCGGCGTTCTGCTCGCCGGAATAGGCGGCAGAAGCAAAGCCCGCGCCGATCTCAACGCCCTTCACGGCGTTGATGCTCATCATGGCTGAGGCCAATTCGGAATCGAGCTTGCCATATATCGGCGCGCCCCAGCCGGCGGGCACGCCGGTCGCGGTGACTTCGATGATGGCACCGCAAGATGATCCCGCCTTGCGCACACCGTCGAGATAGGCCTCCCAGTCCTTGGCGGCTTTCGCATCAGGGCAGAAGAAGGGGTTGCGGTCAATCTCCGTATCGTCCCAGTTCTTGCGGTCGATCTTGTGCGGGCCCATCTGCACCAGCGCACCGCGGATGGAAACGCCGGCAATGACCTTGCGCGCCACGGCACCCGCTGCAACACGGCAGGCCGTTTCACGCGCCGAGGAACGCCCGCCGCCGCGATAATCGCGCACGCCATATTTCGCCTGATAGGTGAAGTCGGCATGTCCGGGGCGGAACGAGTCCCGGATCGCGCCATAGTCCTTGGAGCGTTGGTCAACGTTCTCGATGACCAGCGCAATGGGCGTGCCGGTGGTGACCTGCCCACCGGTGCGTTCATCTTCAAACACGCCGGATAGGATCTTGACGGCATCCGGCTCCTGCCGCTGCGTGGTGAAGCGGTTCTGGCCAGGGCGGCGCTTGTCGAGAAAAGCCTGAATGTCGTCTGCCGTCAGCTTCAGGCCGGGCGGGCAGCCATCAACAACACAGCCAATGGCAGGCCCATGGCTCTCGCCGAAGGTGGTGACGCGGAACAGGTGGCCGAAGGAGTTGTGGGACATGGGCAGGTGATAAAAGAATTTAGCGGGGAATGCAAAGTGCCGGTTGGCGTGTTCCTACAACACTTTCCGCATGAACACGTCGTGCTCATCGGAACCGTCTATGGTCCATCCGCGCGCGCCGTAGAACGCCACGGCTTTGCTGTCTTTTGCAGTGTCGAGAACGGCGGTTTCGACGCCCTGGTCTTTCAGCCATGTTTCGCAGGCAGCAAGCAGGATGGTGCCACAGCCTTTGCCTTCATGCGCGGGATGGGTGAACAGCGCCCACAGGTTTCCGTTGGTCTTATCGGCAAAGGCAAAGGCCGCAATCTGGTTGCCTATGGTTGCCACCCATGACCCGAGTTCACCAGATAGCATGCGCGCAGCTGTTGTTTCATGGGTGATGCCGCGTGCCGCCATATCTTCAACCGACAAGTGGTTTTCGCGGACAGATGTCCGGATGCGCGTGATTTCAGGTAAGTCTGCAACGGTGGCCCGGCGCAGTACAGGCTTAATCATTGATGGAGCGGAACAGGTGGCCGAATGTGTTACGGGACATGGGAGATGATTAGAGGATATTGCGAAGATTGGAAGAGCCCTCATCCGCCCTGTCGGGCACCTTCTCCCATTTCGCTGCGCTCAACGGGAGAAGGCGCATGCACCGAACGTTCAGAGTATTGGCCTTCTCCCGTCCGCAGGATGAGAGAAGGTGGCGATAGCCGGATGAGGGCCCTTTACTGCGGCTGGTGGCTTTCGTCGTACCATTGGTAGCGGCCGTCGCGCAGCACGCAGTAGGTGCCCTGTGGTGTGGGCAGGCGCGTGATCGAGGGACCGGCGAGGCCGCAGACGAAACCAATGATGCAGCGGCCCACAGCGCCGTGCGCCACAATCAGCGTGGGGTTGATGAGGCCACGCAGAAAGCCATCAACGCGCGCCACGCCGTCGGCGTAGGATTCACCCCCCTCAGGCCTCCAGTCGAAATGACCCTCGGCATCGGCGGGATACATGGGATTGTCCTTCAGCTCCCAGAAGGGCTTGCCCTCCCACACGCCGAAACCCAGTTCGCGCACTCGTGGTTCAATCTTCACGGTTGCGAAATCCCGCGGCTGCGCATCGCAGATGATCTGCATGGTGTGCCGGGCGCGCAGTTGCGGCGAGACGTAAAAATCATAGCTGTGCAGTTCCGGCTCACGCCGCGCCAGCGCTTCGGCCACCGCTTGGGCCTGACGAATGCCTGTGGCGTTGATGTCGGTTTCAACGCTGCCCTGGATCAGGCCCTGTTCATTCCAGTCGGTCTGACCGTGACGGACAAAATAAATGGGCGGCAGTTTGGGAATTTCAGTTGCCGCCACGGCTCACTCGCCATCTTTCACAAGCGTCATATCAGGTGCTGTCGGCACCTTCATGCCGACCACGTGGTAGCCTGAGTCCACATGCAGGATCTCGCCAGTGATGGCGCGGCTCAGGTGTGAGCACATGAACATGCCGGCATCGCCCACTTCTTCTGTCGTCACAGTGCGGCGCAGCGGCGAATTATATTCGTTCCATTTCAGAATGTAGCGGAAGTCACCGATGCCCGAAGCGGCGAGCGTCTTGATGGGGCCAGCCGAAATGGCGTTGACGCGGATGTTCTTGGGGCCAAGGTCCGCGGCCATGTAGCGCACCGATGCTTCAAGCGCCGCTTTGGCAACACCCATGACGTTGTAATGGGGCATCCACTTTTCGGCACCGTAATAGGTGAGGGTGAGGAGCGAACCGCCGTCCGGCATGATCTTCTCGGCACGCTGCGCAACGGCTGTGAATGAGAAGCAGGAAATGTTGAGGGACCTGTCGAAATTGCCTGACGTGGTGTCGACGTAGCGGCCTTCCAATTCATTCTTGTCGGAGAAGGCGATGGCGTGAACAACGAAATCCACCTTGCCCCAGGTCTGCTTGACGGCTTCAAAGGTGGCGTCAATCGAGGCGCCATCCGTGACATCGCAGGGCACCACGATCTTGGAATTTACTTCGGCAGCTAAAGGTTCGACGCGCTTCTTGAGCGCATCGCCCTGGTAGGTGAAAGCCAATTCGGCACCCTGGTCGGCGCAGGCCTTGGCGATGCCCCAGGCGATTGACCGGTTGTTGGCCACGCCCATGATCAGGCCCTTTTTACCGGCCATCAAACCATTGTTATTGCTCATTTTTACCTCAAGCGCCCCGTGCAGAGCGCTCCTCATCGCATAGAAATTGAACATTTGAAAGGGCGCAAGCGTTGACAGTTTGTAACGAATTATGTATTTAACAAATTAGTTAATTAAGTGAGAGGTTAAGTATGGAAACAGTCAGATCAAGCGAAGGTTGGAAGACAGCAGCCGTTCTTGTGGCGCGCTTGGTCATGGCGGCGATGTTTGCCATGGCATGCGTCTTCAAGTTTTCCGGCATCGCAATGACCGCGCAATACATCTCTTCGGCCGGTTTCCCCATGGCCACGGCTCTGGCCTGGCTGGCGGCCTTCTTTGAATTGGGTCTGGTCATCTGCTTTTTGAGTGGCGCTTTCTTCCGCGAAGCCTGCCTGTTGGCCACTGTCTATGTCATATTCCTGGCTTTCGCCTTCCACGGCACCAGCACCTGGACGGATGCCGAAGGCCTGCACTTCGGTGCTTTCGTCAGCCATTTTCCCTTTGCCGCAGGCCTGCTGTTCGGGGCGGTGAATGGCCCTGGCCCGGTTCTCACCCTCAATCGCGGATGGCTGAAATAGCTTAAGGAGGTTCTCATGACCAACGCCCCTGTCATCACCGTTGAAACAACTGTCAATGCGCCACTTGCCACCGTGTGGAAGGCCTATGTCACCCCGGAAGACATCATCCAGTGGAATGCCGCGTCGGATGATTGGCATACAACCATGGCAAACGTTGACCTGCGCGAAGGCGGCGCCTTCTCGTCGCGCATGGAAGCCAAGGACGGCAGCATGGGATTTGACTTTGCCGGCACTTACACAAAAGTCATTCCGCAGAAACTGATCGCCTATGCCTTTGGCGACCGGACAGCCGAAGTGAAGTTCAGCGAAGCGCCGGAGGGCGTTAACGTGCGCGTGACCTTCGAGGCTGAAAAAACCAATCCCGTGGACATGCAGCGTGGCGGCTGGCAGGCAATCCTCGACAACTTCAAACGTTACGTGGAAGCTTGACAGGAATGGACATGGATCCGCTGAGCCTCAAGCTCCAGGCCCTCGCTGACCCGACGCGCCGCGCCATGCTGGCGCGACTGCGCGGCGGCGAGGCGTCTGTGAATGAATTGGCAGCACCGTTCGACATGTCGTTGCCGGCCGTGTCCAAGCACATCAAGGTGCTGGAAAAAGCCGGCCTCATCACCAGAAGCCGCGCCGCCCAGCAGCGCCCGTGCAGGCTTTCGCCCGAGGGCCTGAAGCAGGTGGATGATTGGCTGATGGCCTATCGTGATGTGTGGCTGGATCGCCTCGACCGGCTTGATAACTATCTGCAAACCATCAAGGAGTGAGACATGTCTCTTTTGGCGCGGACAACCTTGCCCAAGGACAAGCCGCTGATCATCACCACGCGGCTGATCGCGGCCTCACGAGAGCTAGTGTGGAAGGCCTTGACCAGCCCGGAACATCTCCAGCACTTCTGGGGGCCGGATGGCTTCACCAACACCTACAAGAGCTTTGACTTGCGCGTGGGTGGCGAAGCGCGTTTCACGATGCACGGCCCGGATGGCACCAATTATCCCAATCGCTTTGTGTTTCTGACAGTTGATGCGCCGCGCCTGCTGCGGTTTCAGCACGATAACGGCGGAGAAGGTGACCTTGACCACAAGTTCATTGGTGAAATTGAGCTGACGGCACAATCCGGCAAGACCCAGATTGAACTGCGCATGATCGAAAACTCCATGGAAGCACGCGATGCCGTCGCGCGCTTTGCCGTGGATGGTGCCCAGCAAAACGTTGACCGTCTGGCCGCCTATGTGGCGCCGCTGGCGCAGGAGAAGAACCTCTTTGCCATTGAGCGCTCATATCCGGTGTCGCAACAGCGCCTGTTCCGCGCCTGCACGAATGTGGAGGAGATGAAGCAATGGTTTGCTCCCCCCGGAATGGCGGTGATCAAAGCGGATCAAGACCTGCGTCCGGGCGGCACCTATCATTATGGCCTGGCCTCGGGGCAGGGCAATGAAATGTGGGGAATGGTGACGTACAAGGAAATCACGCCGTACAGCCGACTGGTCTACGCCCAAAGCTTTTCAGATCCACAAGGCGGCCTGACGCGCCACCCCATGGCGCCGAACTGGCCATTGGAAATGTTGACCATGATGGATTTCATTGCCGAAGGCGAACAGCAGACACGGCTGCGGGTCAGTTGGATCTATGCCGGTGTTGATGATGCCGAGGGCGAAACCTTCCGTGCTGCTCACAGCGGCATGACGGGTGGCTGGACCGGAACATTGGACAATCTGCAGGCTTATTTGGCGAGAGGTGAACAATGAGCAAGTTGCGTGTTGAGAATTTCATGGTGTCGGTGGATGGGTTTGGCGCTGCGCCCCAGCAGAGCATGGAAAACCCATTCGGCATTGGCGGCATGTTACTGACCCAGGCCTTCGTCAAGACGAGGACATTCCAATCGATGTTCGGCAAGACCGAGGGCAGCACCGGCATTGATGATCAGTTCGCGCGGCGCGGCTTTGAAAATGTCGGAGCCAATATCATGGGCCGCCATATGTTTGGCCCCCAGCGCGGCCCCTGGGCCGATGACAGCTGGAAGGGCTGGTGGGGGCCAAACCCGCCTTACCATTCACCTGTCTTCGTGATGACCCACCATCCGCGCCCCGCTTTGCCGATGGAAGGCGGAACGGTGTTTGAATTCGTGAGTGGTGATCCAAAGGAAATCCTTGGCCGTGCCAAGGCCGCTGCCAACGGCAAGGACGTGCGCCTCAATGGCGGCGTGCAGACGGTGCGCACATTCCTGCAAGCGGGCCTCGTTGATTACCTGCATCTGGCCGTAACCCCGGTCACCCTCGGGGCGGGTGAAAACCTGCTGGCAGGCATCGATCTCGCCAAGCTCGACATGGTCAATGCCGAGATAGTACCGGGGGAAGGCGCGCTGCATCTGGTGTTCAAAAAGCGATGAGGTCATCCTCGCTTCAACAAAAGTGGTCCTTTTCGAATTTGGTCCGGTGGAGCTACCGGGCAACCCATTTCATGACTATAGTCAAATCATGCGAATTGGCGTCGCGCAAATCTTGCAGATTCTGGTGGTGTGTGGAGTAGCGATCTACACCACGCAAACTTACTTGCTGACTGATCGGCCCCCAATTCCTGAAGTTTGTGCCAGCGGGCTTGTTGACGAGACATTGGAAAAGAAGCTGGTAGCCATGGCATTTAATGAGGCTCTTCGAAATGGTGTGGACGTGAACTTTTTTAAGAAATCCTTTGCAGTTCACAACAAGTCACGAAGCAAACCGCATCGCGATATCCTTGCAGTACGGTTCTCGCCGTTCCCCTGCCGTGAGCTCGTGTTGGATGGTGGTGGCTTCGACGTTGAATTTGATCCAGAAACGTTGAAGATTGTAGATAGCTATATGTCGACGCGTTAAGCAAAGAAGATGAGCAAATTGATGTCTCTAACCGAAATCACAACCCTCACCGCATCCCTCGGCTTCATGGACCGCAAGGACCCTTTTGGCCTGTTTGCCGACTGGTTCGCCGATGCCAAGAAATCCGAACCCAATGACCCCAACGGCATGGCGCTGGCCACGGTTGATGATGAAGGCCTGCCCAACGTCCGCATGGTTCTGATGAAGGATTATGACGAGCGTGGTTTCGTGTTCTACACGAATTACGAAAGCCAGAAGGGCCAGGAAATCCTGTCGAACATGAAGGCAGCGCTGCTGTTTCATTGGAAGTCGCTGCGCCGCCAGGTGCGCGTGCGCGGGGTGGTCGAAAAGGTGACAGACGCCGAGGCCGATGCTTATTTCAAATCCCGTCCACGGGATTCCAAGATTGGGGCTTGGGCTTCGCAACAGTCCCGCCCCATCACTAAGACGCTGGAATTCGAAACGGCTATCGCCATGCAAACCGCCCGCTTTGGCATTGCTGACGTGCCACGTCCGCCCCATTGGTCTGGTTTTCGTGTAAAGCCAGTGTCCATGGAGTTCTGGCATGACCGGCCTTTCCGCCTGCATGACCGGGTGGTTTTCCGCCGCGAACGGCCGGATGGTGACTGGAGCAAGGCAAGGCTGTATCCCTAGGCGATGACTGACGGCCGCAAGACCCTGATCCTCACCGGTGCCTCCCGGGGCATTGGCCACGCAACAGTGAAACGCTTCTCCACAGCGGGCTGGCGCGTCATTACCTGTTCGCGCCACCCTTTCCCGGAAGACTGCCCGTGGGATGCAGGCCCAGAAGATCATATCGTCATTGATCTGGCCTCATCCGATGACACGCACAAGGCCATTGCCGTGATGCGCGAAAAGCTCAAGGCCCATGGTGGTAAGCTCGATGCGCTGGTCAACAATGCCGCCATCAGCCCGAAGCTTTCGGGCGGCGCGCGCATGAACTCGATCGAAACCTCGGAAGATGACTGGAAGACCGTGTTCCAGATCAACTTCTTTGCCCCCATCATGTTGGCGCGTGGCTTGATCCAGGAACTGAAGGCGGCGCGCGGGGCCGTGGTGAACGTGACCTCGATTGCTGGCTCCAAGGTGCATCCTTTCGCCGGCGCAGCCTATTCAACCTCCAAGGCGGCCCTTGCATCGCTCACCCGCGAAATGGCTCATGACTTCGGGCCGCTGGGCGTGCGCGTCAATGCCATTTCACCGGGCGAAATCGAAACATCAATCCTGTCGCCAGGGACAGAAAAAATCATTCCGCAAATCCCGCTGCACCGCCTCGGCCAGCCGGAGGAGGTGGCCAGGGCCATCTATTTCCTGTGCACGGAAGCGTCGTCCTATGTGTCTGGCGCCGAACTTCACATCAATGGAGGCCAGCATGTCTAATTCCAAACCGCGGCCTGAAACCATTGCAGCCCACGCCCTGCGCGCCACTGACGCGACAACAGGTGCGGTGGTCCCGCCCATCCACCTGTCCACGACCTTTGCCCGCGACGAAAATTACACGCCACTGCTCAAGGAAAATTACCAGCGCAACGGCAACCCGACGCTCTGGCAGGCCGAGGAGACTCTGGCGGCCTTGGAGCAGGGCGAAGACTGCCTGCTGTTTCCCTCCGGTATGGCGGGCATCTTCACATTGCTCGAAACCGTGCCTGTGGGCGCCCATGTGGCCGCACCCGACACCATGTACTACGGCACGCGCGACTGGTTGAAAAACCTTGAGGCGCGCGGCCGCATTTCACTGACGCTGTTTGACACCAGTTCTTCCGCCAGCCTGGAAAAGGCGCTGCATAAGGGCAAGACCGATCTGGTGTGGATTGAAACGCCGCTGAACCCCACATGGGCCGTGATCGATATTGCCGCTGCGGCAAAGGCCGCCCATGCGGCCGGGGCCATTCTCGCTGTCGATGCCACGGCAACAGCAGCAGTGACCACGCGCCCCCTCACATTGGGGGCAGACATCGTGTTCCACTCCGTGACCAAATATCTGAACGGCCATTCCGATGTGCTGGGTGGGGCGTTGATCACAGCCGCCAAGAATGAGCGCTGGCAGATGATCAAGACCCTTCGCACCAAGACCAGCGCCGCCCTGGCTCCCTTTGAATGCTGGCTGCTGTTGCGCGGCCTGCGCACCGTCTTTGTGCGTTACACCCGCGCCTCTGCCAACGCCATGGCGATTGCCAAACATTTTGCCAATCATCCAAAAGTGCAAGCTGTGCTCTATCCCGGTCTTGCCAGCCACCCGCAACATGACATCGCCAAGCTTCAGATGACTGATGGCTTCGGCGGCATGATGTCCTTGTTGCTGAATGCGGATTTTGCGGCGTCACAGAAATTCTGCACACGCCTCAAGGTGATCGTTCCGGCGACGTCACTCGGCGGTTGCGAGAGCCTGGCCGAACATCGCAAGACCGTGGAGGGACCCACGAGCCCCGTGCCTGATAATCTGGTGCGCCTTTCCATTGGCATCGAAAATGCCGATGACCTGATTGCTGATCTGGAACAGGCACTTCAGGGGCTCTGACGCGGCCCCTTGCAGGCGGGGGGCAGCCTCCCCATATCGCTGGCATGCTCGAAGAATCCACTATGTCTCCTCCGGTGGCCAATGCAGCGGCTTCCGATGAATATCTGCACGATGCCTATTCCAGCGCCGTGATGGCGGCTTTTGAGGCGGCCTCGCCCTTTGTCGTCCACATCACCGCCCTGAAGGGTGGCCGCGGCGGCATGGGCTCAGGTTTTGTCTGCGCCTCTGACGGTTTGATCCTCACCAACAGCCATGTTGTGTCTGGCGCAAGCCAGCTTGGCGTGTCGCTGGCCGATGGCCAGCAGGCCAGCGCCCGTGTTCTGGGTGATGATCCGCATACGGACATTGCCGTCATCCGCACTGATCAGCCGCTCAACGCGCCGCCTGCAACCTTTGCTGATTCAAAGGCGCTGAAGCCGGGCCAGCTGGCCATCGCTATTGGCAATCCGCTTGGTTTTGAACAGACCGTGACGGCCGGCATCATCAGCGCAACCGGCCGCACACTACGTGCCGAGACCGGTCGCATGATTGATGACGTGATTCAGACCGATGCTGCACTCAATCCCGGCAATTCCGGCGGGCCGCTGGTCAATGCCAAAGCAAAGGTGATCGGCGTCAACACAGCGGTGATCCGCGGCGCGCAAGGCATTTGCTTTGCGGTCTCCTCCAATACGGCGCTCGATGTGCTGTCGCAGGTCATGCGCTATGGCCGTGTGCGCCGCGCCGCCATTGGCATCGAAGCCGCCAACACCGTGATCCCCCGTCACATCGCGCGGGCAGCCGGCATCGAACAGACATCAGGCGTGCGCGTCATGGCAGTCACCAGGGACGGTCCCGCCGAGAAAGCTGACATCAAGGCGGGAGATCTGCTGATCGCGCTGGATGATGTGCCTGTTGCCGGCATGGACGACTTGATGCGTCTGCTCAACCATGAGCGCACCCGGCAGGACGTGAAGATCACCGTGCTGCGCCGGGGCGAACGCCGCGACCGATACGTGTTCACCGTCGAGCGCCGTTAACATTACAAATTTCTGACTGGCGACGGAATGCGTAGCCATGCCCGTCTTCAGGACATCCAATCAATGGAGGTTCCATGAAGACGATTTCGAAATATGCCGTTTCCACCGCTCTTCTTTTGACGGTTGCAACGGGATTGGCCTATGCCCAGCAGAGCAACGCCCCACCGCCGCCTGCCCCTGCAGACCAGCAGGTTGCTGACAACAACGCGGATGCCGGCCCGCAGGATTGCATGGATGGCATGAATTGGCGGCGTCACGGCCGTCATCATGGCATGGGTGGTCATGGACCGGGTCAAATGGGTCAAATGGGTGGCCCCGGCGGTGGCATGATGATGCGCGGCATGATGTTTGACACGAATGGCGACGGCTTCATCGGCCCCGACGAGGCCGCGGCCCTGGCCGATGGCATGTTCATGCGCCTCGACCGCAACCATGATGGTGTGATCGACGAAACGGAGGCAACGCAAGGCCCCGGACAGCATGGCTGGCGCAAGTGGCTGGGCCAGCAGCAGGCTGACGATATGACGGCCAAACTCAAGGCCGCTTTTGCCGAACGGGACGCTGACAAGGACGGCAAGGTCACCAAGCTTGAGTTCATGAACTACGCCCAGTCCAAATACGCGAGCCTTGATACCGCCAAGGATGGCAAGGTTTCGCCCTGGGCCTTCCGCGCTCTGCCCAGGCTCTAAAGACGCAAACGCCCTCCGGCCCCCGAATGGCAGTGCGAAGGGCGAGGAATTGCAGCTCAGATGCAATTCCGCGAGAGGCCATGCTCCGCTCAGCATGGCCTTTCGTTTGTTCACTGGCAGGTCGCATTGACTTGCCCCTGTCGTGCGGGGCAATGTGCTGCCCATGACCAAGGCGAGATACCAGCACCGGGTTTATGACCGCGAAGAATTGATTGCCGATGGCATCATCCACGGCGCTGCAATTGTTGCGGTGCTGTATGGTGGGCTGTTCCTGTTGACCCGTGATACGCGGATTGGCACGGCGCAAATTGCCGGCCTCGTGGTCTACCTTGTGGCGCTGTTGTGCATGCTCAGCTTTTCCATGGCCTATAACCTGTGGCCGCGATCACCCGTCAAATGGATCCTCAGGCGCTTCGATCACTCGGCCATTTATCTGATGATCGCAGGCACCTATACCCCGCTTCTGCTGCAGCTTCTGAATGGTGCGTTGGCCGCGATATTGGGGGCTACGGTCTGGATCGGGGCTCTGGCAGGCGTATGCATCAAGGTCATGCGGCCGGGCCGCTATGACGGGATCGCCATCGCCGCCTATCTGGCCCTTGGCTGGGTCGGGGTGTTTGCGGCATCGTCCTTCATGGCTGTCTTGCCGCTGGCAACCATGGTGCTGATCGTCATCGGTGGCCTTCTTTATTCGGCAGGTGTTCCTTTCTATCTCTGGGAAAAGTTGAGATTCCAGAATGCAATCTGGCATGTTTTCGTGGTTGCCGCCGCAGCCGCGCATTTTGTGGCCATTGCGCTTCTGTACATCTAGACAGCGCGTGTCATGCCCCGCATGCACAAAGATGATTGGTCCGTTGCGTCTTTTCTGCCAAGTTCGCCGCCATGAACCCTGATCATCTGCTGTCGGCCCGCATGGCCCGCGTCCAGCCCAATGCCGTGGGTGAACTCTTGCGCATGGGAGCCGATCCTTCCATCATCTCGTTTGCGGGTGGCTATCCGGATAGCAGCCTGTTTCCGCGTCAGGCGTTGAATGATGTGTACCAACGCGCCATCCTGGAACATGGCGACCAGTCGTTGCAGTACACCGTGTCTGACGGGCCGCTGAAGCTTCGCCAGCAGATTGCCTCCCGCATGGCCGCGCGCGGCACGCCGGCCCGCGCCGAAGACGTGCTCATTTTGCAGGGCAGTCAGCAGGGGCTTGATCTGGTGTCAAAGCTGCTGGTCAACCCGGGTGATGTGATTATCACGGAAAGCCCCACGTTTCTTGGCGCGTTGATTGCCTTCGACCCGTGCCAGCCGCGCTATCTCGGCGTTCGCATGGACAGTCATGGTCTTGACCCAGATCATCTGGCGCAACTGCTGCAAGTCAACCGCAACGTAAAATTTATTTACACCATTCCGGATTTTCAGAACCCCTCGGGTGTGTCACTGTCAACCGAGCGCCGCAAACGAATCATCGAACTGGCCAACCGGCATGACGTGATAATCCTCGAGGATACAGCCTATCGCGAAGTGCGCTTTGCAGGTGAAACACTCCCGACGCTGAAGAGCCTGGACACGGAAGGCCGTGTCATCCTGCTCGGGAGCTTTTCAAAAATCCTGGCACCGGGCCTGCGGCTGGGTTGGGTGCTTGCATCACATGAGATTATTCAAAAGCTGGGCCTGCTGAAGCTCGCCGCAGACACGCAATGCAGCACCCTGAACATGGCGGCTGTCACTCTGCTGCTCGACAGCTTTGACTTGGATGGTCACATTGACGTGTTGCGCAAGGCCTATCGCCGCAAGAAAAACCTGATGCTCGACATGATGCGCCAGCATTTCCCACAGGACATTGCAACAACCGATCCCGATGGCGGGCTTTTCACCTGGGCCACGTTTCCGAAGAATTTTGACTCCGAGGGCTTCATGCGCAGCCACGCTTTGCCCATGGCCAAAGTGGCCTATGTTCCGGGCGCAAGCTTTCTTCCGGAAGCGCCGCAAAAAAATCATGCGCGCTTCAACTATTCCGGCCAGCCGGATGAGCGCATCATGCAGGGCATTGAAGCCCTGGGCCGCAGCCTCAAGGATCACTGGAAGACGTTGGGTTGAGCCATGGCCGTTACGCATCACACACTAAGGGCTGCGAACAGAGATGATCAAATGCTCGCCCGCTGGCGCCATGTGCCAACCGCCATCATTGCCGATGTCAGCAACGGCGCTTGCCTGATTGATCCTGATATCAGGCCATTGATCCCCGCGGGCCGGCAGCCGCGCCTGTTCGGACGTGCCGTGACGGCGATGTGTGCACCGCCGGATTTTGGCGCTGTTCTGCATGCATTGGATGGCTTGGTGGCCGGAGATGTGCTGGTCATTGCGGCGCAGGGCCACCGCGACAATGCCATGATCGGCGGCATTCTCGGCGGCCATCTTCGCCGCAAGGGTGCTGCCGGCATCGTCTGCGATGGCGCGGTGCGTGACGTGGCAGAGCTTGCGGCCTGGTCGGATCTTTCGGTTTACGCCCGTTTCATCACGCCGCGCGGACCAACCGCCTGGCAACAGGGCGAAGTGAACGCGCCGGTGGAAATTGGTGGACGCGTGATCAGCGCAGGTGATCTTGTGATCGGTGACGACGACGGCCTTGTCTCGCTCACCAGTGAAGAGATGACCACACTCATTTCAAAGGCAGAAGCCAAACTCTCTCTCGAAGCAGATTGGCAGAAGAGTCTTGCTGCGGGACAATCAGTGAAGGAGACTTTTGGTCTCTGACGGTTGCTTCAATGCACCAGATGACGGTCATCAAGCCGCACGAAGATATAACCTTTGGCCTTCAGAGCCAAAATTCCTTCCACTACGCCGACACCTGCCGGCTTCATCGGCTGGTTGATATGCGCGATGATGACATCGCCATTTTGCGCGCCTGCAATGGCCAGCGCAGCGCGACGGGCGGAATAAGTAGCGCCGCCGTCACCAGCGAGCGAATAGCCAGCCAACTTGAATCCCAGCGAGGAAATGATGGGGAGCGCGCTGGCTGTATATTCCGCCGCTGCGCCGCGGTACCAGTGTGGCTCGCGGCCTGTTGCCTGCTTCACGGCAGCAGCGCCATCTTCGATTTCCCGGCGGATGCCCTCGGCAGAGGCGGCCGCCTTCACACCGAAATACAAATCGGGGTGATCAATAGCAGCGAGATGCCGCGCGCCATGATTTTCGATTTCAAATAAGTCTGATCGCGCCAACATTTGCTTCAAGGCCTCAGGATTGCGCTTCAGCCAGCGCGCGGTAACAAAGACTGTGGCCTTGATGTTGTTGGCAATCAGCGCCTTGAGGATGCGCTCATCCACCTTGCCGGTGCAGGCATCCAGCGTCAGAGCTACGCGCGGCGCATGGGAAAGGCCGGGGTGAACATGCAGCTTAGGGCTCAACAAATGTTCGCGCGGCCTTGGCGCCGAAAGCGCGGGCGTGAGTGGCGGCATGGAGGCCGACGGTTTTTGCGGAGGCAACAGGACTGTGGCTGCGGCCAGAAAAAGTGCGGGAAAATGCATCGCGCCCGCAGTTGCCCGCAAATTGTGAAAAACACAAGGCAGCGCTTCAAGGATTGCGAAGCATGAGCGTTTTGTAAGGATAGAGCGTGCGGAAGCCAAGTCTTTCGTAAAGTTTGAGCGCGGGCGCATTCTTTTCGTCGACCTGCAGGAAAGCATGGCCGGCGCCCACCGCTTGCGCCCAAGCCATGAGGCTGGTCACGATGGCGCGTCCGCAACCTGTTCCGCGCTTGTCAGCATCAACCATGATGCATCCCAATTCCGCCCAATCGCCATCGATCGCGCCAAGGCCAAACGCACATGGCTGGCCATCCATGACCAAGGTTGCAAAACGATGCGGAACCTGAATGCGGCTGACAATCGCATGCAGCTTCTCGGGAAACCGCTTTGCACCGGATTGCGAGCGGCACACACCATTGAGCCACGGTTCATCTGCCTTTTCACCCAGCAAGACATTTGTTGCGCTTGGTTGTTGGATCAGATCGGCAATTTGCGTGAGGCTATCGGCAACCGTTACATAGCCGCGACCATTTAAGAGCTCCAGCATCTGTGGCGCGGCGAGTGGGGTGATTCGGACAGTGGAGGGAAGTCCAGCTTCCCGATAATGTACTTCGATGTCTTCAAGCTGCGTGGACGTCAATGTGGCACCGATCTGCAATGCCGAAGCAGAATTGGCGCGTCCCGAATAGCCGCCGCCAAGCCGCACAGCCCAGCCATCCACCATCATCGTCGAAAACGATGGCCAAACCTTGAGCAAGCTGTTTTCCAGCTGGCAGGTGAGCGCAAGCGAATCGTCTGTCATCTGCGTTGCGCCTTGATCTCTGCAATGCGGCCGGTGTCTTCAGCCTGCAAATAGCGCCCGTTAAAAAGAATTTCGAGTGTGTATTCTTCAAATGTGAGACCTAATGCTTCAGCCAGTTTCACGCGCCTGATCATGGTGTGATAGGGAATGCCTTTCCACACGTCGTCATGCGCGCGCTTCCAGGCATAATAGACGTCAATGGGTGCATCTCCCCACTTGAATCCGTCTTCCAGTGGCGGCCCGCCATTGTGGCCAATCGTGATGTGCAGGTGTGGCGCAGGCATGAAGGCGTGATATTGTCTGGCGGACCTGGACGGCGCAAGGCCAATACGGGGTTAATTGGAGTTCCGAAAATGTACAAGCTTTATGCGCGGAAGAATGCCGGTTCCGCTGCAGTCGAGGCCCTGTTGGCCGTTCTCAATGTGCCGCATGAGGTCGTCGATGTCGCCAAACCCGCCACGGGCAAAGCGCCGGAGTGGTTTTACGCCATCAACCCTCGCGGTGAAATTCCCGCTCTGCAATTGCCTGATGGCAGCGTGATGACGGAAAGTGCGGCCATGATGATTCATCTGGCTGATGCCCATCCGGAAGCAGGCATGGCACCAGCCGTTGGAACTGCGGTGCGCGCCCAATATCTGCGCTGGATGATCTATCTGGCGGCGGCACCCTATGCCACCGACCTGCGCATGTATTATTCCGAGCGCTACTCCACGGATCCGGCCCATGCCGAAGGCATCAAGGCAAAGGCCATCATTGACTTGGCACAGGATTTCAGTGTGTTTGCCGATGCACTCGGCATTGGCCCATTCATACTAGGGAAGGCACTGAGTGCTTCCGATATCTATGCGGCGATGTTGTTCACCTGGAGCGACGACATGCCGGCCTTGTTCTCGCGGCATCCCAATCTCAAAGTCCTCTACGAACATGTTTCAAACATCGCCGCCATCCGCAAGGTTTGGAACAGGAACGGGATGCCATAAAGACAGCGATGTTGACAGGCGGATGGTTGCCGTCTGCCAACACAGATTCGCGCTTTGACTGAACTTGAAATTTAGAACGACCAGGCTCCCACGATGTCGCCGTGGCGATTGACGTCTACGCGGCGCAGATCGCCATCGA
>CALMEZ010000299.1 GCA_937864985.1 uncultured Alphaproteobacteria bacterium
GTAACGACGCGGCCCGAAACCTCAACTCCGGCTGCCGTCGAACCAACCTGAACGCTGCCGTTAGTATAGGTCGTGGTCAGAAGGGCACCCGTTGAACTCGAAACGCTCTGAGGTGTTGGGACGCCGCCCAATGTCACCGGGTACAGTCCGAGAGGAGCTCCGGCAGGAACGGTAAACGTCACCGACACGATGTTGCGCGTACCAGCGGTGTAGGTGTTTGTCGAATCGACGAGCACACCGATCTGTCCAGCTGCGGCATTGTTTGTGTTCAGTCCCAGATTCGACGAGGCCGGAACGCCGTTGCCGAGTGCGACAACCGGGCTTGTAAGAACCGCCGGGTTAAAGTTAAAGCTGAAGCTCGTAGAAGATTCATTGCCCTGCGAATCCAACTGGATCTGTATCGTGACTTGGTTTCCGGGATTTACCGAAGCGGTCGTCGCACGGATCACACGCTGTGCCTGGGCACTGGCGACAAAGCCGGAAACTGCCAAAAATAGAACGGCCGAAAACATAAAAAATGTCTTGCGGCATGACGAAACTGATGGTTTACTCATTATCTTCACTGGCTCCTCTAAAAATCAAAAAAATTATTCCAAGCTGCATTGTATTCACGTAACTGCTTCTGGGGTAGGAATCCTCTCAAATTTTCAAATGCATCACGCATCTTGAGTTCACGGAAAATGCCCTCGCGCTGCAGCTTCTTCTTCAGCACTTTCAGGGCTTGATCGACATTGTTGTCACGCACGATGACTTGCAAGGGGCACTACCTCAAATCTGGTTGTTAATGATAAAAGGCGGTTTTCACCGCCAAAGTGCGGGCGTCCTAGCACAGGCCAAAAGCCCTGTCTACTGGCACTGTTGCAACGACTTTACATGGCGCTGGAAGCGCCTAGAATTCCAGATTTGCCTTCATGCCAATTAACCAGCATTGCGCCCGCGAGGCCGAGATTAACCTCTCAGGTTGTGATTCGACTTAAAGAGGTTGTGCACCAACGCATCAACTGGAAAATGAGCCGATGCACAACCCGCCCGCCGAATTTAGCAATTTGCAAGTTGAAATCTACAACGACGATCTGACGCCGGTTCACTTCGTTATCGATCTTCTCCGTTCAGTCGTCAACTTCTCTGAAGATGAAGCGCTATCTCTCGCAGCAACTATAGACAAACAAGGCAATGCAACCTGCGGAATTTTCCCACCAAAGATCGCCAATGCGATCGTTGAGTCCGCACAAGAACGCATTAAAGCGGCAGGCTTCCCGTTGCAGATCAAAGCGTTTCCATTTGGATCGAACCAGCTGGCCAATGGCAGCGCCAGCGGATTCAACGACAACTCGGGACAGACGGCACGGAAGCTAAAGTTCAAATATGCTCATGAAGCGGTAGCTTGGCATTTTGCAGGCCTTTCGCAAGAAGAACTGGTTACGACATCACGTCAATTTCCAGGGCACATGCGCGCTGATTTGCAAATTGCAATTGACGGCCTGTTTTCAAAGTCACCAATCCGGTTCTTTGGTATCTATGAACAGCACCGATACGAAACGCTAACGTTTGCTGCCATTACAAAAACTGGTCAAAATGCAGCCACCATCTCCGCCGCCCAATTCCAGGAGGTCGAGATTGGTGACGGCCAAGCAGTCAAATGCTTGAATAATGGCCTTTGGCTTTGTGCGGAAGGCGGGCTGCGCTATGCGGTCGTATTGTCATCTCATCGAGAGTTTGGACAAGAATCTGGCACTTGCGTTGAAATTGCCGTTCCCGTTGGCGAACTGGGCAGTGTGCTGGTGCAACGCTGTTTTGATGTGCTCGAAAATGCCATGAGCCAAGCACGCTCATACCGCGGCAAAGTCCTCTCATTGGAAAATGAGGCAAATTACCGTGGCCGGGGCAGTGCCATTTTGGTGCATCGCTTGCCCACTGTTCGCCGCGATGAAGTCGTTCTTCCCGAGGCAACGCTCAAGCTGCTCGACCGCAATATCATCAATTTTGTTGAAAAGCGCGAATTTCTCAGAAAACTCGGCCAATCAACGCGCAAAGGTATTTTGCTCTATGGCCCGCCGGGAACGGCAAAGACCCATACAATCAGGTATCTCGCGGGAAGCCTTCCAGGGCATACGGCGTTGATAATTACCGCAGAGCAAATTTCCCTCTTGCGTCAATATATGAGCCTTGCACGATTGCTTCAGCCATCAATGGTCGTCATTGAAGATGTTGATCTCATTGCCCGCAGCAGGGAACAAATGAGTGGGCCCTGCGAGGAGACAATGCTGAATGCCCTGCTGAATGAAATGGACGGCCTGAAGGAAAATACAGACATCATTTTTGTCTTGACGACAAACCGGCCTGAGCAGCTGGAATCAGCTTTGGCAGGCCGTCCCGGCCGCATTGACCAGGCAATCGAGGTTCCGCTTCCGGACCATATCGGCCGTGAAAAATTGGTTCGCCTCTATGGCAGTTCCTTGAAGCTTTCCGAACAAATCATCAGGGAATCTGTTGTGCGAACAAAAGGTGCGAGCGCCGCCTTCATCAAGGAACTCATGCGCCGTACTGCCCAGTCGGGCATTGCCCACGGAAGGACCGACACTGTGAGTTCTGATGACCTCAGGGAAGCATTGGATGACATGCTATTCAGCGGCGGGAAGTTGAACGCGAGTCTCTTGGGTGGAATAGATGCGCAGGCTGCTGCGGAGATGCAAATTCGCTAGAGCAGGGAACCGAACCATTCAACATGGGCCTGTTTCTATTTCATCGTGAAAGCGAACCCTGCGTGAAGTCTGTCAGGCAATCCTAAAGGCTGAGCTGGTCATCTTGCCTTAATCCGCAAGCCGGGAAATCCGGTTCACGTGGCCCATTTTGCGGCCGGGGCGGGATTGGGCCTTGCCATAGAGATGCACGGCGGTGCCGGGTTCGGCGGCGAGTGTCTGCCACTGGTCCGCATCGGCGCCGATCAGATTGGTCATCACCACATTGGAATGGCGCGCCGTGGCGCCCAGCGGCCAGCCCGCCACGGCCCGGATGTGCTGCTCAAACTGCGAAACAAGGCAGGCGTCCTGTGTCCAGTGGCCGGAATTGTGAACGCGCGGCGCAATCTCGTTCACGTACAGAACATCTTCGCCCACAAAGAATTCGACGCCCATGACGCCCACATAGTCCAATGCCTCGGCCATGCGCTGGGCGATGTAGACGGCTTCAGCAGCCAGTTCTGGCGCAATGGAAGCAGGCACTGTCGAGGTGTGCAGGATGTGGTTGAGATGCACGTTTTCGGTTGGCTCATAGGCCGCGAACGTGCCATCAATCCCGCGCGCGCAGATCACTGACATTTCCGACTTGAAGCGCACAAAGCTTTCGAGGATTGCGGGCTGGCCCTTCATCGCGGCAGAGGCGGCATCGCAATCAGCAGGCGTCATGATCTTGGCCTGGCCCTTGCCGTCATAGCCGAAGCGCGTGGTCTTCAGCACAGCAGGCACGCCGATGGCTTTGATGGCGGATGCAAGATCGTCACGGGAATTGATCGCAGCAAAGTTCGCTGTCATGGCACCGAGGCTGCGCGCCAGGTTTTTTTCCTTGAGCCGGTCTTGCGCCACGTCGAGCGCCTTGGAGCCAGGACGCACCGGCACACGTTGCTCCAGAAGGCGCACCGCTTCCACCGGCACATTTTCGAATTCATACGTAACGGCGGACACAGAAGCCGCGAATTGGGCCAGCGCCTTCTCATCGCGATAGTCAGCAACCGTGTGGGCGGCAGACACCTGAAAGGCCGGGCTGTCTTTTTCCGGCGCATAGATGTGACAATTGAGGCCCAACTGCCCCGCAGCCAGCGCCAGCATGCGGCCCAATTGGCCGCCACCCAAAATGCCGATGGTGGAGCCGGGCGGAAGCGCTTGCGCCATCACGCCTCGTCCTTCGGCATCAAAGCCACAGCATTGGTCTGCTTGGCGCGCCAGGCCGCCAAACGATCAGCCAGTGCTGGATCGCCAAGCGCTAGCACAGCCGCAGCCAGCAACCCGGCATTGACAGCACCTGACTTGCCGATGGCCAGCGTGCCCACCGGAATGCCGGCCGGCATTTGCACGATGGAAAGAAGTGAATCCTGCCCAGACAGGGCTTTGGATTCGACGGGCACACCAAACACCGGCAGTGGCGTCATGGCCGCCGTCATGCCCGGCAGATGCGCGGCACCGCCGGCCCCGGCGATGATCACCTTGAAGCCTTCCGCCTTGGCGCCTTTTGCAAATTCATAAAGCCGGTCAGGCGTGCGATGCGCCGAGACGATGCGCTTGTCGTGGGCCACACCGAGTTCGGCCAGAACATCGGCGGCATGTTTCATCGTCGGCCAGTCAGACTGGCTGCCCATGATGATGGCAACGGGTGCGGTCACGGTTGGCGTCTTTCGTTTGGTGTTCACGCAATGATGTCGGGGATCAGCAGGTTTTCGATGGCGGTGATCTGGTCTTTCAACGCCAGCTTCAGCTTTTTTAGCCGACGCAATTGCAACTGGTCACCCGTGCCGGAGGCTTCCAGCGCGGCAATGGCGGCGTCCATCGCCGCATGCTCATGCTGCAGGGACGAGAGTTTCGCCCTGAGTTGTAATTGCTGCAATCCGTCCATGCCCGCATCCATGGGAAACACACCTATTCCCTACAAGTCTATTCGACAAGCCCTGCCTTTTGTGACATACTGATGAACGAACCGGAATGGTTCATTTTGAGTGTCGGCCCTCACACCTGCATGGAGGATTTCGATGACTGCACCCACCCTCGGCGAGCTGATCGATCAGCACCACGCGCTGGAAATGGCCTTGGCAGAAGCCTTGGCACATCCAGCGTCCAGCGATGCTGAAATCGCTGAAATCAAGCGCAAGAAACTGAAGCTGAAAGACGAAATTGCGCATCGCCAGAAGGAGCCAAGCCTAGCGGCTTGACGCTCCAGGGAGCAGCTGCCGCCCAAATTGAGAGGCGGTGGCAGGTCAGATTTTGCGGTGTCCCAGAACGCTGAAAAACAGGCGTTCGTGGGTGAGCCAAGCCTGTTTGCCGAATGTGGCAAAGCCGATGGATGTCGCAATGTCGACAAGTTCCCGGCCATAGCGGGCTTTGCGGCCCACGCTGCTGCCAAGCCCGGTGAAATCGCCCCTGGCGAAAGCCATGGCCATGTTTTCGTGTTCCATGGCGAATCGCTCACGCATCTGCGTGAGGCGCTGGTTCGTTGAATCCTCGAGCAAGCGGTTTTGCATGCGTGGTGCCAGCGGCAGGTTAAGCCGGCGCGAACTGACGGGATCTGTTGTGACGAGGGCTGTGTTGGCAAGGCTGGCAGGGAAAAAGTCGAAGGCCTGCATCAGGAAATCACCTTGCTCTCGCCACCAGATGCCGGGCGGAATCAGGGGATAGGCCATGATGGTGCAGCCGTTCGGCAGGGTCTTGTTGTGGCCAGCCAGCCATTTTTTCTGGGCTTCCAGCACCAGTTCGGCGCGCGTCCACAGCGCCTGTTGGGCATCATTGATGTGCGGGGCAGGCGCACGGAAGGAAACCGGTGGTGTCGTTGGCCGCGCGCCCAAGCCAGGCTCTGACGTAGCCTCAGCTGGAATGCCCGGATCCTGACGCCGTAACGCGTTTGCAAACATGCCGCCCCCAACTTCTCTCTCTGATTTGCGCCTCCGCGGGCGGCGTCCCCACGCCGGTTCGAAGGTACAGATTGTGTTCAGTTGAGTCGCAGATTAGGCAAACGTGGTTGCCAATTGATTAATGAAGTGTTTCAATTTCCGCGCGCGGCATATGTGCAGATTGATTTTTGATTGCAGGCCGGAAAACCCGGCAACTTTTTGCTGCCGCATTGCTGCTTCATTTTTTTAAGGGGGCCTTTCCAGCTGGAGGCAAGTCATGACCAATATCGACCGGGCATTTGTTGGGTCCATACCCGCTGTGTACGACCGCTACATGCGGCCCTTGATTTTTGAACCTTATGCACAGGACCTTGCCCAGCGCATGGGCACACTGCGCCATCACACCATCCTCGAAACAGCGGCCGGAACCGGCGTGGTCACGGCCGCGCTTGCCGCCAAACTCCAACCCGGCGAGAAGCTGCTGGCCACGGATCTGAATCCCGCCATGCTGGCCGTAGCGGAAGCAGCCATTCATGAGGCCGCCGTTTCGTTTCAGCCCGCAGACGCGCTGTCCCTGCCATTCGAAAGCGACAGCTTTGATCTGGTTGTCTGCCAGTTCGGCATCATGTTCTTCCCGGACAAGCTGGCAGGCTGCAGGGAGGCCTTTCGTGTGCTCAACAAACGCGGCACCTTCCTGTTCAACGTATGGGATACGCTGGAGTTCAATGAACTGGCATCTGTCGCCAATGCCACGATCGCCAAGATGTTTCCAGACAATCCCTCGCACTTTATGGCGCGCACGCCGCATGGCTACAATGATGTTCATGGCATCAAGGCAACGCTCGAAGCGGCGGGCTTCACCCATGTGACAGCGGATATCGTTCCGAAACGCAGCCACGCACCATCGGCGCGCGACGCGGCAGTCGGCTATTGCCAGGGCACGCCGATGCGCAACGAAATTGAATCACGTCAGGCTGGCAAGCTGGAAGAGGCAACAGACAGGTGCGAGGCGGCCTTTCGGGAGAAATTCGGCACAGGCCCGATCGACACCTTGATTCAGGCCATCATCTTCACGGCGAAGAAGTCTTGACAGGTTCGATCAGGTCCCAGCCATTGCCATACAAGTCCTCGAACACAGCCACAGTGCCATAGGCTTCATGGCGCGGCTTTTCGCGAAAACGGATGCCTGCCACCGTCATGCGCCTGTGTTCGGTGGCAAAATCATCCGTATACAGAAAATAGGCAACACGCCCGCCAGCCGCCTTGGTTACGGCGCGTTGCTGGGCGCCATCTGACGCCTTGGCCAGAATGAAGCCTGCACTTGTTTGCGCCGGCGCCACGCGCACCCAGCGTTTGCCGCCGCCAAGCGCTGCGTCCTCCAGCAGCGTAAAGCCAAGCGCCTGCGTAAACCATTGGATGGCTTCATCATAGTCGTGCACGAGATAGGTAACAGCCGAAAGTGCCAGTGCCATGGGGGCATCCCTTATGATCACGGCATTTGTAACATATCGGTGAATTGCATGTCATTTCGCGAAAACCGACTCTGCATCCCGCGCAGCCAATCACGGCGCGTCATTCAGAGGAACACCTATGATCAACACTGCCAAGTCAGGCGCAGCCCTCGCCGCCGCCGCCTTCGCCCTTGCTGCCGCTGCAACCTTCGCCGCGCCCGCCCAATCTGCCATGAACGCCAAGGTCAAATGTTATGGCATCAATTCCTGCAAGGGCCATGGCTCCTGCAAGCAGGCCAACCACGGCTGCAAGGGCATGAACTCGTGCAAGGGCATGGGCTGGCTCGAAACCACCGCCGCCATGTGCAAAGCCAAGCACGGCAAGATCATCAAGTAGCCGGAAAAGCACGGAAACGGCGGTCCGCCGCCGTTTCCATAGTCCGGCGTGGGAAACTTGCTCCACGCTGGACAAAGCAAGGATGGGTCTTTATTGAACCGCACGTGACCCAGACCGCGAAAAAGAACGTCCTGTTTTCGGCCATTTTGCTGGCCCTTTGCCTTGTCATTGGCCTCGGCTTTGGTGAGGCGATCATCCGCATCAAGAATCTTTCGATGCAGAACTATGACATCGAGATGTGGCGCTACGCCGGTGAACTGAAGCACCGTAGCGATGACCCGATTATGGGCCACGAACACAATCCCTCCAGCGAAGCGATTCTCCAATCCGTGAAAATCCGCACCAATGCCTGGGGCCTGCGCGGGCCTGAGGTGCGTGACCCGGCACCGCCGCGCCGCATCCTGTTTCTGGGCGCATCCATCACGCTGGGTTGGGGCGTTGATGAAGACAAGGTCATGACCTCGCTTATCCAGCAGAAATTCAAGGATGCGGGCCAGGACGTGGAAGTGCTCAACGCCGGCATCGGCAATTACAACGCCGAACGCTACACGGAACTGTTCTTCACCAAGCTGAAGGACCTGAAGCCAACCGATATTGTGGTGCACTACTTCCTGCGTGACGCCGAAAAGCTGGATGCCGGTGGCGGCAATGCCATCCTGCGCAACAGCGAATTGGCCGTGACGGTCTGGA
Organism: uncultured Alphaproteobacteria bacterium; assembly: GCA_937864985.1. Taxonomy (GTDB): domain Bacteria; phylum Pseudomonadota; class Alphaproteobacteria; order Rhizobiales; family Aestuariivirgaceae; genus Aestuariivirga. The sequence goes on from CALMEZ010000299.1 coordinate 8,132, forward strand.
TCGCCATGCAGCGCCTGTTCGGCGAGAACGGACCCAACGCTCTCGAAGATCACTACAAGAAAGTTTATGATCCGAATGAGCCCGGCTATCAGGCCATGCAGGCATCGCTGCAGAAACTCACGGACTATTGCAAGGCCAACAACATCCGCCTGACCATTGCCATGGTGCCGGATGTGCATGACCTGAAGAACTATCGCTTCGGCTGGATCCACCAGCAAATGGCAGATTTCGCCAAGCAGCTGGGTGTGCCATTCATTGATCTTCTGCCGGCCTTCCAAGGCCTGAAGCCGGAAGACGTCTGGGCCATGCCGGGTGATCCGCACCCCAATGCGCTGGGCCACAAGCTGATGGCCGATGCCATCTATCCCGCCATTGCCAATCCGAATTGAGCCCAGATGCTTTTTACCGAAAAGCACTTTGCCCTCTTCTTTGCAGTTTACCTGATTGCCCATTTTCTGATCCCGGTGCGGCACCGCATCTGGCTGATCATCGTGGGCGGCGCCACCTTCTATGCCTGGTGGCGCTGGGACTATCTTTGGGTGCCGCTGCTGCTGACACTGGTGGCCTATGGCGGCGCCCGCTGGATTGATCAGTCAACGGATGATGTATCGCGGCGCAAGCGCCTGTGGCTGTCGGTCGTTGTGCTGTTCCTGCCACTGGTCATCGTCAAGTACAGCTATTTCCTGTTAACGCAGGTTTTCGGGCTGGTTGCCGACCCGGCCACGCTGGTCAATCCGCCGGAAGCGGTCCGCTGGGGCTTGCCACTCGGCATTTCCTTCATCACCTTCACGGCCTGCGCCTATGTGGTGGACGTTTACCGCAGGCGCTTCCCGGTGGTCACAGACATGCGCCTGCTGTTTGGCCACATCCTGTTCTTCCCGCATCTGATTGCGGGCCCCATCTTGAGGCCGCATGAGCTGATCCCGCGCCTCAGTCACATGCGCCCGGCCAAGGATGCGCGCTTCCTCCTTGGTCTTTGCATCTTCACTCTGGGCTTGGTGAAGAAGCTGGTCTTCGCCGACCAGATTTCAACAGCCGTGGATTATGCCTATGCGGCAACCAATCGCCCCGGCCTCTTGGACTACATCACGGCCTTCTACGGCTTTGCCGTGCAGATCTACTGTGATTTCTCGGGCTACACCGACATGGCCATCGGCCTCGCGCTGGCCATCGGCATGCGCCTGCCGAACAATTTTTTGAGGCCCTATGGGGCTGCTTCCATCACCGATTTCTGGCGGCGCTGGCACATCACCTTGTCGCACTGGTTGCGTGACTATCTCTACATTCCGTTGGGCGGCAACCGCAATGGCGTGGCCGCCCAGACGCGCAACATGATCGTCACCATGGTGCTGGGCGGCCTATGGCACGGCGCCAACTGGACCTTTGTGATCTGGGGCCTGCTGCATGGCCTGGCGCTGTCGCTCAACCACGCCATTTCGCGCAAGCTCGGCAAGGGCCGCAGGCTGCTGCCGCGCTGGCTGGGTGTGTTGGTGACGTTCCATCTGGTTGCCGCGCTGTGGGTGTTTTTCCGCAGCCCCGATATTATAACAGCTGGCCGCTTCTTTGCCGGCCTGTTTGGTGCCGCCGCCGGTGACATCAATCAATCTCTGGCGCGCAACGTCTTTCCGCTGTTGCTCACAGCGATCTTCTTTGCACTACACGCTTTTGACCGCCACGCGCTTCTGCGCATCGCCGCGCGCCGTGTGCCAAAACCTGTGTTGTTCATTGCGCTGGCTTTCTGCTGGATTTTGGCCATTGCACTGTCGCAGGGTAGCTCAGCCAAGTTCATCTACTTCGATTTTTGAAGGCGATCGTTGGCAGAACGGTCAGTCCGCCAGAACGCGTGTTCCAGGGAAAATGATTTCGGCAAGCGTGCCCTTGCCGGGGGCCGATGACATCTGGAAGCGGGCGCGGTTGGCTTCAACCAGGGCTTTCGTCAATGGCAGGCCGAGGCCCGTGCCCTGGCGTTCCCGGCCCGGCGTTTCCAATCGCGTGAACGGCTGAAGCGCTTCAGCAACCTGACTATCCGTCATGCCGATGCCCGAGTCCTTCACGCGGAACTTCACTTCGCCATTCTTTTCAAAGGAGGCCGAGATAATTACTTCACCGCCGGCATTGGTGTATTTGATGGCGTTGGACAGAAGGTTCAGCACAATCTGTTTCAGAGCGCGATGATCAGCCACCACGCGCGGCAGCTTCGCCGGAAATGACTTGCGCACCAGAATGCCTGCTGCCGTGGCCTGCGGCTGCAGCAGTTTGATGCCATGGTCGGCGGCGTCTTCAAGGCTCACCGCCGTGAAATCCAATTCAAGCTTGCCCGCTTCGACCTTTGACAGATCCAGCAGGTCATTGATCAGCGACAGAAGATGACTGCCCGAGGTGTGTATGTCATTGGCATAGGCCTTGTACTTTTCGTTGCGCAACGCGCCAAAGCGCTCCTGCTGCATGACTTCGGAAAAGCCCATGATGGCATTGAGCGGCGTGCGCAGCTCGTGGCTGATGCGCGCAAGGAATTCGGATTTCTGACGGCTGGCCGTTTCGGCCTGTTCCTTGGCTTCACGCAATTCCTTTTCGGTGCGCTTCCAGGATGTGATGTCGCGCACCACCACGCAGAAGGCAGCGCGCGCCGCTGGCGATTGCATTTTGCCAATGGTGAGGAACAGCGGCACCGTGCCGCCCTGCCTGGTTGCGGCCGTCACCTCTCGCCCGTCGTTGAAGACCGACGCAAGGCCCGGCCCACTGAGCGCCGCCAGATAATCTCGCAACGACTTGCGGCTTTCGGCAGTCAGAAGTTCTGCCAGCCCAGTGCCGATCACTGAGGAAGCATTGAGTCCGAAAATGGCTTCAGCACCCGCACTGAAGCTCAGGATGCGGCCTTCCTTGTCGAGCGTGATGATGCCATCCGACGCCACATCGAGTATCGCCCGCAACTCATCATCTGCGGCAGAAGGTTTCTCGGGCTGGGCACCGTTTGCTGGTGATGGCGGAATTGAGAACTGTTCGCCGTCATCAGCCTCTGCTTGCGGTTCAGGCGCTGAGGGCAGGCGCACGGTCAGCTTTGGCTGGGGAGAAGATTGTAGCGGCCGGCCAGAGTGCGGACGATCCGTCACGGCCGGCTTTTCAATCGCGTGGGGTCTCTCCACGACTGGACGAAGAGCAAATTGTTGGGCTGGACCATTGTGCCAGGGGATCATCGTGCGCAGCACAGAACAGTTGCTGCCGGTCACAGAAGGCAGGATCGCGCCGTCTGGCAAGCTGGCCAGCGTCTTCCAGAACATTTCGTCGTTGACGATGTCTTCTACACTGCGATGAAGCAGTTTGCTGGCTTTGACCGAAACAAAGAGTGGCCTATCGTCCCGAGCAACCAGAAGCCCGTCTGGACATCCCTCTAGCGTGGCGCGGATTGCATCTGGCAAGTAAGGCAGCTTTCTGCTTGCCACAGGCGCAGGGTCGGGCTTGGGCAGGGGCGCTTCGTCTGAAGCCTGCTGTACGGGCAGCGCTTCTCCAGATTGCTTGCGCACCGCTTCCGCGATGGACTTGCCCAGAGCTTCGAAGTTTTCGGCCCGACTCGCTGCCGAAGGTTGGAGTGGCACGTCGGACTGGTGTTCCAGCATTTGCCGTTCCAGCGCGCGCCGCTCGGTCACATCTTCAAGCAGCAATGTTGCGAAGGCGTTGGTTTGGGTGCCGGCGAGCTTTTCGAGTTTCCTCAGCACCAGTTTGAGGTCGCGTACCGACTGGTCACGCTCGACACGTACCGTGCCATTGACGATCTCGGCAACCGCGAGCCGCGACAGCAGTTCAGCCGCCTTCACAGGGGAATGGATCAGGTGGCCAAAACTGTCGCCATCCTTGGGGACGAATGCCTGTGCTGCGGCATTGGCGTGGAGGATTTCGCCATTTGCGTCCAGCACCATCACCGCAACCGGCAGCGTAGCCACAACCTGGTCAGCCAGTTTTCCGGTTGCGGGGCCAAGCACGGGCTTTGGAGCCTCGCCCAAGACCAGCAATCCCGGACGGCCATCGGCGAGGGAATGAAGCAGACAACGGCAATCAAGCGGCGTGACCAACCCCGCAGATGGAAAATGCAAAAGCGCGCGCATTTCCTCGCCGCGCGACAGGTCCTGCGTCAGTTCGGCGATGCGCGCAACACCAGGTTCCTTCGGATCAAAGGTGCGATCGATGAGATCAAACAGGGATTGCCCCTCGAACAGGCTGATGCCTGCCGCATTGGCCCAGACCAGCCGGCCCCGCGCGCCGTCCCACAGCCACGCGGGCTGCGCGGATTTGCGCAGGTCCTCAAGCGTTGGCGGGTGATGGTCAGACATGAACGCAATAAACCTCAAGGGCAGGCCGTGAGCCCCTTTGACGACAAATAATCGGATTTTATGGGTTCCGTCCACCTTTCGTTAAGCATTATGGACAGAAAAGCCCAGGAATTGAGCGGCGGACGGGCGAAAGCGTTAAGAGTTTCAGTTAATCCGCGTCCCTTTTTCAGGTTGAAATCACGCTGGCATGGCGTTACTGAGACGCCAGTGCCGCCTTAGCTCAGTTGGTTAGAGCACCAGATTGTGGATCTGGGGGTCCCCCGTTCGAGCCGGGGAGGCGGTACCATTTCACCAGCAGCTTTGCATTGCACCACGTCATGCCTTAAACGGCTGGCATGTCTTTGAAACCGCTTGCCACCCACTGGATTGCCGCGCCGCACGCGAAAGCTTCTTGCAGTATCATCGCCGAGGTAGCGCAGGCCCATGATGGTAGCCTGGGGCTGGCCCATGCCTTCATTGATGCCGCTGCCAAAGCCGGTGTTGATGCCATCAAGTTCCAGACCCACATCGCCGCCGAGGAGAGTACGGCTTCGGAACCATGGCGCGTGAAGTTTTCAAAGCAGGACGAGACACGCTTCGATTACTGGAAGCGCATGGAGTTCACGGCTGAGCAATGGGCCGGCCTGAAGGCACACGCCGAAGACAGGGGTCTGATGTTCCTGAGCTCGGCCTTCAGCCACAAGGCGGTAGACCTGTTGCGTCGCCTCGGCATGGCCGCTTGGAAAGTGGCTTCAGGTGAACTGACCAACCTGCCGCTCATTGGGCACATGGCCAAGGATGGCAAGCCTGTCATGCTGTCAACGGGCATGAGCAATTTCGCCGAGATCGATGCGGCTGTCGCGGTGGTGCGCAAGTCCAAGGCACCTCTCGCCATCTTCCAGTGCACCACGCAATATCCTTCACCACCGGAAGCCATCGGCCTTAACATTCTGGACGAGCTGCGTGTCGCGCATCAGTGTGCTGTCGGACTCTCCGATCACTCGGGAACAATTTTTCCATCGCTTGCAGCCGTCGCAGCCCACAAGGCGCAGCTGATTGAAGTGCATTTGACATTGAGCCGCGACATGTTCGGCCCTGATGTGGTGGCCTCGGTGACGCCAACTGAACTCAAGCAACTGGTGGATGGTGTGCGCTTTGTGGAACGCATGGCGGCCAACCCGCTGAACAAGGTGGATGTTGATCCGGCAACAGCGCCGATGCGCGCCATATTCTTCAAGAGCGTGGTGCCGTTGGCCGATCTTGCGGCAGGCCACAAGCTCACACGCGAAAACCTTGGCCTCAAGAAACCTGGAACCGGAATTCCTGCCGCGCAATTCGAGGCTATCATCGGTCGCACCTTGAAGCGTGCCGTGAAGAAGGATGTTCCCCTGCAGATGGATGATCTCTCGTGAGCAAGAAACGCAAAGTCTGCGTGGTGGTGACGGCGCGCCCGAGCTATGCCCGCGTCAAGACGGCCCTTCAGGCCATTCGTGACCATGATGATCTCGAACTGCAACTGGTCATCGCCGCATCTGCTTTGCTGGACCGCTATGGCACCGTGACCAAGGTGATCGAGCAGGAAGGCTTTCGAATTGACCGTCGCGTCTTCATGGTGCTGGAAGGCGAGAGCCTTGTTACCTCAGCCAAGACGACGGGTATTGGGCTTTCGGAATTGGCCACGGTTTTCAATGATTTGCAGCCGGATGTCGTGGTTTCGATCGCTGACCGCTATGAAACCATCGCAACCTCGATTGCCGCCGCCTACATGAACATCCCGCTCGCCCATATTCAGGGCGGTGAAGTGACCGGCTCCATTGACGAAAAGACCAGGCACGCCAACACCAAGCTTGCCGACATTCATCTCGTCTCTTGCGCACCAGCGGCTGAGCGCGTCATCCGCATGGGTGAAAACCCTGACATGGTCTTTGTCACGGGTTGCCCTTCAATTGATTTGGCGCGGGAAGCACTGGCCAAGGACAAGGGCGATGTTGCGAGCCTGATTGCCAAGTACACAGGCGTGGGCCCACCCGTCGATCCCTCGAAACCCTACATCGTGGTCATGCAGCACCCAGTGACGACACAATACGCTTCTTCACGCGAGCATATGCGCCTCACCCTTGAGGCGGTGCATGCTTGCGGCCATCAGGCCTTGTGGTTCTGGCCCAATGTGGATGCAGGTTCTGACGGCACGTCAAGCGCCATCCGCACCTTCCGCGAAAACCACCCAACCATGAATGCGCATTTCTACAAGAACATGGCGCCCATGGATTTCCTCAGCCTACTGATCAATTCCAGAGGCATCGTCGGAAATTCGTCAGTTGCCATTCGCGAATGTTCTTATCTTGGCGTACCGGCAGTCAACATTGGGTCGCGCCAGGAACGGCGGGACCGTGGCCGCAATGTCATTGATGTGCCTCATGACCGATCAGCGATCGAACACGCCATCGCCAAGATATGGAATATGAAGGATCGCAACCATGATGACATCTACGGCACAGGCGACGCCGGCAAGAAGATCGCTGATGTTCTGGCGCGCGTGCCGCTGACCATCGAAAAGACGCTGCAGTACTGACATGGCGGCAACAGGCGGCATCACGGCAATCGTTCCGGCCCGCGCCGGGTCCAGAGGAATTCCGGGCAAGAACGTCTGGTCATATGAAGGCGTGACACTGCTTGAGCGCGCCATTCGCCTTGGGCAAGCCTGCAAACGCGTGGACCGCGTCATTGTGTCAACGGACGACGCGCATATGCAGCAACTCGCGCTGGCGGCCGGGGCGGAATGCCCCAGCCTGCGCCCGCCGCACCTCGCAACCGACACGGCCACCAGTGCAGCGGTGGTGAAACATGTGATCGAGGCGTACGACATCACCAGTGCTCACGTGTTGTTGCTGCAGGTGACGTCGCCGCTACGCCGCCTGGATGATCTGAACGCCATGC
>CALMEZ010000300.1 GCA_937864985.1 uncultured Alphaproteobacteria bacterium
AACTGGCGCTTCTCGACGGAGAGGAAGATGGCGGGATGGCCGTTGATCGGGATCCACGGCAGCGCCGCCCAGAGCGCGATGAGCGCCCAGTAGACGAAGCGCCGGGCGCGGACGAAGCGTCCGTGCACATCTGCGGGGTAGGGACGAAGTCGCTGCCCATCACGCCTTGGTAGAGTTGCTCGTCCCGCACCCGGCCGATGGTGACAAAACTCTGCAGCCTGTCCTTGCCGCCCATCGTCAGGGCAGGCGAGTAGTACGTCACGCCATCGCCTGTACGGATGCGCTGCAGCGGGGCCTTCTTGCCGTGGTTCACCTGCATGAACCCGGTCTTGCCCCGCCGCGCATGTTCGGCCGAGGCCACCGCGATCCAGTATTTCGTCATCGTCGGTCTCCGTTTCCCACGGAGTCACCTTGACGCTGACGAATGTCAATTTGCGGCAGCAGGATATGTCGGCTATAACGAAGTAACTGCTGATCATTCACGATCCTGCACGATTAACTGTCTGTTTCATCCAGCTTTTTCTCGGTGACCGGTGTCTTGATACCTTTAAAGTAGTTCATTGCTTGGATGAGCAATAGATCGCCTTCTGAACCGAATTCAACCGGTGTTTTGTCATTTTTGTTTTTATTTTTCTTGTTTTTCTTTTCACTGCCAGATTTTTTAGTAGCTTTGTCCGGGTCGGATTCCGTTTTTTTCTCGGTTTTCTTGCCATTCGATAAATGGCGATTTAAATCGGACTCACGTAAACGTTCATCATCGCCACTGTCGGTTTCATCCGGAACGTCAGGTGTAATGCCCTTGGCCTGGATGGACTGACCATTGGGAGTATAGTAACGGGCAGTGGTCAGTTTGATCGCAGTGTTATTACCCAGTGGCAGAATGGTCTGGACTGACCCCTTTCCAAAGGTTTGTGACCCCATTACGATGGAGCGCTTATGATCCTGCAAGGCACCCGCCACGATTTCCGAAGCCGAAGCGGAACCACCATTGATCAGCACCACGATAGGCTTGCCGTTGATCAGATCGCCCTTCTGGGCATTGTGGCGCTCCACATCATCGGGATTGCGCCCGCGCGTCGACACCACCTCACCGCCATCCAGGAAATCGTCTGACACGGCAACCGCCTGCAGCAGCAATCCGCCGGGGTTGTTGCGCAGGTCAAGGATGTAGCCCTTGATGCCATTCTTGGTTGTCTTGTCCATCTCCTCAATGGCTTTGCGCACGCCAGAGTCGGACTGCTGTGTGAACGACGACATGCGGATGTACCCGATGTCATTGCTCTCGACATTGAACTTGACGGATTCAACCTTGATGATGTCGCGTGTCAGCTTCACTTCAAAGGGCGCTTTGCCATCGCGAACGATCATCAATGTGATCGGTGATCCCACCGCGCCGCGCATCTTGTCCACGGCTTCATTGAGCGTCAGGCCCTGCACGTCGGTTTTGTCAATGCGCACGATCAGGTCATTGGCCATCAGGCCGGCCTTGGCAGCAGGCGTGCCATCATAGGGTGCCACGACCTTGATCACGCCGTTTTCCATGGTCACTTCAATGCCAAGGCCACCGAACTCGCCGGTGGTCTTCTCATTCATGTCCTGGAATTCCTTGGCATTCATGTAGCTGGAATGCGGATCAAGCGATGTCAGCATGCCGTTGATGGCGCTTTCGATCATCAGCTTCTCATCCGGCACTTCAACATAGTCAGAGCGCACCCGGTCGAACACGTCGCCGAACAGGCTGAGAAGCTTGTACGTATCAGGCTTGCTGCTGGTCGCGGCATCAGCCCCGCCCAATACCTGCATCAGCACCGCAGCGGACACTGCACCAGCCAGAACCAGACCGGCGGACTGCAGGGATTTGGAAAACGTCATTTCTTGGCCTCTTGACTGTTGGACACCCACCACGGTGATGGGTCAATGGGGTTGGAATCTTTCCGGAACTCCACGTATAGCACGGGGAAATCCTGATTTGTCAGGTCATTTGATATGGCCAATTCGGCGGATTTGAGGCCCATTTCTCCCAACGGCTCACCAGCTTTCACGGATTGTCCGGTGGCTGTTAAAATTTTCTCCATGCCGGCCAAAAGCACCAGATAGCCGTCGCCAGGGTTAATGATCACAAGTCCGTCATAGGATCGGAATTTGCCGGCAAATTCCACCTTCCCGGAAACAGGAGCCGTGACATGCGCATTGGCCTCCGTCTTCAGGGCAAGGCCAGGAAGCGCATGGCCCAGCCCTGTGTCATCACCAAAGTTTTTGACAGCCGTTCCCTGCACCGGCAGGTTCAGCTGCCCTTTGGCCCTGGCAAAAGCCATTGATGGCGGATTTGCGGCAGCCTCGGCTTTCGCTTTTGCGTCAGCCGCCTCGGCCGCCTTCTGCGCCTCGGCCTTGAGGCGTGCCTCTTCCAGCTTGGCTAAAAGATCTCGCAGGGAAGATGCCTTCAGCGCCAGCGCCTCTGCCGTCTTGCGTTCCGTGGCCAGGTCTTTGTCAGCTGCTTCCGCTGCGGCCTGTTTCTCAGCAATCAACGCTGTAATCTCTGTGCGGGACTGTTGAAGCGCTTGCAGCGCCAATGCCCGATCACGTGTCTCCTGATCCAGCGAGGCCTTGAGGTCTGTCATCAGTTTCAGGTCGGCCTTCAAGGCATCAGCCTTGGCGCGAAGTTCCGGCACCACGGCAGAAAACATCATGGCGCCCCGCAAGGCCTGCAGCACATCATCCGGATTGACCACCAGCGCCGGCGGCGGGTCTTGCTCCAGCCGTTGCAGGCCCGCCAGCAATTTCGAAAGCTCATCGCGGCGCGCTGCCAGCGCTGACCCGGACTTTGACAATTCAGCAGACAATGTCTTGAGCCGCTTCTCCGCCTTGGCCAGCGCTTTCTCCTGCTCGGCGGCCGTTTGCGCCATGGCGACGAGCCGGTTTGACATCTCTTCCTGCTCCTGCAGGGCAGCGGCCTGTGCCGCCTGCAGCGCTGCCTGATGTTCCTTCGACCTGGCGAGGGCTGCCTCCACTGACGACAGGTCCTCCTGCGTCGGTGCCGGCAGCGAGTTGGTCTGTTCCGGGTCATCGGCGCGCGCAACATCCGCCACCAGACACAAGGTCAGGACAGCGAGGCAGCGCAAGGGCTTGAAGGAAAGCATCATGATTCGGAACGGCAATTTGATCGGTTTTGGCGGCATGGCCAAATCAAAACTGTGCCGCAGTCTCTCAAGCCCGATGATAGGGATGATTCACCAGAATGGTGACTGCCCGGTAAATTTGTTCGAGCAGCATCACACGCAAGAGCCGGTGCGGAAATGTCATGGGTCCAAACGAAAGCACATGGGTGGCCTTGGCCCGCGTTTCCGGTACATGGCCATCTGGCCCACCGATCAGGAATGTCACCTGCCGCGTACCGCTCTCGGCCAACCGCTTCACAAGCTGTGCGAATTCATGTGATGACATGGCCTTGCCGCGTTCATCCAACACAATCGTCGCAGTGCCTTCGGGAACAGTGGACCACAGCAGCTTCTGTTCGTCCGCCTTGCGCAGGGCATCTGTGGCCGCGCGTGACTCGGCGAATTCACGCACGGCAATCTCGGTCAGGCCGACACTGCGGCCCAGCCCGGCCAGCCGCTTCTGATAATCAGTTGCAAGCTCCGTCTCCGGTCCCGCCTTAAGCAGGCCAATGGCCGAGACCAGAATCTTCATATGGGCCTACTCAGGCACGTGAGCCGACCACAGCTTTTCAAGATTGTAGAAGGAGCGCACTTCCGGCCGGAAGATGTGCAGAAGGATGTCACCTGCGTCGACGACAACCCAGTCACACTGGGGAATGCCTTCGACGCGCAGGTTCGATTGCCCGTGCTTCTTCAATTCCTCCACCACCTGGTCAGCAATGGCATTGACATGGCGGTTGGAACGGCCCGAAGCCACAATCATCGTGTCGGCGAGCGTGGATTTGCCCGTGAGATCAATCGTCACAATGTCTTCCGCCTTGGCGTCATCGAGGCGTTTCAAGGTGGCTTCAACAAGTGGCGGCCAGACGGGCTTTGGCGGCGCTTTGACTTTGGCTGGCGCCTTCACAACAGTTTTAGCGGCCTTGGCGGCGCGTGCCGCCTTGCGGGCCGCCGTCTTGGTGATGGTCTTTGGCGCTTTCACGGCTTTCCGTGGCGACGCCTTGCCCTTCGCCTTCACGGCAGTCTTCTTGATGGCGGCCTTGATGGTTTTCTTCGCGATTTTTTTTGCGGGCGTCTTGGCGGCTGCCTTGGATTTTTTTGACGCTGCCTTCTTCACAGCCTTTTTCGCGACTTTTTTGCTGGCAGGTTTCTTGGCGGTCTTCTTCGCTGGCTTTTTCAGGGGCGTGGTCCTTTGTCAGAATGTCGGGCAGATGCGTGGGTTTTATTGCGGAGTTGGGCCAGCTTCAAGCGCGCCGTTGCCGGCACGCCGGATGGCCGTTGAGCTTTCCTTGCGCAGGGGCATGGTGATGAAGGTCCAGGCTGGCAAGGGCTGGTCAATGGTCTTGGCCGCCGCTTCAGCAGGGATTTGCCGCCCGGCGAGGCGCGTGGCCGCCACGCCATTGAGAGCGCGGATCGAATAGCCAGGTCGCGCCAGCACCGCAAAGGGCACCGTCTCGACAATATCCATCCAGTGGTGCCAGCGGTGCAGGCTGGCCAAGCTATCCGCCCCCATGATCCAGATGAATTTTGCTGTCGGGCAAAGCGCCTTTAGCCGCGTCACGGTTTCAGCCGTGTATTGGGCATGCATCTGGTTCTCGAGGTCGGTGACCACAAAGCGTGGATGCCGTGCCACGCTGCGCGTCTGCGGCAGACGCTTTTCATAAGCGGCGGTTTCTTCCCTTCCCTTCAACGGGTTTTGCGGTGTCACCAGCCACCACACCCAATCCAGCTGCAACCGCTGCAAGGCAAACAGCGCCACCTTGTAATGGCCGGTATGCGCCGGATTGAAACTGCCGCCGAACAGGCCAATGCGCTGTCCGTCGCCGTAGGGCGGAAGCTTGATCATGCGTGTCAGGGCCGCGTCTGCCCGGTGCCGCGCACCTGGTACTTGAAAGTGGTGAGTTGCTCGACACCAACGGGCCCCCGCGCGTGCATCTTGCCTGTGGCAATTCCGATTTCGGCACCAAAACCAAATTCGCCACCATCGGCAAATTGCGTGGACGCATTGTGCAGCACGATGGCCGAATCGACACCTTGCAGGAATGTCTCGGCGGTCGCCGCATTGCCGGTGATGATCGAATCCGTATGCTGCGAACCATAGCGCGCGATGTGGTCCATCGCGCCTTGCACGCCATCCACCACCTTCATGGAAATAATGGCATCGAGATATTCCGTTGACCAGTCTTCCTCGGTTGCAGGCTTGACGCGCGGATCTGCTTTCATTGTCTCGGCATCGCCGCGCACTTCGCAGCCTGCATCTTCAAGGGTCTTGACGATCAGCGGCAAGGCTTTCGCCGCAATCGGCCTGTCCACCAGAATGGTTTCGGCAGATCCGCAAATGCCGGTGCGGCGCATCTTCGCATTGAGTGCAATCTTGTTGGCCATGGCAAGATCGGCATCCCTGTCGACATAGACATGGCAAATGCCTTCGAGATGGCTGAACACTGGTACCCGCGCTTCGGACTGCACGCGCGCCACAAGGCTCTTGCCGCCGCGCGGTACGATCAGGTCAACAGCACCGTTGAGGCCCGTCAGCATATCGCCCACCGCAGCGCGATCCGTGGTCTGCACCAATTGGATTGCATGTTCGGGAAGCCCTGCTTCCTTCAGGCCCTCGACAAGACAAGCCGCAATGGCCCGCGCCGACTGCGCGCCATCCGAACCGCCCCGCAGGATCGCGGCGTTGCCGGATTTGAGGCACAGAGCGCCAGCATCCGCGGTCACATTGGGCCGTGACTCAAAGATGATGCCGATCACACCAATGGGCACCGCCACTCGTGAAATCTCCAGGCCATTGGGCCTGGACCAGCGCGACAGCACTTTGCCCACCGGATCAGCCAGCGCGGCAATGTCTTCCAGACCCTTGGCCATCGCCTCAATGCGTTGCTGCGTCAGCGTCAACCGGTCGACGAAGGATGATTTCAGGTTCTTGTCAGCGGCAAGCTTCAAATCTTCGGCATTGACCGAGAGAACGGCATTGGCGTTGCGGCGCATGGCCTGTGCCATGGCGACAAGAGCTGTATTCTTCTGGCTGGTTGGCGCAAGCGCAAGCACCCGTGCCGCAGCACGCGCCCTCACACCCATTTCGGCCATCTCCGCCAACATCACTTTTCTCCTGCCATCATCACCAGGTCATCGCGATGAATGATTTCGTCCCGCCCTGCAAGCCCCAGCACCTTGCTGATGTCTGCAGATTTAAGCCCCTTGATCTTCTGGGCATCACCACTGTCATAGGCCACAAGCCCACGCGCGATCTCCAGTCCATCACCGGCAACGATGCTCACCGTATCGCCCTTGGAGAACAGCCCGATGATGTCCTTCACGCCGGCGGGCAGCAGGCTTTTGCCTTTTTGCAGCGCGGCTCTTGCACCCTCATCGACCACGAGACGGCCAACGGGCTGCAGGCTGCCCGCAATCCAGCGCTTGCGGGACTGCAGTGGCGAGGCACCGGCAACAAACCATGTCACGCGCTCACCCTTCAAAATGCGCTGCAGGGGATGCATCTCGTGGCCCGAGGCAATCACCATGTGGCAGCCTGCGCCAAGCGCAATCTTGCCCGCCTCAATCTTGGTGATCATGCCGCCTGAACCCACCCCGGAGATCGGCTTGCCCGCCATGGCTTCAATGTCCGGCGTGATTTCAGTAACTTCCGGGATGAACTTGGCGCCCTTCTGGTCAGGTGGGGCGGAATAGAGCCCGTCAATGTCTGACAGAAGCACCAGGCAATCGGCTGACATCATGGACGCAACACGCGCTGCCAAGCGGTCGTTGTCGCCATAGCGGATTTCCGAGGTGGCCACCGTATCATTTTCATTGATCACAGGCACAGCCTTCTGGCTGAGCAAGGTGGTGAGCGTGGCCCGCGCATTCAAATGCCGGCGGCGTTCTTCCGTGTCATTCAGGGTCACAAGGATTTGCGCGGCAATCATCTCCTTGACGCGAAGCGCTTCGGTCCAGGCCTGCGCCAGCGCAATCTGTCCCACCGCTGCCGCCGCCTGGCTTTGCGGCAATTCCAGCTTGCCCTTGGGAAAACCCAGCTTGTGACGGCCCAGCGCGATGGCGCCCGAGGATACGAGAATGACTTCTGCTCCGCCCTTGCGCAGTTTCGCCAGGTCTTCGACCAGCGAATGCAGCCAGGCATCCTTCACGGTGCCGCTTTTCTGTTCGACGAGCAGCGCCGAACCGACCTTGACGACGATGCGGCGCGCCTTTGCCAGCCGTGATGTCATGGCTTCCAGTCCTCGGTTGTGAGGCCGTCCGGATCCGGTTCATACTGGCTGCGGCGATTCTTTGCGACAACCTTCATCATGGCGCGCAGCAGCGGCAGAATATTCTTCTGCCCCGCTGCCGAAATGACGAGCGGGGTGGCTTTCACCTTGGTGGTGAAAGCCTTCAGCTTTTTTTCCAGCGCCTTGTCATCGATAGCATCCGCCTTGTTGAAGGCAATGATCTCGGGCTTCTCGGCCAGCACCTTGCTGTAGGCCTTCAGTTCCTTGCGCACCGTGCGATAGGCGGCAACCGGGTCATCGCCCGTGACGTCGATGAGATGCAACAGCACAGCACAGCGTTCCACATGGCCGAGGAAACGCGTGCCAAGCCCCGCGCCTTCGTGGGCCCCCTCAATGAGGCCCGGGATATCCGCCAGCACAAAGCTCTTCTGGTCAACAGCCACCACACCCAACTGCGGATGCAGTGTTGTGAAGGGATAGTCGGCAATCTTCGGCCGCGCCGCCGACACCACGGACAGCAAGGTTGACTTGCCAGCGTTCGGCAGGCCGATGATGCCGGCATCGGCAATGAGCTTCAGCCGAAGCCAGATCCATGCTTCCTCGCCCGGCTGGCCGGGATTGGCATTGCGCGGCGAACGGTTGGTGGCCGACTTGAAATAGTGATTGCCAAAACCGCCATTGCCACCCTTGGCAACGCAGAAACGCTGCCCCGCTTCTGACAAGTCTGCCAGCACATGCTCTTTTTCTTCATCGAGAATTTCGGTTCCCACAGGCACTTTGAGAACAATGTCGGCCGATGACTCGCCCGCCCGCAGCCGTCCCATGCCATGGCCTGCCGTACGCACCTTGAAGTGCTGCTGGTAGCGATAGTCAATCAGCGTATTGAGGTCATTGGCGGCTTCAATCCAGACGTCGCCGCCGGTGCCGCCGTCGCCACCGTCTGGCCCACCGAATTCGATGAACTTCTCACGGCGGAACGACACCGCGCCGGCCCCGCCGTCGCCTGCCTTCACATAGATCTTTGCTTCGTCGAGAAACTTCATGGAACCAACCTGTTTGGCGCCTCATACATGATGTTTGCCGCGAATAGAACAGATGCCGCACACGCCCTGAAAACAAGCCTAGACTCCGCCTCGATTCTTCAGAAACGGCATGAATCACCTCAAAAACGGCTTCAACGGGACTTAAGAAAACCCCAATAACCCCTTGAATTTGAGGCAAATTCGCCTGCAAAAAAGCGGGCCGCAATCTCATTCTCGCCACAATTGGCGGGTCTATCGCGGGTCTTCCCTGACAACGGCGCGGTCAAGAAGTCGAGGGGTGTTCATGAACTGAACTCCTCCCGGAACGTTTTTACCGACGAACCAACAGAAGGAGTAACACCAATGTCAACACTCAAACTCGCGGCTGGACTTTCTGCAGCCCTTATTGCGGCTGCACTTCTTGTAGCTCCTGCCCAGGCATCCTGCCGGGATTCGGATTCTTGCGGCTTCGGCCAAAGGAAAATCCATCACGTTATACGCAAGCGTATCCAACATGCCGCTGTGCGTCACCACAGCCGCAAGACAGTGCAGGTGGCCAGCCTGCGCCGCCACGGCAAGCATGTGATCCCGGCCAACCGTGGCCCGGTCATCGCCATGATCAAGGCCCGCGCGCCCAGCTATGGCGTGCCGACCTGGTTTGCACTGCGCATCGCGCAGATTGAATCCGGCTATAACCCCTACGCCCGCGGTGCGGCAGGTGAATATGGCGTTTACCAGCTGAAGTGCGCCACGGCGCGCGGCATCGGCTTCCGTGGCAATTGTTCAGGCCTGCTCAATGCTTCGACCAACATCAATTATGGTCTGAAGCACCTGGCGCTGGCGGTACGCGCCTCTCACGGCAACTTGCACATGGCTGCCTCCATGCACAATGGCGGCCTCGGCACACGCCACATCGTCAAGCGCTATGTGCGCATGGTGTTCTGATTCACCAGCGATCTCCAGAGACCAAGACGCCGGGTCACATCCCGGCGTTTTTCGTTTGGAGCCAGCGCTCCCTCTCATAACGCATATTGGTCACTGGAAGTTCCCGCCCCTGCGCCCGTGAATAATGCATGCAGGCACCAACCCGCTCAAAACCAACCCGTGACAGAATCTTACCTGACACCGGGTTGTCGTCATGAAAGCAAGAGATGAGCAGCGGAATCTGGTCCTCGCCAAACGCATGATCAACCATCACCTGTGCGGCCTCGGTCATCAGACCCTTGCCCCACTGCGCCCGCGCCAGCCAGTAACCGAATTCCGCATCCTGCTTTCCTTCGCTCCACTCATAACTGATCATGCCGATCAGCTGCGATGGCTCCTCCCGGAGTGCGATGGCCGAGAAGCGCGAACGCCCATTGCTGCCAGCCACAAAGCGAAGAAAGTCGAGCGCATCATCGCGGTGATAGGGATAGGGCACGCGCGCCAGGTTGCGGCTGATGCCGAAATCGCTGAGGGCATCGACCATAGCGCCGACATCTGCTTCGACGGGTTGCCGCAACACCAGGTGCTTTGTCACGATGTCCTCTTGCATCATCAAAGCAAAACAAAACGGAGAGGTGTTGTCCACCTCTCCGTTCCAAACCCAGTGATGGGATAGATCTTACTCTGCGGCTTTCGCCGGAATGACCGACACCAGCTGCTTGTTGCCCTTGGTGCCGCGGAATTCCACGGTGCCGGCAACCATTGCGAAAATCGTATGGTCCTTGCCCATGCCCACGCCCGTGCCGGGGTGAACCTTGGTGCCGCGCTGGCGAACAATGATGTTGCCGGGAATGGCCTGTTGACCACCGAACAGCTTGACGCCGAGACGGCGGCCCGCGGTATCGCGGCCGTTGCGGGATGAACCGCCTGCTTTTTTATGTGCCATGGCTCAATCTCCTCTTAGGCGCGGGCCTTGTCGGACTTGGCGCGCGGCGGCTTGCCGGCGAGCAATTCCTTGGCCTGCTCAATCCATTCTTCACGGCCAACGCGGCCCTTCTGCTTCAGGTGGGCTTCAACCTTGGCCACGTCGTCAGCCGTCCAGGCAGCAATCGACGCGAAGGTGGTATAACCCAGTTCCTTGAGGCCGGCTTCCATCTTGGGGCCAACGCCGCCAATCAGGGAAATGTCATCAGCCTTGCCGGTTGCGGCAGCGGCGGCAACAGCCGACGTCTCTGCCTTCGGTGCGGCCTTGGCCTTGGCGGCCGGCTTGGCACCACCCGTCAGGATATCGGTGATCGTCACCGACGTCAGCACCTGGCGATGGCCATTGCGGCGGCGGTGATGCTTGCGGCGGCGCTTCTTGAAAATATAGACCGTATCCTGCTTCTCGTGGGCAGCGATTTCGCCAACCACGGTCACGCCCGCAACGGTGGGAGCGCCGATCTCAACCGAACCGTCCTTGGTGAACATCAGAACATTGTCGAATGTGACCTGATCACCAG
Source organism: uncultured Alphaproteobacteria bacterium (assembly GCA_937864985.1). Lineage (GTDB taxonomy): Bacteria > Pseudomonadota > Alphaproteobacteria > Rhizobiales > Aestuariivirgaceae > Aestuariivirga. The sequence continues at coordinate 10,833 of CALMEZ010000300.1, forward strand.
CTGCGCCTTCGAGCTTTTCGATCAGGATCTTGTCATTTGCGGCAACGCGATATTGCTTGCCGCCCGTCTTGATAACAGCGTACATTTTTCCTTCTTTCCCGCGCCCTGTGGAGCTGCTTTCACTAACCCGTTGAAAAAGCAGTCTTTATTCGGATGGCTTCAACTGAAGCTGGGTGCCCTCGGACAGCGCATAGACCCCGCGAGACGCCTTCGCGCCTGCAAGATGGGCGTGATAAAGCGGATTGCCCCCGGGAAGTCAAGCTTTGGCTCGGCATCGCCGGAGGCTTGCCAGCGCCGCAGGAAATCGGCCATCATCACCCACGACTCGTGGGGGATGGAATGGGGCGGTTTCTCGCATGTCTGGTGTCCTTGGCAATGGTGTTCGTGGTGTCGGCAATAGACGCCCCGGCTGCCAGGAAAAAGACACAACCCGTGCCCACCAAGCCGGCTCCTGCCAAACCCATCTACGACGCGCCGATGACTGTTGCCATCGTTCGTGGCTCTTCGCCCACCTGTGAGCCAAGCTGCCCGGAATGGATTGCCGCAGAAGGTGAAATCACCGGTGCAACGCCGGCAGCCTTCGCCCGCGTTTTCAAGGCCATGGGCAAGAAGAAGCTTCCGATCGTCATCCGCTCGCCCGGCGGCGCCATCAATGCCGCTGTCGACATCGGCCACATGATCAGGAAGCGCGGTCTCGATGTTGCGGTTGGTGCCACCATGTTCCAGGGCTGCATGCCAACCGACAAGACCTGCAAGCTGCCTGAAGACTGGAAAGGCATCTATCGGGGCAGTGCCATGGATTACGGCGGCTTCTGCTATTCGGCCTGTCCGCTTATTCTAGCCAGCGGCACCAAGCGTCTGGCGTCACACGGAACAGATGTTGGCGTGCACCAACCCAAAACCATCTGGACGCAACAGCGCTACACCTACCGTGAAACCTACCGCATCGTGAACGGCAAGAAGAAGGTGCTGAGCCGCACCATCATCAAACGCTACAATGCCGGAACCAAGGTAACCTATGGCTATGACAAGCGCCTACGCGCCAAGCTGACATCTTTCTATCGCGAAATGGGCGTCGACGTGGCGATCCTCGAAGACAGCAACAAGGCCACCTTCCAGAACATGAACCAGCTGCCCGGCAGCCGCGTCAACGAATTGCACCTGCGCACTGGGCCGGAAAGCGTCGCGATCCTGACCCAGCCAGCGATTTGCCGGAGAACACCAACACCCGCCAACTGCATCGAAGCATCAGGCGTGGCCGCACCACAAAAAACAGCAAACACGCCATCGCTTCCCATCGGCGTGGTGGCGACCGATCCGGAAATGGTTTTTGTTGTGGTGCGCAATCATAGCAGCGCTTGCGAGCCCGATTGCCCGGTTTGGATTGCCGCTGACGGGGTGATTACCAAGACTTCTCCAGATAAGTTCAAAAGCCTGCTGCGAGACCTCGGCAAAACCCGGCTGCCCGTGGTCATGCATTCACCGGGTGGTGATGTAGATGGAGCGATCGTGCTGGGACAGCTTTTTCGCGCCAACCATCTTCCAACCGTTGTCGGAAAGACCTTGAGCGTTGCATGCGAACTGCGATCCAACACCTGCCCTGCTTCGCTTCCTGGGCACCTGCATGATGGCAGGTTGGGTTCTGGTTTTTGCAAGGGGTCATGCCTTGCCGCTTTCGCCGGCGGTGAAGAACGTGCGGTGGCCATGTCATCTGAAATGGCGATCCACGCGCCAGGCCAGGATGACATCAAGGGACAACAGTCAACGGCCACAAAGCTCTTTAGCCATTTCACTGCCATGCACGTCTACAAGGGACTCATGGATCGCCTAAACGCCGTAGCTGACGCTGAAGAACATGTGATTTCCCCAGCCGATCAGTATGCCCTCAGACTGGCGACGCTAGGCGACTTCAAGTCCATCGTGCCCACACCGGGGCGTTGTGCTCAGCACCACGGCCAAGCATTCTGCCTCCCAGCCTCAGCAATCACGCCCTGACTTAATTAACGCCGCTCGCCAACCTTGAAAAATGCCAGGATGATCAGGCTGGCCACGCTGTTGCCCAGCACGGTGAAGATCAGGGTCTTCTGAAAATCGGTGATGCCACTGATGAACAGCCCGCGAGCCAGGAAGTTGCTGAGCGTGGCCGCAAACATCAGGATCATGAAGCTGATCGGCACTGAAAACATGCGGGCTGTGGCCGTGAACATCGACAGGATGAAGGCGCAGGCGATGCAGACAGCAAGCATGGGATAAAACATCATGCTCGGCGGTGACCAGGACTGAAAATCACGCCACGTCGCCAAAACCGTGTTCAGATAGTCACCCATGACACGAAAGGCTCCCCTGCGTCCCGTGATTTGCCAGATGCAATCACTGTAGCGAGCTTCGCCCAGTGCTTTCAACCCCTAACGAGTCAGTCAGAAACACTGGAATCATCATCATGCTGTCTCTGGCTTTTTTCGAGCCGGTGCTGGCGAACCAGTTGCAGCACACGATTGAGCTCGCCTCCCAGAATGAGCAAGAGAGCCGCCATATAGACAAAGAACATTGCCGCAAACACACCCGACAGAGACGCATAGGTCGAGGCAAACGAATTGAAGTGCAAGAGCCAGAAGGAAAAACCTGCCGCCATGGCGATCCATGTGATCACGGTCAGCAGGACGCCGGGCAACACTTCACGCCAGGTCAGGCGCTTGGCCGGTAGTGCACGGTGCGCGGCGTAAACACCCGCCGTCAACAGGATGAGCGCGAAAGGATAGCGATATTGATCAACCTGGGTGAGTGCTGCAGGCAGGCCGCCAGTGGTGCTGGCAATGATCTTGAGTCCCACCGGAAACAGCACGATGAGAACCGCCATGACAAGCAGGATGGCCGCCGTGCCGATCACGAACAACACATCAATGGCATAAAGCACCCAGATCGAACGTTGGTCCGTCAAGTTATAGGCGCGGTTCAACCCGACGCGCACACTGTCAACGCCACCCATGGCGCTCCACACAGTGAGAAACGCGGCAATGCCGGCGAGCCCGCTGCGTTGCACGGTGAGGATTGACCGAACTTCGCCTGCCAGCGGTTTCACCAGGGCTTCAGGCGCCACGCTCAGCAGAAAGTTGACCACCTGCTCGGCCCACACGGCATTGCCAAACAGGCCGGCCAGTGCCGTCAGGAAAATGAGAAATGGAAAAGCCGAAAACACGATGCGGAAGGCAATGTTGCCGGCCAGGGGAATGGCTTCATCAGCCACAAGCCTTCGCCGCACTTCCCAGAAAAGCGCTGAAAGGGACAGGTCATCTTTCTCGTCTGACATGTCTCTTCCGCAGTGCTCCCATGATGGCATCCGGACATGCCGGAGCGCGATTTCGCTTTCAAACCAATACATAAGCGGGCAACAGGTGATCCGCAATGTCTCGCCGCCATTCCTCCCTTCTCGCCACAGCACCTGCTGTCTTCGTCGTCCTCTGGGCGACGGGCTTTGTCGTGGCCAGGCTCTCCGCTGGTCACGTTGAACCCCTCTCTTTCCTCGCCTTCCGTTTTCCCATTGCCGGGCTCTGTCTGGCCGCCATCGCGTGGCTGCGCCGCACCGAATGGCCACGCGGCAACAACATCCTGCACGCCGGCTTGGCAGGCGCTTTGCTGCATGCAGGCTATCTCGGCCCCATCTATTGGGCTGTGGCCAATGGCATGCCAGGTGGGGTCAGCGCGCTCATTGTGGGGCTGCAGCCGCTCATCACCGCATTTCTCGCCGCTCCGTTGTTGGGTGATTTCATCAACCGCAAGCACTGGCTGGGTTTGGCCGTCGGGATCACCGGTGTGGCGCTGGTCTTGTCTCCAAAATTTTCGTCCCAGTCATTCGGCGGCATTTCCCCCGTGACAGTGGCGGCCTGCGTGTTTGGAACGTTGTCAGTGGCGCTTGGCACCATCTACCAGAAAAAATTTGCCTCAGGCTTGCCGCTTCTCACCTCCATGGTCTGGCAGTATTTTGGTGCCAGCCTCGTGGTGATTGCCGCCGCCGCATTGTTTGAGAGCTTCGGGTTCGATGGCAGCTTTGAAGCCTGGTTCGCACTCGGATGGGCCGTTCTGGTGCTGTCGCTCGCCGCCATTGTGCTGCTCATGATGCTGATCCGCGAAGGCAACGTCAGCCGCGTTTCAAGCCTGATCTTTCTGGTGCCGGCCGTCTCAGCCTTGATGACCTTTGTGTTGTTCCACGAAACCCTCACATGGGTTCAGGTAACGGGCATGGCTGTTTGCGCCGCCGCAGTGCTTATTGTGAGCCGTTCGGCTGCACGCCCGCAGTGACGCCGCTCCTCGCCTGAGCCAGAACGGCCGCCGCCTTGTCGCGATGGGCTTGTGTGATGTGGGTTTTGACCAGTGTCATCGCCGTCATCAGCACGGCAAGGTCATCGGAAAAACCAAGCCCCAGGATGAAATCGGGAACAACGTCAAACGGCAGTATGAAATAGGCCAGCGCACCCAGAAGCGTGCCCTTGACCTTGAGCGGCGTTGCCGGATCAAACGCGCAATACCATGCGGCAACCGCATCTTCGGCGAAGGGAATGCGCGCCAGATTGGCGGCAAGCTTTGGCCAGAATTCCGCTTTCACCTTCTGTTCGTCAGACATGGTTTACCCCCTGCTGAGAGCAGGAAATGGTGCGCCAGCCCCGTGATTTCAAGTGTGGCCGCGCGCCAGCCATAGGCCGATCAGCAGCAGGATGATGGCGATGAACTGCAACCCCACGCGCCAGCGCATTAACTTTTGCGAGCGGTTGGCCGAGCCACCGCGCATCATGTTCCACAGACCGAGCAGCAGCACCACGGCGACAGCAGCAACGGCAATGACAGGAAGGAAATTGAAAATCGTGGACATGGTCTCAGCTGTTCTTGTTGGCGAAAGAGTCAATGAAGGATTGCGGCATCAGGCGCTTGACGATGGCCGCCACATAGGTGGGTGTTGTGACATAATAATGCGCCCGTGGATTCTTCTTCTCAAGGGCAAGCACAAGCTTGTCGAGCACCGCAGTGGCGGGAAGCTTGAAGCGGCTGCTGCCACCACGGTCCAGGCGCTGGCGCTGCCTTTCAAATTCGGCCTTGTAATGGGAATGCGTCATGTCGACATTCTTCTCGAATGCAGCGCGCGCATTCTTCACGAACATGCTTTCGATCGGTCCCGGATTGATCGTCACCACCTTGATGCCCGTGTTGCGAAGTTCAAGCCGCAAGGTGTCCGTCAATCCTTCCAGCGCGAATTTGGAAGCATTGTAGGGTCCGCGCCACTTCAAAGCCAGAATGCCCAGCACCGACGAACACTGTACAATGCGCCCCTCGCCCAATTTGCGCATCATGGGCAGGCACAGCGTTGTCAACTCATGCCAGCCAAACACATTGGCAGCGAACTGGTCTTCAAGCACCTTGCGCGTGATGTCTTCGACTGCGCCGGGCTGGCCATAGGCCCCATTGTTGAAAAGGGCGTATAGCGTTCCGCCGGTGCGGTGGGCCACTTCTGCGGCGCAGGCCTGCACGGACGCACTGTCGGCATAATCCAGCTGCAGTGCCTCCAGCCCTTCGGCAGCGAGGCGCGCAACATCCTCCGCCTTTCGGGCCGTGGCGAAGACCCGATAGCCGCGCGCCACGAGGCCTTTGGCACAGGCAAGTCCAATGCCCGTGGAACAGCCGGTCACAAGAACGGTTTTCTGATTCATCGTGGGCGCACTATAGGCAAGCACAACCGGAAAGACAGGCGGCAAAATGCCAAAGGCCGCACCGGCCAGGCCCTTGCGCGGGAAATATTGCACCGTCGCGATGCCTCCCCTATAGATTGCCGCAATTGGGCCGGATTCTTAGGGTGAAGGGGGATCATCCTGTTCGGCAGTTTTAACGGGCTAGGCACCCAAGATCGGCATGATGACAAAGACATTTTCATTCCTCCGCAGCATGGCCTGCGTATCCGCAATTGTTTGCATGGCAGGTTTTGCCCATGCCGAAGACCCCACGTCGCTTGGCAAATTCGGTGATTGGGAGGCTTTCACCTATAAGAGCGCCGACAGCACCGTCTGCTATGCCTTCTCGGCACCCGTCAAGACCAAGGCCAGCAAGAAGGTGACGCGCGATCCCGCCTACTTCATGATCAGCAATTTCCCTTCCAAGAAGGTGAAAGGCCAGATTTCAACCATCATCGGCTACACCTTCGACCCCAATTCGGAAGTGGACCTAAAGGTTGGCGCCAAGAACTACTCGCTTTACCCGGTGGGCAATGGTGCCTGGGCCGACAAGCCCGAAACCGAGAAAACCATTCTTGCCGGCATGAAGGCAGCCAAGAGCTTTACCGTGTCAGGCATTTCGTCCAAAGGCACCAACACGATCGACAGCTATTCCACCAACGGCCTGTCGGCGGCGCTGGGCAAGATTGATGGCACGTGCAAGTAAGCTCCGTACACTGATTGTCTGCACGGCGGTCGCCATCCTTGCGGCATTGCCCTGCAAGGCCATTGCTGCCTGCGAGAGCCTGCAAAGCGGCGGATCGAACTACACCATCTGCCGTTTTGACCCAGGCCTGAACCGCCTGGAAATTCGTGACGCAGCACCTGATGGCCAGCCCTATCGCTTCTTTTCAGCTTTGGCCGATGACTATGCTGCCAGGGGAGAGAAACTGTCTTTCGCCATGAACGCCGGCATGTTTGATGATCAGGGCCGCCCCATTGGCTATTTTGTCGAAGACGGCAGGGTTGTGAAAAAGCTGAACCGCCGCAATGGACCCGGCAATTTTCACATGAAACCCAACGGCGTTTTTTTCGTGGCAGGCGGCAAGGCCGGCGTCATGGAGACGGAGGCCTTTGCCAAGTCCGGCATCAAGCCGAAATTTGCCACGCAGTCCGGACCCTTGCTGGTGATCAACGGCAAGCTTCACCCGAAAATTTCAGAGAGCGGCACGTCAGCCAAAATCCGCAACGGCGTTGGCATTGATGGCGACGGGCGGGCAGTCTTTGTCATTTCGGATTCACTTGTCACCTTCTATGAGTTTGCCAGCCTGTTCAAGGATACGTTGGACTGCGACAATGCCTTGTTTTTCGATGGCACGGTGTCAGCCATCTATGCGCCGGAATTGGGCCGCACCGGTAACTTCATTCCGTTGGGACCGCTGGTCGGCGCCGTTGAAACCCAGTAAGGGGTTGAAACATGACCACGCTCATTTCCAATCTGCCTGAACGCTATATCCAGAACGACAGCCGTCCGTCCCTCGTGGGTCTCGACCGGGCCGGTCTTATGGACATGCTGGGCCGCATCGGCGTGGCCGAAAAGCAGCGCAAGATGCGCGCCAACCAGCTCTGGCACTGGATCTACCACAAGGGCGTCACCTCCTTCGCCGCCATGAGCAACATCTCGAAAGATCTGCGCGAAAAGTTGGATGAAGCCTTTGTCATTGCGCGGCCTGAAATCGTCATGGAGCAGAAGTCCTCTGACGGCACCATGAAATGGCTGTTGCGCCTTGGCGCCGATGAGCGTGGCCAGCGCCACGAGATCGAATGTGTTTACATTCCGGAAGAGGATCGCGGCACGCTCTGCATTTCTTCGCAAGTGGGCTGCACACTGACCTGCACTTTCTGCCACACCGGCACCCAGAAGCTGGTGCGCAATCTGACAGCAGAGGAAATCGTCGGCCAGGTGATGTTGGCCCGCGACCGCATCAAGGATTGGCCCGATGATCTCGAAGCCAACCCGTCACCACCATCGTCCGGCCGCTACATCACCAATGTCGTTCTCATGGGCATGGGCGAGCCGCTCTATAATTTTGACAACGTCAAACAGGCCATGGACATTGCCGCCGATGGCGAAGGCATTTCCTTGTCGAAGCGCCGTATCACGCTGTCAACATCAGGTGTGGTTCCCGAGATTGCCCGTGCGGGAGAGGAGATTGGCACCATGCTCGCCATCTCGCTCCACGGCACGACCGATGAGATCCGCAACAAGCTGGTGCCGCTCAACAAGAAATATCCGATTGCCGAACTGCTGCAGGCTTGCCGCAACTACCCCGGTGTTTCCAATGCGCGGCGCATCACCTTTGAATATGTGATGCTGAAAGGCGTGAATGACTCCAAGGATGATGCCAAGCGCCTCGTGCAGTTGCTGAAGGGCATTCCCGCCAAGGTCAATCTTATTCCCTTCAACCCCTGGCCCGGCACGCCCTATGAATGCAGCGACTGGGACACGATTGAAGTTTTCGCCGAAGTCTTGAACAAGGCCGGCTATGCCTCACCGGTGCGCACGCCACGCGGCCGCGACATCATGGCGGCCTGCGGCCAGTTGAAAAGCGAGAGCCAGAAGATCAGGGCCAAAGAGCGGATCGCGTTGGAATCCCATCAGTGACCATCTTCATCGCGATCAAGCGCTTTCTGATCATCCTCATCGCCTATGGCCTATCGACGTTGATGGCTGGCTTTGGCATCGCTCTGATTGCAACAATCGCCGATCCTGACAAGAATCCTTTGTTTCCCTTCGTCGCTTTCGGTGGCTTTGCCTCCATTGTCATCGCGGTGTTTTCATCGATTCCGTCCGCACTCTTGGTCTTGCTCGCCGAATGGCGGAGCTGGCGTTCCGTTTGGCTCTATTGCGGATTCGCGGTTTGCGCGGGCGTTGTCCTGGGCCTTATAATCTCGATTACAAAGTGGTTCCCGTTGGCTGGTGCGGTTCTAGGCATCATGTCAGGCGGTTTATTTTGGGCCGTTGCGGGTCGCAACGCCGGCAGTCTTGCGTCGACGAATACTCCTAACGCCCAGTGGCATCTGCTTTTGCTACTCGGTACTACTGCGCTCCTCCTTGGTGTGGGGTTCTATTTCCCGGGTTCTGTCCATGCGGTGAACTATGTCGCAGAGCCGCCCACCACACCGCAATAACCACCAAGATAGCCCGTCATACTGTGGCAACGACTTGGCCTGCTTGGATTTTCGGCATCGGTGATGGCCATACTGTCGTTGAGTTTCATGCCCTCATTGAGGCTTGGTTAACGCCGCCCGCCGGCCGGGGTGGCTTTTGCAATGCACAACCCTTATATTCCGGCCTCTGGCTGATCCGCAGCCAGAGCGAATAGGGACCTGCTATGACACCATTCGGCATTGCCGGCATTCAGATGTACCTGGGCCATGGCTCGAATTTCGACGCCATGCGCGACCGGCTGGGCCTGACCATGCACCTCTATCCCTGGGTGCAGATGGTGATGTTTTCCGAACTCGCCGTTTATGGCCCGATGCTACACCATGCCCAGCCGCTGCCCGGCACCATGGAAGAACAGTTCCAGGAGCTGGCCCGCAAGCACAAGGTCTGGCTGATCAACGGCTCCATGTATGAGCGCCGCGAAGGTGCCATCTACAATACCACGTCCATCATCAACCCCGATGGTGATATCATTGGCCGCTATCGCAAGATGTTCCCCTTCCGCCCGCTGGAGCAGGGCGTTGAGGCGGGTGATGAATTCTTCGTCTTCGATGTGCCGGATATCGGCCGCTTCGGCGTTCTTAACTGCTATGACCTGTGGTTCCCGGAAACCACACGCCAGCTGACCTCCATGGGTGCTGAAGTCATCCTGCATCCGGTGATGACCCATACCATCGACCGCGACGTCGATCTTGCCGTGGCCCATGCCGCATCCGCCATGTTCCAGACCTATGTCTTCGATGTGAACGGCCTCGGCGCCGGCGGCAATGGCCAGTCTGCCGTGTTTGATCCCAATGGCCGCGCCCTGCACAGAAGCGACGCCACCGAGCAGATCATCCCCATCGAGATTGACCTTGAGCAAGTGCGCCGGTCGCGCAGCAATGGTCTGCGGGGCCTCGGCCAGATGGTGAAGGGCTTCCGCGACAGGCCCGCCGATTTCCCCGTCTATGACGAGACGTTCGATACGAGCTACCTCGACAGCCTCGGCCCTCTGGTGCAGCCGCGCCGCCCGGACACACCGACGACAAACGTCACGCCGATGCCGGCGCGTCGCAGCTTCGTGAAGTAATCAATACATCTTCGTCTTGGTTTCCGGCACTGCAACAGGTGCCGTGAGCGGTACCGTTTCAAACTTGCTGTGAATGGCCGCCGCCCATTTCTTGGCGCGCTCGGTCAATGTGCGGTTATCGTTCTGCATGCGCCCGCGCGACACCAAAATGCCCATGTCGGCACCCTTGTAGCGATAATCACCACCCGTATAGACGCGGAGGTAAAACGCCTCCTGCTCACCCGACACCAGGAACCAGTCAATCGACTTGCGCACCAGCTTGATGTCGCCCTTGTCGTCCATCTGCCAGATGCCCGAAGACGGCGCCTTAGTGATCATCTCCACCTTGTCTTCCGGATATTTCAGGATGAGCTGGCTCCAGTTGTCGAATTCGGCCCAGCGTTTCTGGATCTGCGAGAGATCTAGCTCCCAATCCGCATCCATGAACTCAAGGAGATGGAAGAAATAAATGGGACAGCCGCCATATGTCGATGTGATGAGGTTGGTGAGCGGGCTGGCACCGGAAACACGCGGGTTGATTTCGCCGAGATAGACTTCGCCCGAATCCGTGTCGATCAAGAAGTCCATGCAGAACGCGCCGCGATAGCCTTCCTTGTACAGGCGGTCGCCCAGCCGCTGCGCCATTTTGAGCACCGCCTTGCGTTCACGCTCCATGCCGCCCGTGAACACGTCATTGCCGCACCAGCCGCCCTTGTAGGGCGTCAACTCGCCAAAGCCTGTGATGTCAGTCTGGATCGGCCCCACCAGCGTGCCATGGCGCGTTGCCACGGCCTCAACCGTGCCCGGCAGGTGATTGATGCGCTTCATCACCTTCAGATCTTCGCCCGCCATGTCCTCGGCGTATTTCTGCCAGTCGGCTTCGGACTTGATGAAGAAGGTGGTGCGGCCACTGTCGCCATAGGGTGTCTGCACCACCAGGTCCTTGCCCAGCTTGGCCTTGGCGGCGAGCGCCATGAGTTCGGCATAGGTCTTGGCCCGGCCCAGCGTATTGGGCGCGCTCTTGACACCCGCCTCATTGCCAAGCCGCGTGGTGTTGACCTTGCTGTCGATCCACTTGCGCAGCTTGACGCGTGGCAGGGCGATTTTCATGCCCAGATCCTTTGCGAGCTTTTCCGTCTCCTCGTCGAGCATGACGAGGAGCAGGTAACCGGGGCCACGCGCCTTGATGTAGTCCCTGACCTGCGGATGCTTGAGAAGATGGTTGTTCACATCCTCGATCGAACGGAATTCATGGGGGCCATGCTCGCGCGGCACAAAGGCCTTGGGATGCGTGCCATCGAAGCTGTCGAAGAAATTGATGTATTCAAACTTGTTGACCCAGCGGCCAAGGCCCAAAATGTTGTAGGGTGTGGGCGAGAGGAAGTAGATCGGTTTCTGGTTCAGCCGGAAAAATTCATAGACATCACTCAGGCTGCGGATCACCGGTTTCTTGGCCATTAGGTTTCCCCCTTTTTTCATGCATCATTGCGCGGGATTGGCTTTCTGGCAATGCCATGTTAGGGCCAAGCCAAATCGAACGGAAATCCGGAAAAACATGATGTCCAAGCAGAAAATCAAAAAAGTCGTCCTCGCCTATTCTGGCGGTCTTGATACCTCGATCATCCTCAAGTGGCTGCAAACCGAATACAAGGCCGAGGTCGTGACCTTCACCGCTGACCTTGGCCAGGGCGGCGAGCTGGAGCCGGCCCGCAAGAAGGCCGAAATGCTGGGCATCAAGGAAATTTTCATCGAGGACCTGCGCGAGGAATTCGTCCGCGACTTCGTGTTTCCGATGTTCCGCGCCAACGCCGTCTATGAGGGCGTTTACCTGCTCGGCACCTCGATTGCCCGGCCGCTGATTGCCAAGCGCCTCGTCGAGATCGCCGCCCAGACCGGCGCCGATGCGGTCTCTCACGGCGCCACCGGCAAGGGCAATGACCAGGTGCGCTTTGAACTCACCGCCTATGCCCTGAACCCGGATATCAAGGTGATTGCGCCGTGGCGCGAATGGGACTTCAAGAGCCGCACCGACCTGATTGACTTCGCCGAGAAGCACCAGATCCAGGTGACCAAGGACAAGCGCGGCGATGCGCCCTTCTCGGTGGATGCCAACCTCTTGCACTCCTCCTCGGAAGGCAAGGTGCTGGAAGACCCGTGGATGGAAGCGCCAGAGCTTGTCTACCAGCGCACCATCGCGCCCTGGGATGCGCCGGACAAGGCAACCGACATCGAGATCACCTTCGAGAAGGGCAACCCCGTGGCCATCAACGGCAAGGCCATGTCGCCGGCAACCATCCTCACCGAGTTGAACCGCCTCGGCCATGACAATGGCATCGGCCGGCTCGACCTCGTTGAAAACCGTTTCGTCGGCATGAAGTCCCGCGGTGTTTATGAAACACCGGGCGGCACCATCATGTTGGCTGCACACCGCGCCATGGAAAGCCTCACGCTGGACCGCGAGGCCGCGCACCTGAAGGACTCATTCATGCCGCGCTATGCCGAGCTGATTTACTACGGCTTCTGGTTCTCGCCGGAGCGCGACATGCTGCAGGCCATGATCGACAAGTCACAGGAGCATGTGGAAGGCGTTGTGCGCCTCAAGCTCTACAAGGGCAACGTGATCGTCAGTGGACGGAAGAGTGCGAAGTCGCTCTACAAGAACGATCTCGTGACCTTCGAGGACGATCGCGGCGCCTATGACCAGAAGGATGCGGCGGGCTTCATCCGCCTCAATGCCCTGCGCCTGCGCACCCTGGCGGCCCGCAAACGCAATGGGTGAGCGCCGCAAGCCATTGATCTTATTATAGGAAAAAATCACTTGACAGCGCGCGGTCTGTCGCCTATATTCTGATACATTCCACAACTGCATCGAAATCCGGCCTGCTGACATTGCCTGTCAGCGGGCCGTTTTATTTGGGACCCACATGACACACGCGCAAAACCTCTGGCTCTTTTTCCTCCTCGTCTTCGGCATAATCATCGTGCCGGGCATGGACATGTTCTTCGTCATGGCCAATGGCCTGACCGGCGGCCGCGCCCGCGCCATGGCGGCAACCACGGGCGTCATGCTCGGCGGCATTTTCCATACCATCTTCGGCGCCGTAGCCGTGGGCGTGCTCAACAGCCTGCCCGCCCTCGTCTACCACACACTGCTGCTGGCGGGTGCCGCCTACATGGCCTGGATCGGCTGGACACTGATCCGCAGCAGCATCACAGTTTCAGGACTGGGCACTACAGCAGCCAATTCGCAGGCCCGCGCCTTTGCCCAGGGCTTCATCACCTGCGCCCTGAACCCCAAGGCCTACATGTTCACGCTTGCCGTTTATCCGCAATTCATGCAGCCGCGTTATGGCCCGGTCTGGATGCAGGCAATTGCCATGGGACTGATCACCATCCTGACACAGGGTACAATCTACGGAAGCCTCGGCCTCGCCGCCGCAAGTGCCAGGGATTTCCTGGTCGGCTCGCCACGCATCACAATCTGGATCGGACGGGTGGCAGGCGCGCTGTTTCTGGCGGTGGCTGCGATGACGGTTGGAAGGGTAGCGTTGGGTTGAAAAGCGTCTAGTCCGATGTGTTCAAGGTAATGAGTAGGTCCATCAGCTTTTCAAATAGCTTGTCACCAAGTTTCCGGCGAATGGAATCCTCGATTTTTCGTTTTGCCAAGTTGGCATCATGGGCTGCAATCAGACCGCTCTTCGTCAGGATAACACGCTTGGCACGGGAATCTGAGCAGTCCATGACCCGTTTGATGATGTTGTCGGCCTCAAGTTGATCGAGCATCTGTTGAACCGCCTGCTTGCTGACTCGCAGCTGATCCTGCAACGCAGATTGTCGGACACCTTGCGGGCCTATCAGTCGGAACACGGCACCACGTGCCTCTGCGTACCAGCCATGACCTTTTGCCACCATTTCCTGCTCAAAGGCTGCATGCCAATCCGCAGAAGCCTGCCACAACTGCCAACCAATGTGATCAATAAGCGCCGGATATTCAACATCGTCAATATTCTTGACCATTTGCTCTTCCATCGATATAGTCAATTATCTTGACTACATGCCGCTTCGAATGGCCTGTGGCAAGACACTTTGAAAGGAACATTATATGACACTTGTTCGTGCCATCGACTGTGAAATTTTTGAATTGCCGGGAATCCGGTTTACGCCATTTGCAACACCCAAAAGGGGGAGTTCTGACATCGCAGCATGGCGATTGACGATCAAGGCTGGAACGCCCGGCACGCCGCACCAGCTGACGCGGCAGGAAATAATACACGCAACCGGAGGACACGCTGTCGCAACAATCGCAGGGCGGAACATTGATGTGCATGCGGGCGACACCTTGCTGGTTCCTCCGCTAACGGATTTCTCGCTCGCCAACCCTGGGAAGGCAAATTTTGAGGCGATTGCAATGATTCCCGCAGGAACACAAGCGCTTGCCGACGGCATGAAGCCGTTCTCGCCGCCGTGGACATTATAGACAGCAGTGTTTCAGAATTGGCTGGGCCGAAGAATTTTCCTTCGGCCCAGTACAGGCGTCGCAAAATCTGAGAGTGGCAAAGCCGCTTGCAACTGTTACCCGTTGCCGCGCCCCATCTCGAGGATAAGCTTTTCGGTGCGGGCTTCTTCGATCTTGTTGATCATGCGGGCGGCTTCCTGGTCGTCACGCAGCGTCTTCGTGATCGACACGGTGGTGTGCACCAGCATCAAAGCCGACATGGCATAGAAGCCCTTGGCGGCGAATGAGGCCTCGAGGAAGTAGATACCGCCCGCCATCATCACCGCGGCGATGCCGAAGCTCAGATAGGTGAACATGGTCCAGGCCGAGTTGTTCTTGAGGGGAAGGTCGTTGTTCATGATGGTCTCCTGTTGGTTTGAAGGTGGTGTCGTTCAGGTCACTCAAGCGGCTGTCTGCTGGTTCCGCTCACGAAGCCGCTTGAGCACGTCTTCGGCGCGGGTCTTCACGGCAGGGCCGCAGCCGGCCTCCGCCAGTTTCTCGGTGATCGATGAGGGATCGCGGGTGCGGTCCATGTCGTCGAGCGCATCCATGGTCAGGTCGAAATGGCTTTGGCGTTCGCGCAACCGGTTCAGTGTGGCTTCGGCTTCGCTGAAGGTGTTGAGCGCCGAGCCTGCACCATGTTCGCGCAGCTTCTGGGCCTTGGCCGTGGCGGCGGAAAGCTTCTGGCCACGCTCCAGATCCTTGAGCCGGAATTCTGACTTGCGGATGATGTTCTTGAGCCGCGCAATCTCCGTGCGGTAGGCCTGCTGCACCTGCAGCGAGGAGTCACGCTCCTGCTCCAGCACGGCAATGCTTTCGGCCGCTTCATGCGCCAGCTCATCCTTGCCTTGCTCCAGGGCTGCGATGGTGCGCAATTCAAGATCCGCAATGCGCTCGAGGATGCGCTTGTGCGAGGCTTCCTCATGGGCATTCTGAGCCTGGGCCACGGCGACGGCATAGCGCGCCGCAGCCAGCGCCTGGGCGCAATCTCTGATCTGCTGGCGCAGGATCACCTGCTGGTGGGGCACCAGCGCGGCCTCAGTCGCCTCGTAGGAGGTGCCCCGGATCAGTGTCACAATCTGTTTGAACATTTCGGTTTCTCCATTTATGAACGTTGTTCACGAACTCTATGTCGCATATAAATGAACATTGTTCAAGATATATTTGAACAGCGTTCAAAAATGGGTTAACGAACCATGAAACAGGCCGAAAAGAAGCAGGATCTGAAGGCAAAGCTGATCGAGGCGGCCCGCCACCTGATTGCCGAGCGGGGCCTTGCCAACCTCAAGGCCCGCGATGTGGCCGACCACGCCGGCCGCGCCCTGGGCGGGCTTTACACCGTGTTCGACGACCTGGATGGCCTGGTGCTGGCCGTCAACTATGAGAGCTTCCGCAGGCTGGATGAGGTGATGGCGGCGGCCGTGCAGGGCGTAGCCGGGCCTGAGGCGCAGATGCTGGGGCTGATCAAGGCCTATCTCGGTTTTGCCCGCGCCGAACCCAACCTGTGGCGCGCCATGTTTGAACACCGCCTGCCCGAAGGCCGCAGCTTTCCGCCGGAACATTATGAAGCGCTGGCAAGCCTCCTCCAGCATATTGTAGCCCCCCTGCGGGCCTTGCAGCCGGGGCGCAGCGCCGAAGAACAGATGATCCGTGCACGGACGTTATTCTCGGCATTTCACGGCATCATCGCCATGAGCCTTGATCACCGCTTCACAGGTGTCACCAGTGAAGCCCTGGACGGCGAGCTTGAAGCCCTGTTGCACCAGCTGGTGCGGGGGTTGTAGCACTGACCAGACGCAAAACATCATCTTTTGTATCGTCATTCCAAACGCGACCGGCCTTCGCGGCACGCGAAGGTGGGAGGGAGCGATTTGGAACCCCGCTTTCGGCGCTTCAAGCGGGGTTCCAGCGCGCGTGCAAACCCGCCTCGCGGCGGGCTGCGCCACGGGCAAGCGCCCGTGGCTTGTCACTTGGCTGGAATGACGGAATTGTTTTTGGTTCGAGGTTATGAAAACCGCCATTCCATGCGGTTGCGATAGGTCTCGCCCGGCCGCAGGATGGAAGATGGGAAATTGGGATGGTTCGGTGCATCAGCCACATTCTGCGGTTCGATGGCAAAGGCCTGTGAGCGCACAATCGGACCATCCCGGCTGATGACTGAGGGTTCCCAATGCCAGGCTGTGTAAACCTGCACGCAGCGCTCGGTGGTGAAGACATCGAGCGTGCGTTTTGAGGCCGGGTCACGCAGGCGCAGCGCCTGCTTCATCTCGCCGTGCTTGCCATCCAGCAGGAAGCAGTTGTCATAATCCTCGGCGATGGGGCGAAGCTTGCGGAAATCCCAGCGGGTGCCCACCACATCAGCAATCTGCCCGAGCGGCAGCATGGCCTCATCCAGTGGGAAATATTTCGAACCGAAAATCTGCAGCTCATGGTCAAGCACATTGCGGCTGGCGGCGAGGTTCCAGTAGGCATGATTGGTGAGATTACAAAGGGTCGGCTTGGTGGTGGTTGCCGTGAACTCCAGCGACAACACATTGTCCTGCAACGCATAGACAGCGGTCACATCAAGCGCACCGGGATAGCCTTCTTCGCCATCCGGTGATTGCAACTTCAGTTCCAGCCTGTTGCCATCTTGCCTGTGCGCCCAGACGCGATGGGCAAAGCTGTTGAAGCCGCCATGCAGATGATTGGGGCCGTGATTGGCCGACAGCTTGACCTCTCTGCCATCCAGCGGAAACACCGCACCCGTGATGCGTCCGGCATGCCGCCCACACAATACGCCGGAATAAAGGTCAGCGCCATCCGGCTTGTCATCAGTGCCAGAGCCGTAAACATATTCCCGGCCATCAACCACACAGGACACAAGCCGGCCACCGAGTGGCGCGATCTTCACAGTCGCGGTGGAATTTTTGAGGGCGACGATCATGCAGGCCTCCTAGGCGAGCGCCTGCAACTCCTTCAGGATTGCATCGCCCATCTGCTGGGTGTTGGTGTTGGCCGCCATGTCACCAGCAATGTCCTTGGTGCGCAAGCCTTTGGCCAGCACCGCCGAAATGGCGGCGTCGAGCTTGTCAGCCCATTCGCCAAGCCCGAGGGAGTACCGCAATGCCATGCCAAAGGAGGCAATCATGGCAATCGGATTGGCAGCGCCTGTACCGGCAATATCCGGCGCCGAACCATGCACCGGCTCATAGAGCGACTTGCGCCGCTTGGTCTTGGCATCGGGTGCGCCGAGTGAGGCTGATGGCAACATGCCGAGCGAACCCGTGAGCATCGCCGCCACATCCGACAGCACATCGCCGAACAAATTGTCGGTGACGATTACATCATACTGCTTCGGCCAGCGCACCAGCTGCATGGCGCAATTATCCGCGAGCACATGCTCCAGCTGCACGCCCTTGTATTCATTGGCATGGATGCGCGTCACCACCTCATTCCACAACACGCCCGTCTTCATGACGTTGCGCTTTTCGGCGGATGACACCTTGTTGCGCCGCGTCTTGGCAAGGTCAAAGGCCACGCGCGCTATGCGCTCGATTTCGAACGTGTCATAGACCTGCGTGTCGATGCCCCGCTTCTGGCCATTGCCGAGGTCGGTGATGGTCTTGGGTTCGCCGAAATAGACGCCACCTGTCAGTTCGCGCACGATCAGGATGTCGAGGCCTTCCACGACATTCTTCTTGAGCGACGACGCATCGGCCAGCGCCGGATAGCAAATGGCCGGGCGCAAATTGGCAAACAGGCCAAGGTCCTTGCGCAGGCGCAAGAGCCCCGCTTCAGGGCGAACATCATAAGGCACCTTGTCCCACTTGGGGCCACCGACGGCACCGAACAGCACCGCATCGGCGGCTTGCGCCTTGTCCATGTCCGCATCAGACACGGCCTTACCATGGGCATCATAGGCCGAGCCACCTACGAGGCCCTGGTCCGTTTCAAACCTGGCAATGCCTTGGCTGTTCATCCAGGCCACGATTTTTTTGACCTCGGCCATCACTTCAGGGCCAATGCCGTCGCCGGGGAGATAGAGGAGGTTATAGGAAGCCATGGGTGATCTCGTCTGCTAATGTTGCCGGTCACCTAGCGGCTGGCAGGAAAAGTGGCAAGGCTTGCCACCACGACCAAAGTTTGATATACATGTATATCGTAATAGGAAACAACCCATGCTTGCCATTCGCTTACCTAAAGAACTGGAAGACCGCTTGGCGGACATGGCCAAAAAGACTGGACGAACAAAGACGTTTTATGCGCGCCAAGCCATAATCAACCAAATCCAGGACCTTGAAGACTACTATCTGGGTGAGCGACGCTATGAAGAACACATCCGCAGCGGCGAGCCTGGCCTGAGCACATCCGAATTGAAGAAGGCTCATGGCTTGGAAGATTGAATGGTCAAAGGCCGCCAGCCGTGATCTGCAAGAGTTGGGAAGCGTCGAAAAGCGCCGCATTATTGATTTCATGGAACGCCGCGTCAGCCCGCAAGACGACCCTCGCTTGCTTGGACGCCCAGTGATCGGTGGCAAACTGGGACATCTGTTTCGCTATCGCGTGGGCGATTATCGCATCATCGCTTCCGTTCAAGATGCAACAGTGACAATTCTGGTTGTCGCCGTCGGCCATCGCCGGGAGGTTTACAGGTAGCGTCAATAACAGGTCCCGCCTACGCCACTGCCAAAACCGGATAATTTTAACTCAGGATCATACTCAGCCTTCTCGCCTGTCCCAGCCTGATAGAAATCCGAAAACAGCGCGCTGCCAGTGTAGAATAATTCTACTGTCTCTTCACCGACCTCACCTTCACTATTGTATTCGGTGTAGGTAACTTTCATGCTGCTACCTGTTGCAGATTTGCTCACCACAACATCTTGGTTGCAATATAGGCTCTCCCTAACAATTGGTGCCGCAAAATGTTTGGAAAAGAAGGGAGTCGGAATTGTCGTCAAAACGAAAAAAACCACGGCTGAAATAGTTCCCGCGATCGCAAACTTCGCTTTCTTTCCATCAAGCTTCACGAATCTATCCTTGGAGGACGACGTCCAGCAGACCGCAACCTTAGAGATAACCTTTTGGCATGCATATGAAAACCCGATATTTCCAGTACCATTATCCAAAACTTGAGGACCGGAAAAAATATCAAATAGGCACTTTAAGCCGCTCAATGATTCTTTGTCAGCTTAAAGTGGCGCTTGCTGCCCAAATTTGCACTCACCCCACCTGCTGCACCCGCTTCACCTGATAGGGCAGAAGCTCGTCATCCTCCCGGATCGAGACATATTCCCCAACCTTGAACACATGATTGGCAAAGCGATAGCCGGACTCGTCATCTTCGCCATCGGAGTGCACATCATAATGGAAGGCCCAAGACCCGCCCGGCTTGCGGATCACATGGCCCACGTCATCCTCTTCGCCGCGCCGGAAGCGCACCACGCGGCAGTGGTCTTTGAGCTTGTGCCACTGGTCAGCATCAATATGTCCGTCCACCGTCAGGGGAGCGGCGAATTCATAGCCAATGTCGTGCGCCCCTTCCGGATGGTCCTTGGTGCGCGCCAGTTCAAGCCTGATCTTGTAGAGCATGATTGACCTCTCAATGCGACATCAGTACGGGCATCTTGAGATTGCGCAGCACATGCCGCGTGGCACCACCGAACACAAACTCCGACAGGCGGCTGTGGCCATAGGCACCCATCACAAGAAGCCCGGCACCCTGGTCATTGCAGGCGCGGAACAGGGTTTCGCCGGTGTTCATGCCATCGGACGTCACATGCACGATCTCGGCCTTCACGCCATGGCGCGACAGGGCGGCCGCGATATCAGCTTCAGGCTCCACCCCACGCTTGGCTTCGTCCACCCCGAAGATCGAAACCTTCTTGGCAGCCCGCAGGAACGGCAGCGCATCAAACACGGCGCGCGCCGCTTCACGCCCACCATCCCAGGCAATGGCCACCTCATCAAGCTTCAGGGCCGTGGCCTTGCCGGCAGGCATCAACAACACGGGACGGCCAGCCTGCACAACAACACGCTCGGCCAATTCGGATTCGACTCCCGACCCGCCATCGGACTGGGCCGGCACCATGATCACCATGTCTGAACTGCGGGCCGCCTCGATCACATCCGCCGCAATCTGCGAGGAGCGGCCATCCACCAGATCAAAGCCGAAGGAAATGCCATCGGCCTTCATCGCCTTCTCGAAGGCGTCCTGCACGAGGCTCTTGCTCTGTTCGAAGAACACACGGTTGCCGTCATAAATTTGCGGAGGCGCGTCCATGCCGGCCGTCGGATAAATCTGCACGGCGGGAATGACATAAAGCCCTGTCACATGGGCCTTGAACGTGTTGGCCAGCTGGCGGGCGGCGGAAATCGCCTGATCATTGCTGGCGATTTCATTGAGGCAAAGCAGAATGGTCTTCGGCGTCATGGCAGTCCTCCATTGATGGGACACATGGTGCCCCACCCAACATGGGGGCGCCTTGATCTGCATCAAGTCATGGGGGTTGACCTATTGCCACGCCAAATCGCGGCAGCCCGCGCTTCACGCCGCCGCCTGCTTGACCATCGGGCCTTCTCGTAAGTGCCACAGCACGACTTCATTGCCATAGAACATGATTCAAGATAGGGCTTTAGCGCAAAAGATGTGAGGTATTAGTCTTGATTAGCCCCATCTTGCGTTTATCGCCTCGGGAAACTTGATTTGAAACTTTTCAAAAAACTGTTCGCCAAGACTGCTCCGCCAGTAGATGACATTGCGTTGTTCTGGCGGTGGTTTGGCGAAAATGAACAAACGTTCCGCCGCTGCCTCACGAACAAGTATAACCGGGAAACCATTGAACGAGTATTTTTTGACCCACTTTCAGAACAACTAGCCAAATTGCGGGAAGGGTACTTCTTTCTGGCGGGTATGAAAGACGATGGAGTAGCTGAACTCATTTTGACTGCGGATGGTGTGGTCAAAAATTTGGTGTTTGTCGAGGAACTCGTTGCCGCGGCACCCCCGATTGAAGGATGGCAATTCACTGCGCACAAACAAGCGGAGATGGGTATTTCTACCCATATGAATGGATATGAATATTCAACAAAAACCCTATCGTTCGCACCGAAGTACAAGAGAGGCTATCCTGATCAGGTCGAAATTCTGGTGTTTCCTTCTGAATTGCAGAATGTTGATCTGCAAGCTTTCCGGCCAGGTGTTTTCATTTTTCTGGATAACTTTATTGGTGAACTGGATTTGATCAACCTCGTTGATCACGTTGAAGTTGGCACTTGTTACGAAGGAAGTGAAACCCCACTGAATTTGGGAGAATTGTCCGGTTATTTAAGAATGCGTGACGAATTGCAGGTAGATTCCAGTAAAGATATTCGACCGTACAGTGACGATGATGAATTCACCTCTGGCGAAGCTAGGGACGCGGAAGGTAATCGATTCGTGGTGGCAATGAACCAGTCTCTTCTCAACTGGGAGGGCAAAGCTGCGTATCCATGGATGAATGCGCTCACTGTCACATTCAAGGGACGTTCGTCCGATGGCATGCCAGATGAAGCGACTCTCGACTGGTTGGAGAAATTGCAAGAAGAACTGAGGATGGAATTGGACAGACCAGAACTGTTCCAGTTCGTCGGTCAAGTCACATCAATCAACGATCGTGTCATTTATTTTGCGTGTAAGGATTTTCGCGCTTCTTCTAAAGAGTTTGACCGAATTTGCCGCAGGCCTGACAGGCCTTACTCATTGAAATACGACACATTCAAAGACAAATATTGGCTTTGCTTGGAAAGCTTCCGGCAGGGCAAAAAGCGTACGATCAATTGATTCTTCTGCTTTGTTCCCCGTATTGCCCCTTCACTCCGCAGCCTGCTTGCGCATCGGGTTGTTCGGGTGCGTCGTCCAATTGGCATAAGCCGGATTGATCGGGCGCTTGGTGCGCGGATCAACGCCTTTCGTCTGCTGCACCATGGTGATGCAGTTGGGCACCGGGCACACCTCAACACAGAGATTGCAGGCCACGCATTCATCATCCATCACTTCAAAGTGGCGCTTGCCGTCCTTCTCCTTCATGATGGCCTGATGCGAGGTATCTTCGCAGGCGGCATAGCAGCGGCCGCACTTGATGCAGGCGTCCTGGTCGATATGCGCCTTGGCGACGTAGTTGAGGTTGAGATACTGCCAGTCCGTGACATTGGGCACGGCGCGGCCGCGGAAGTCTTCAATTGTCCTGTAGCCCTTTTCATCCATCCAGCGCGACAGGCCGGAAATCATCTCCTCGACGATCTTGAAACCATAGGTCATGGCCGCCGTGCACACCTGAGCGGTACCAGCTGACATGGCGATGAATTCTGCCGCGTCGCGCCAGGTGGTGATGCCGCCAATGGCTGAGATGGGCAGATCTTTTGTCGCGGGGTCACGGGCGATTTCCGAGACCATGGAAAGCGCGATCGGCTTCACCGCCGGGCCGCAATAGCCGCCATGGGAGCCCTTGCCATCAATGGTCGGCATCGGCGCAAAGCTGTCGAGATCGACATGGGTGATGGAGTTGATGGTGTTGATCAGTGACACGGCATCAGCACCGCCGCGCAATGCGGCTTGCGCAGGCTTGCGAATGTCGGTGATGTTCGGTGTAAGCTTGACGATGACAGGCAGCCGCGAATGCTGCTTGCACCAGCGCGTGACCATTTCGATATATTCCGGCACCTGGCCAACAGCACCGCCCATGCCGCGCTCGCTCATGCCATGTGGACAGCCGAAATTCAGCTCCACGCCATCGCAGTCCGTCTCTTCAACCTGCTTCAGAATTTTTTTCCACGGCGCTTCCTCGCAAGGCACCATCAGGGAAACCACCATGGCGCGATCTGGCCATTCTCGCTTCACCTTCTTGATTTCCTGCAGGTTGATTTCCAGCGGCCGGTCGGTGATGAGCTCGATATTGTTGAGGCCGAGCAACCTGCGGTCCGGACCATGGATCGCGCCGTAGCGCGGGCCATTGACGTTGACGACAGGTGGGCCTTCCTCTCCCAGCGTCTTCCACACCACGCCACCCCAGCCCGCCTTGAAGGCGCGCACAACATTGTATTCCTTGTCGGTCGGCGGTGCCGAAGCTAGCCAGAACGGATTGGGTGACTTTATGCCAACGAAGTTTGAGCGAAGGTCTGCCATGTCTCTCTCCTACGCCGTCAAGAATGCATGAATGCTTTCAGCCGCACGGCGGCCGTCGTCCACGGCGGCAACCGTCAGGTCCTTGCCGCCCGCCGCACAATCCCCGCCCGCCCAGATGCCTGAAACGGATGTGCGGCGTTCGCCGTCAACGGCGATCCGTCCACCGTCCAGCCTGAGGGCGCCCCCGGTCGCGTCCACATAGGTCTGGCCAATGGCTTTGAAGATTGTATCTGCGGCAATGTCGAAGGTCTCACCCGTAGCCACCAGCTTGCCGCGCTTTTCTTCCATGTAATCGCAGGTCAGGCCAACGGCCTTGCCACCCTTGACGATGACCTTTTTCGGCGCGGCCCAGAATTTGATGGAAACGCCCTTGGTCTGCGCCAGTTCCTGTTCGAAGCGCGAGGCCTTCATCTGCGCCTGCCCGCGGCGATAGAGGATGGTAACGTCTTCCGCGCCCAGAAGCTTGGATTGCACGGCAACGTCAACCGCCGTCATGCCGCCACCAATCACC
Organism: uncultured Alphaproteobacteria bacterium; assembly: GCA_937864985.1. Taxonomy (GTDB): domain Bacteria; phylum Pseudomonadota; class Alphaproteobacteria; order Rhizobiales; family Aestuariivirgaceae; genus Aestuariivirga. The sequence goes on from CALMEZ010000300.1 coordinate 34,951, forward strand.
ACGACGCGGCGGCCCACCTTGAGTTTCGACAGGTCTTTCGCCTGCCGCAGCTCGGCGATGTAGCCAACCGCATCTTCAATGCCATCAACATCATCGTTCTTGATGCCAAGGTCATTGACGCCGGCAAGGCCAATGCCAAGGAACACCGCATCATATTTTTTCTGCAGCTCCGTGAGTTTCAGCGATTTGCCCAGAGCCTTGCCATGCTCGACGGCAATGCCGCCAATCGCCAGCACGAAATCCACTTCCTTCTGGGCGAAGTCATCGACACTCTTGTAGGCGGCGATGCCATATTCATTGAGGCCGCCGGACTTCTTGCGCGCATCAAAGATCGTGACCTGATGCCCATGCATGGCGAGGCGGTGTGCGCACGCCAATCCCGCGGGCCCCGCACCCACAACAGCCACATGTTTGCCGCTGGCTTTAGCACGCGCATAAGGATGCTTCTTTTCGCTCATTGCCGCATCGGTGGCAAAGCGCTGCAACATGCCGATCTTCACCGGCGCATCTTCCGATGTATTGCGCACACAGGCCTCTTCACACAGCGTTTCCGTGGGGCAGACGCGTGCACACATGCCACCAAGAATATTTTGGTCAAAGATTGTCTTGGCGGCACTCTTGGGATGGCCGGCAGCAATTTCACGGATGAACAGCGGAATGTCGATCGACGTTGGGCATGCCACCTGGCACGGCGCTTCATAACAGAAGAAGCAGCGGTCAGCCTCGACCAGCGCTTCGCGCGCTGTCAGCGGCGGGTGCAGGTCCGTGAAATTGGCGGCATATTGCCCTTTGGGCAGGCGCCCGCCTTTCACATCGGGAGAGGTCTGTGCCATCGTTCCTCCAGCACTTTTTCTTGTTGCCGTACAGGTTGGCAGAATTTGATCAAACAGTCAAATTTTTGAAAAGCATGGACCCGGGCAAGCATCGGTCCTATTATTGTATGACAATTCCAGAAGTGAGGTCGCCGCCCATGAGTTCGCCGTCCAAATCCAAGCACAAGTTCCGCTCGCAGCTGTGGTTCGACAATCCTGATAATGCCGACATGACAGCACTTTATATCGAGCGCTATCTCAACTACGGTTTTACCCAGGGTGAACTGCAAGGCGGCAAGCCCATAATTGGTATTGCCCAGACCGGCTCTGACCTCAGCCCCTGCAATCGCGCCCATGTCGATTGGGTGCGCCGCGTGCGTGATGGCATCGTTGCAGCAGGCGGCATTCCGCTGGAATTTCCCATTCACCCCATCCAGGAAACCGGTAAGCGCCCCACCGCTTCGCTGGACCGCAACCTTGCCTATCTCTCGCTGGTCGAAGTGCTGCACGGCTATCCCATCGACGGCGTGGTGTTGACCATCGGTTGCGACAAGACCACGCCCGCCTGCCTGATGGCAGCCGCCACGGTTGATATTCCGGCCATTGCCCTATCCTCCGGCCCCATGCTGAATGGCGACTACAAGGGCCAGCGCACCGGCTCCGGCACCATTGTCTGGCTGGCCCGGGAAAAACTGGCAACGGGCGAACTGGACTACCAGGGTTTCGTTGATCTCGTGGCCTCCTCAGCGCCGTCGACAGGTTACTGCAACACCATGGGCACCGCCTCGACCATGAACTCGCTGACCGAGGCGTTGGGCATGTGCCTGCCCGGTAATGCCGTGATCCCCGCACCCTATCGTGAGCGCGGGCAGATGGCCTATGAAACCGGCAAGCGCATCGTTGACATGGTGCATGAGGATTTGACGCCGTCCAAGATCATGACGCGCAAGGCCTTCGAGAATGCCATCCGCGTCAACACGGCCATCGGCGGTTCGACCAATGCGCCCAACCACCTCAACGCCATCGCCCGCCATCTCGGTGTCGAGCTTGATGTCATCGACTGGGAGAAGCAGGGCCACGACCTGCCGCTGCTCGTCAACCTGCAGCCGGCAGGCGAATACCTCGGCGAAGACTTCCACCGCGCCGGTGGCGTTCCCTCCGTCGTTGCCGAACTGATTGCTGCGGGCAAAATCCACGAGGATTGCATCACCGCCAACGGCAAGACGATCGGCGAGAACTGCAAGGGCAAGTTCTCCTGGAACCGCAAGGTCATCAAGGACTTCAAGGACCCGATCAAGAAGCAGGCCGGCTTCAAGATGCTGTCGGGCAATCTGTTTGACTCAGCCATCATGAAGACATCTGTGATCTCCGAGGAATTCCGCAATCGCTATCTCTCCAACCCCAAGGACCCCAATGCCTTCGAAGCCAAGGCCATCGTCTTTGACGGACCGGAGGATTATCACGCCAACATTGACCGGCCTGACCTCAAAGTTGATGAGAACACCATCCTCTTCATCCGGGGTGTCGGCCCCTTGGGCTATCCGGGTGCGGCCGAAGTTGTGAACATGCGCGCGCCCAATTACCTGTTGGAAAAAGGCATCCGCTCCCTGCCCTGCGTTGGCGACGGCCGCCAGAGCGGAACTTCGGGCTCACCCTCCATCCTCAACGCCTCGCCGGAAGCGGCAGCGGGCGGTGGCCTTGCGCTTCTTCGCAATGGTGACCGTGTGCGCATCGACCTCAACAAGGGCGAATGCAACATGCTGGTTTCGGATGCAGAACTTGCCAAGCGCCGCGCCGAACTGGACAAGAAGGGTGGCTACAAGGTGCCGGAATCACAAACGCCCTGGCAGGAGATTTTCCGCAAGGAAACAGATCAGCTGGCTCAAGGCATGGTGCTGAAAGGCGCCACCAAGTTCCGCCGCATCGCCAAGGTGCACCCGGTGCCGCGCGACAATCACTGAGCCACTTCAGAAAAACAGCGCCACGCCGACGCCGACAAAGGCCAGCACGATTGCCGTCATGTAGAGACGAAGTGTCGTCGAATAGACCCTTTCAAGGTCATCGGGCGCGTGGCGGTAATCAAGCATGCGGAACAGCACATAGACCATCAACGCCAGCGCCAGGAGCAGCGTTGAAAAGACGATCCAGTCGGCCGAGCCCTGAACCTCGCCGGACTTGTCATCACGTGTCGCCCAGCCTGCCAGGAAATTCAGGATGAAGCCCATGATGATGCCAAGCGATGTCACCATCGGCTGGCGATAGGTGGAAAGATCTTTGACGCGTGGATCGCTCATCGTACTGGCCCCTGCCCCTGTTTCTCGCCCGGTTAGAACCGGAGCAGGCTTTGCCTGTCAAGATGACCACAGCTACAGGAAACTGTAGGGATCCATATCAATGCTGAGCTGCAAGGATCCCTTGGGTTTCACGTCTATGAGCCAGAGACGGAGATAGGCCTGCAAATCCGTATTGCGTTGTGCCTTTGCGAGGATGCGCCAGCGGTGCCGCCCACGGATGACCGAGATGGGCGCCGCGGCGGGACCCAGAATGCGGATGCCATCGGCTGATGGCGCGCGGCTGGCAATCTGCTTGGCGAAGCCGGCAGCCTCACTTTCCGTATTGGCGGAAATGATCAGGCTCGCCAGCCGGCCGTAAGGCGGCAGGCCACCATGTTCGCGGATGATTTTTTCTTGTGCGTAGTAAGCATCACGGTCACCGGACTGCAGCGCGCGCATCAGCGGATGATCGGGCGCATAGGTTTGCACCAGGGCATGACCAGGTTTTTCGCCACGCCCTGCCCGCCCTGCCACTTGCGCCAGCAAAGCCCAGGTGCGTTCGCCCGCCCGCGGATCAGATGATTCCAAAGTCAGATCAGCGTCAACCACGCCCACAAATGTCAGGTGCGGGAAGTGATGCCCCTTGGCAACCAATTGCGTGCCAATGACAAGATTGTGCGCGCCATCCTCCACCTCGCGGATCACGTCACGCAACATGACGCCGCGCGTGATGTCGCTCGACAGAATGGCCAGCCGCGCGTCAGGGAACAGCTTCATCGCTTCTTCCGCCAGACGCTCGACGCCGGGGCCAACAGGAACCATTTTTTCTTCTACGCCGCATTTCGGGCAGGCCTTGGGCACCGGCTCCTGATGGCCGCAGTGATGGCACATCAGGATTTGGCGAAAGCGGTGCTCGACCAGCGAGGCCGCACAATCCGGGCATTCCAGCCGGTGCCCGCAGGCCCGACACAGGGTCAACGGCGCGTAGCCCCGCCGGTTCAAGAACAGCAAGGCCTGGTCACCCGCCTCCAACGCTGCTTTGACGTTTTCAATCATCGGCAGAGACAACCAGGCCCCGCTCTCCAGCTTCTCCTTGCGCATATCGATGAGCTTGATCTCCGGCAGTTCCGGGCGGCCGTGGCGGTCCTTCAACTTCACAAGGCCATAGCGTCCGCGATCCACATTGACGATGGATTCCAGTGATGGCGTGGCCGAGGCGAGAATGACCGGAAACTTGCCCAGCGTGCCATAAAGCACCGCCATGTCGCGTGCGTGATAGGTGACACCTTCACCTTGCTTGTAAGCGCCCTCATGCTCTTCATCGACAACGATAAGGCCAAGATTTTTCCATGGCAGGAACAACGCAGACCGGGCGCCAACCACAATGCGCGCCTGCCCTGTCGCAACGCCGCGCCACACCCGCTCGCGCTCGCGCGGGCGCAAGTCCGAATGCCAGCCGGCCGGAGGAACACCAAAACGGTCTTCGACGCGCGCCAGAAAGCCGCCCGTGAGGGCAATTTCGGGAAGCAGCAGCAACACCTGCTGACCTGCCG
>CALMEZ010000301.1 GCA_937864985.1 uncultured Alphaproteobacteria bacterium
TGTTGCGCGGCAATTTCAGGTCAACACCTGCCTCGTGAAAGCGCGAGGCAAGCCGCATAGGGCCAACCACATCCAGCAGCTTCACGGCTGGCAGATTGAGCGACAGCTGCAGCGCCTTGCGCAAGGTCACCGTGCCATGGAAGGACTGGTTGAAATTCTTTGGTTTGTAGCCGCGGAAATTTTCGGCTTGGTCTTCAATCAGTGTGTCAGGATGTGCCACACCATTCTCGAACGCCAGACCATAGATGAAAGGCTTGAGTGTTGAGCCCGGCGAGCGGATGGCGCGCGTCATGTCAACCCAGCCACGGCTGGCCTGATCGAAGGGTTTGGTGGCGCCTGCCCGCGCAATCACCTCCCCCGTTTGAATGTCAGCGACCAGCACCGCCTGCGACAGTGAAGCATCCTGCCGGCTCACCATCTCGCGCATGATGCGCTCGACCTGCGCCTGGGCACGGCCATCAATCGTCGTCTGTGCGACACCTTTGGCATGCGCCACATCCGCGGCATGGGCAGCAAGACTGGGCAAGGGCTTGCGGAAATTTGGCAGCGCTTCATTCAATGCAAGCGTTGCATCTTCCGGTGCCACAACTCCCGCCGCTTCCATGCGGCGGATGACGCGATCACGCGCCAGCTTGATGCGCGCCGGGTATTTGTCGGGCCGCCGCGCTTCCGGCGATTGCGGCAGCGCCACCAACAGCGCTGCTTCAGCCACTGACAGTTTGCGTGGCTCCTTGCCGAACCACGACAAGGACGCCGCACGCACACCTTCCAGATTTCCGCCATAGGGCGCGAAGGTGAAATACCATTCAAGAATCTGGTCTTTGCTGTACCGCCTCTCCAATTGCACAGCGCGCGCCATCTGCCGAAGTTTTGCACCGACGCTGCGCTCACTGCGAGGTTCCAAGAGCCGCGCCACCTGCATGCTCAGCGTCGATCCACCCGAAACAATGTGACCCGTTGTGACAAGCTGCTTGAACGCCCGCGCTGTCGCCACCGGATCAACGCCGAAATGCAAACGAAAGCGCTTGTCCTCATAGGCGATGATCATGCGTTGCAGCAAAGGGTCCACATCAGCAAGCCGCGTGGGCAAACGCCAGCGCCCGCCAGCCACGGTGAAGGGCCGCAACAACTCACCATTGCGCCCGACAACAGTTGCCGACACCGGCAATTTTGCAGGATCTGGTGGCGGAAAGGCCCGGTCCGCCGCAGCCAGCGCCAACAGCACGCCACAGGCCGATGCAATGCCCCAACCCGCAACACGCCGGACATTTGGCACGGCAAGCGCCATCACTTCACCTCAAGGGCTCCACTGTCTGTGCGGGCATTGAGATAGGGCCGGTACATGTCTTCCACCTGTGCCGGCGGCAGGGTGAACTGGCCCGGTGTGACGGCACGCACAACATAGGCGAAGGTCACATCGGCATTGTCACCATTTTCGCGCGTCAAGGCCGCCGCAAACCTGTCATCACGGAACTCGAGATAGGCATTGGTTGGCGCTTCCGGCAGCCAATCAAAGTTCGCCGCACTTGCGGATATGACAAGGCTCGGATTGTCAATTTCGAGGCCGGAAGGCAGCAGGTCCGTGACCATGATCTTGCTGGGCCAGCTATTCTTCTGCCCCACCTTGATCACCACCACCATGCGGTCGTTCTGCTTCAGCTTGGAAAGATCAGCATCGCTGCCATCGAAATTGTAATAGCTCCGCGTGATGGTGAAGCCGTCGCCCCCGGCTGGAGCTGGCGTGGACGCTACACCGCTCGTCGTCAGGACTGCGTCCACCGGGCGGTCAGAGGTATTGGTCACCTGAACCGGCTGCACCAGATCACCGTCGGTGAATTTCTGCACATAATCTCCCGCGAAATTGGTGCCGCCGATTGAAATCTTCGGCGCATCAGCAGCCTTTTGCAGACCATGGGCCGCCAGCAGCATCCATGTATCCTCTTGCGTCGACGTCCAGCGTGCCGCCTTCTGAAAGCGCACCAGCGCCGCCGACAGTTTCGGCACAAGATCGGATTGCGGATCACTTTCAAGCGTCAACGCCAGAAGCGCTGCCGTGTCGCGCATGTTGGAGCCATAGTCCAGGCGCAGCCAGTCTTCCTCCTTGCGCGACAGCAGCGCCTTGTAGGCGGCCGCGAGTGCCGCTTGTGCACGCGGCTTGTCGCCGTAGAGCGCCAGTGCCGCGCCAAGCTGGGCCCGCGCCATGGGCGACGGGAAACTGTCGAGCTTGGTTTCGGCATAGAAACGCAAATCACCAATCGATGCCTTCTTGTTGCGCGCCAGAACATAAAGCGCATAGGCGATGTCGGCCGGCTTTTCTTCGACGTTGGGCGTGATGCCAATCACGTTCTGCAAGTTAGCCAGTGCGCTCTCAAACGCCTGTTGTGGAACATCATATCCCTCCTCCCTGGCACGTGTCAGGAAATCGGTAACAAAGGAGTCTAGCCACAGGTCGCCCGTGGCGTTCGGACCCCACAGGCCAAATGCCCCTTCGCTGCTCTGGTTCGAAAGCACACGATAGATCGCATCCTGAACGCGATCCTTGATGGCAGTGTCACCTTCAAGGCCGGAACGCGCCGCAACGTCAGAGAGGTAAATCAGCGGCAGGGCACGGCTGGTCAGCTGTTCCGAGCAGCCATAGGGATAGCGGTCCAGCGCTTGGAGGATGCCCGGCACATCAAGCGCGCCAGAGCGCGTGATGGCCACTGTCAGGCTGCCCGTCCCACCCACCTTGCCCGCCAGCATCTCCGCCGACAGGTCTAGGCTCTCGCCTGGCTTCAGCGTCACGATGCGGCGCGCTGATGCATAGGGCTGGCCCGGACGAACCCAAACTGCCATGTGTTTTTCGACTTTGACGCCAGAGTCGTGCGTCAGGGTGACATCGATTTTCTGCAGGCCAACGGCCTGCGCCGTCATGGGCAATGACAGAGCAACGCGCTTGCCCTTCTTGAGGGTGATGCTGTTCTGCGCCTGGTCAATCGTCAACCCGGACGACGGCGTCACGGCCAGCGCATAAGCGCCATCAGGCCCATCGGTATTGTCGATATCGAGCCTGAGACGCGTTGCATCGCCCGGTGCCATGACGCGCGGCAGGCCTTCCGAGATCACCACAGGATCGCGCGAAATGACATCGGTGGACGTATCACCAACCGCCGTCTTGCTCCACGCCACAGCCATCAGGCGCAGCGTTCCATTGAATTCCGGAACAGCGAAATCAACCTTGGCCTTGCCATCGGCACCAACGGAAACAATGCCGGAGAACAAGGACACCACTTCCGCGGCTGGCGGATTGCCTTTGGTGTCAAGCGCTGCTTCATCTTCATCGCCGCCACCTGAGCGGATGGCGCCAGCATTACCCAGCGCACCGTTGATCAACTGCCCGTAGATGTCACGCAGTTCCATGGCGAGGCGGCGCTGGCCATAATACCAGCCATCCGCGTCCGGCGGCGTGTAGTGGGTGACATTGAGAACACCCACATCAACCGCAGCCACCGTCACGAACACCTGCTCTCCCGCCGGAACATTGCTGACGGTGAGGGGAACCGAAAGTGTTGAGCGCGGCACGATCTGCTTTGGCGGGTCAAGTGTCACCGCAAGTGTGCGCGCCGTTTCGTCTTTTGTGGCGGGAATGATGCCGATGGCGCGGCCCGGCATTTTGGAGTCGCCGCCTGCCGGACGGAACAGCGTGGCGGTGATATAAGTGCCCGGCGTCCACTTGTCCGTCACCGTAAAGCGCACTTCGCCACCTTCGGCGGCAATGTCGGCGGCCTTCATGTCAATCAAAGTTTCACCAACGACATTGACCAGGGCCGTGCCGGCAAAGCGCGGCGCAATTTTCACAACAGCCGTATCGCCGATTTTGTACTTGTCCTTGTCGAGTGCGATTTGCAGCACGTCTGGCGAATCTGACGACACCAGTGGCCGGTACCAGCCGGCATAGAAATCATAGCTGGCAATGGGTCCGTTCGGATCATCGGATTGCACCGTCAGGCGGTAATGGCCCCAATCCAGCTTGCCCTCCACATGGGCAGCAACATCAGCTTGCGCCTCGGTTTTCCCGTTGGCCACACGATCGGTGTATTCCGTGGATTCATAAGTCCAGCGGCCATCCTTCTGGTACCACTGGAAATCATCGCGCACATGCGCCAGTTCCCATGACAGCGGGCCTGAGGCCACGCGCGCCTGCGCGGCATCAATCGCGATAATGTCAAACGCCGCAAGCCCGCCTTCCTGAAATTCCAGCGCGGCAGGCTTGATCCCGATCATGCCAGCGGCATTGGCAACCGGCAGCGTGAGTTGGCGCTCAACGGCCCGGCCGCTGCCTTCCACAACGCGCACGTTCAAAGTTGCAGTCAACGGCTGCGTCGTCTGGGGAACCTCGGTCGGCTGCACGGAAATTGTGGCTTTGCCGCCTTCATCCGTGTTGCCCAAATCATTCAATTCGGTGCGGCCTGTCGCCGGGTTCTTCTCTTCCATGCCGAAGAAATAGCCATCAAAGCCAGGTATCTGCCGCGTCGGCGTCAGAACAAGATCGCCTTCCACATGCAGGTCAGAGGCAGGTGCACCGTAGAGGAAACGCGCATCGACAGTGGCTTCGGTCGGCCCATTCAGGGCCAGGGCCTTTGCCTCGCTCTTGAGATCGAATTCAATCCGGTCTGGCACAAAATCATCAACGCGGAAGCGCGTCGACGAAATCGCCTCCTGCTTGGGGTCAGTATAGGCAGCGACTGTCCACATGCCGCGCATGGCCGTGGTCTTGAGCGGGATGTCGAGGGCATAGCCACCCTGCCCCTGGTCTTTCACCGTGTAGCGCTGGAACTCAACGCCATCAGGCCGCGAGACGATCAGCGTCAAAGGCAGACCTGTAATGGCTTCTGCCTTGTCGTCACGGGCCAACAGCGCCAGATGCACTGTGTGGCCGGGACGATAGATGCCGCGTTCCGTATACATGAACAGGTCAATGGGCCCCGGCGCCGGACGACCACCAACCCCACGATCAGAGAAATCATAGGCAGCGCGGCCAATGTCGATGAAGCCAAAGTCATTGTTGGCACCACTTGCCGTCACGATGGCGGGGGCATTGCCGCCCGTGCCGCGCATTAGCCCACCATCAAACGTGGCCAATCCATCGGCATTTGTCTTGGCAGTTCCGAGCACGGCATTGCTGCGTGCAATGAGCGTAATCTCCACATCGGCCAGAGGCTTGGCCGTATTGAGGGAGCGCAGGAAAACCGAAAGCCCGCTCTGGTTGGAATAGGTTGTAAGCCCCAGATCCGACACCAGAAGCCATTGCGTGGCCTTGGCTTCCCAATCATCGGCACGCGCATCCTTTGGCGCGGCGACCATGACGTAAACCCCGGGCGCGCGGTTCTTGATCGCCTCATCCAACGGGAAGCTGGTTGTTACTTCCTCGTTGCTTTTCACCTCTGCGGTGAGCGTGCCGGACCAGACGTTTTCGCCGCTGTCTTCAGCAATGGCGCGCGCATCCTGACTGCTGATCTGCGACAGGAACTGCGAACCTTTGACAAAACCTGCGAGGCCCTGCTGCGGGATATGATAAATGTCGACAGCGATTTCAGAAGCATTGACCGACACAAGCGGAACACCATGGCGGCCTGCCCCCGGCAGCACATAATTCTGCCCGGTGAAGCGAACCGTCGGCGCGCGGTCCCGGATGAAGACAGACAAGGTCACGGGCTTCAGCGTCTTCTCATCGATCTCGGCAGGCAATCCATCGCGTACGAGCAACGCCGTGCGCACCCCGCGCTTCAAGCCATCAACGCAAAGCTCCTTGCCATTGGCTTGCACGGCAACAGGCGCTGCGCCGTCCACCGTGACGAAAGGCGAAAAATCCACGCGCCCATGTTTCAGATCTTCGGAGAATTGCACACAGACGCGCGGATCCGTTGCATCGGCGTTGACCGTGTAGTCGAGCACGCGGAACCCATATTTTTCCTTGGCATCCTGATAGGCGGCTTTTAAGGCTGGTACTGGGCTGGTTTGAACCGCCGCAGCGTAGGCATTGATGGCGGCGCGCGTTGCGTTGGTGCGCACCAGCGCATTGGCCAAAAGTGCAAGTGCCTCCCCGCGCTGTGCGGGCGTCACAGAATGGTCATAGGCCACGTAGGCAGAACTGAGACTATCCTGGTTGAGGGAATCCGTCAGGCTTGTATCGGTGGTCTGGATGCCATTGATCGCCAACGCCAGATTGCGCCAGGCCTCATAGCTGTCATCGCCGAGTGTTATGGCTGTCTTGGAAAGATCGGCAGTACCTTGAAAATCCAAGGCGGCAATTTTGGTTTGGATATCGGTGGCGAGCGCGGCTGCATCCGTGTTTTCGGGTGGCGTGCCATTTTTGATGGTATCTGCAAATGTACGCGCCGTGCTGACCACGGCAGAATCGATGAATGACAATTCCGGTGCACTGCCATTGGCAGGTGTGGCGGCAGGAACAGATTTCCGGCCAGCAACAGCAACTGGCGCGGCCACAATGACACCCGCCTCAGATTTCAGGAAACACCACTTGGCCTTGGAATTGAACGTGAAGGCCTGGCACTTTGCATCCCCCGCACAGCTTGCGCTGCACTTGCCAAGATCAGTGTTCTTGATGGTCCGGTAGTCATTGCCGGCAAAATCCGCGCCGGGGTAAAGTTGCAAGGCATCTGCTTGCGCCGATGATGAAGCCGGCAATAAGGCACCAGCGAGGGCAAGAACAAAGGCAAAAAACAGCGCAGACGCGTTGAACCGCATGGTATCCGTCCTCCCAAGCATCCGGGTTGCAGCCCGGAATCATTACCCTATCTTTAGGGTTGCGATCGGGCAAGACTGAGGCAAAGTTGCAGCGGGCCGTCCCGCTTTGGTTGCGCAGAAAGTTTCCTCTGGGCGTTCAGAGAGGATGCGAAAATGGTGCATGATCATATGCTTGCAAAACATCGATGCATTGCATGTGCACTGCACCAATAACCTTGGAAACGCGGGGGAATGCCTGTATGGGTGACTGATGGCGCGCCAAGACATCCATAACTCAGATATCCCGGTGCTGTGCCGCTCCTGCGAAGCGCGGCACAAGGGAATGTGTGGTGTCCTGTCGCCCAACCAGCTCACGGAACTGAGCAAACACACCACAAAGATGGTCTTTCCCGCCGAAAGCGAGATCTCGCCCGCCGGGCAGAAAGTCACCCGCCATGCCAACATTCTCAATGGTGTGGTGAAACTCAGCAAGCTCACGGCGGATGGCCGCCAGCAAATCGTGGGTCTTCAGTTCGCACCTGACTTCATGGGCCGACCCTTCTCACGGCAAAATGACGTGGCAACGGAAGCTGCCACCGACGTTCGCGTTTGCATGTTCCCGGCCAGCATTCTTGACGAACTGGTTCACAAGAACCCGGAACTTGAACATCGCCTGCATGAGCAGACCTTGAAGGAGCTCGATGAAGCCCGCGACTGGATGCTGACGCTGGGCCGCAAGACCGCATCAGAAAAGGTTGCAAGTTTCCTTTATTTGATTGCCGCCCACGTGGACCCCGAGGCCGAAAATGCCGAAGGCCCAATCCGTTTTGACATACCCCTGAAGCGCTCTGATATCGCGGATTTTCTGGGATTGACCATCGAGACTGTCAGTCGCCAAATGACCAAACTGCGCTTTGCAGGCGTGATATCGATTATCAACAATCGCACTATTGAAGTGCCGGATCTTGAGCGCCTGCGCGCCAAGACCGAGGAAGAACGCGGCTAGACCGCTTTCGAATACTGGGGCTTCTCTGCCGTTTCGACGATCCATGTATCGAACTTCGACGCCACCACCCGGACCAGCGGCCATGCATCAGGCTTCACCTTGAACATGCCGTCAGAAATCTCGCACAGGTCCGGCAGCATTTCATCGGCGACCTTGTGGCCATGCGCCAATGCCGCGCGCGATTGGGCGCCAAACCTGCTTTGCACTTCAGAAAGGCAAAAGGCGTAATCGCACATCAGCCGCTCAATAATGAAGCTGCGCACATGATCTTCGGCAACCAGCGCAAGTCCGCGGGAGAAAGGCAACTCGCCTGCTTCGATGCGTGACAGATATTGGCCGGTTGGAACCTCGTTCTGAATGTAGCCATCTTCGAAACGGCCAACTGATGATGCACCGAGAGGAAGTAGAACGCTCGCTGTGTCATCTGTATAGCCCTGGAAATTGCGGTGTAGCCGCCCTTCCCGCGTCGCCACCGCCAAAGAATCGTTCGGCAGCGCAAAGTGATCAATTCCAATCGCTTGATAGCCCGCCGCCTGGATGTCCTCGGAAGCCGTCCGCGCTTGCACATAGCGCGCCGGCGTGTCCGGAAGGTCTTCATCACGGATCATGCGCTGGTGCGTCTTCAGCCACGGTACATGCGCATAACCAAACAGCGCGATGCGGTCTGGCGTCAGGCTGATCACCTGCGAGATGGTCTGCTGAAGGCGTTCAAGAGTTTGCAGTGGCAAGCCATAAAGTGCGTCGATATTGACCGATGTGACACCTGCCCGACGAAGCGCTTGCACAACGTCACGGGTCGCCTCGAAGCTTTGCGGGCGGTTGATGGCCGCCTGCACGGCAGGGTCAAAATCCTGCACGCCGATGCTGGCCCGCGTCAGGCCGAACCGTGCCAGGTTTTCAATCTGTCCCTCACCGATGTCGGATGGATCAATTTCCACGCTGATTTCCGTGTCGGCATTGAACGCGAAAACACTCTCCAATGCCTCACGCAGCGCCTTCAATTCCGCTTCACGCAACAGGCTGGGACTGCCGCCGCCGAGATGCAGGCGCGACATGGCCGGCTTCTTCGCAAGCTTGCTGCCCCATATGCCTATTTCCCCGATCAGGGACTGCACATAGGCCTGGATCGGTTCATAGCGCAGCGTGTGCTTCGTATGGCATCCGCAGAACCAGCACAGACGGTCACAAAACGGAATGTGCATGTAGACGGAGACATGCGGCGCAGCTTCAACCGCATTGACGAACGCCGTGCTGAGGCTTCTGCCGACTCCGGCCTGAAAATGATTCGCTGGCGGATAGCTGGTATAGCGCGGCAATCCGGCAGGCAGGCGCGCAATAATGTTCTCGATGTTCAACTCAGTGGCTCGCTTGCTGTTTTTGCACCAGCGGCAAGATATGGTCGCGTTCGTAGGCGATGTGCCGGCGCAGGCCTTCAAAAAAGCCGCGCAACATCCATGACAGGGCGTCGATGTTGGCGCTGTTGCGATCAATCACAAACTGGCGCAACGATATGCACAGGTCGCTGGCAAATTCTTCGTCTCCCAGATGCTCGAATCGCAGACGGTCTATGGTCTGCGGCAAACCCGTGGGGGCTTCTGTCGCCGCCAGTAAAGCCGGAAATATGACCTGTTCCTCAAACTCATGGGCGCGCTTGATTAGCGGTACGACACTCTGCGCCAGCAGCAGGCAATCCTGGGCCTCAATGCCGTCCGGAAGCAAATCAGCGGCCATTTCCAGCCGCTTGCAAAACAATTCCTTTGATTCGATGAAGTCGAGGAAGGTCTGCGACACAACGGCAGGGCTATAGGCTTGCGCGCTGTTTTCGCCGCCGCTTGTCGAATGCCCTTTGCCATTTGTCGTCATGTCAGTCACTGCAGCTGATGTAACGTTCAGAACTGCACGGAATGTCGCATCGCGTCTTTGATCTAAATCAAAGCCGCACCGCCATCATCCTGCCACAAAGCCAGCGGGCGCGAGTCATTCCCATTTTTCCCTCTGATTTGCGTTCTTTGTACCAAACTGGCCAGAAAGGTTTGCCGCAATGAGAAATGGTGCATCTGCAATAACTGTCTCCGTGGCAGCTTTTTTGGCCCTTTTGGCCGCCGCCTTCGGGCAGGATCAACTCTTCAAGATCCATTCGTGGGTCCTCTTCGCCGTGTTGGCGATATCAGCCATCGTGCTGTTCCGCCGCGTATCCTACGCACCGGCTGGTGCCGTGGACACATCCGGCTACATGGATGAAGTCGTCCGCTACGGCGTCATCGCCACCCTGTTCTGGGGCTTGGCCGGCATGCTGGTGGGCGTCATCGTTGCCTCGCAACTCGCCTGGCCCGATCTCAACATTCAGCCTTACCTGAACTTCGGGCGGCTTCGCCCCCTACATACCTCAGCGGTGATTTTCGCCTTTGGCGGCAACGCGCTGATCGCAACCTCATTCTATGTCGTCCAGCGCACAACACGCGCCCGCCTGTTTGGCGGCGGCCTGCCCTGGTTCGTCTTCTGGGGCTACCAGCTGTTCATCGTCATGGCTGCCACCGGCTATCTGCTGGGAATCACCCAGGGCCGCGAATATGCCGAACCCGAATGGTATGTTGACCTCTGGATCACTGTCGTTTGGGTTGCTTACCTGCTGGTCTTCCTCGGCACGCTCATCAAGCGCAAGGAACCCCACATTTACGTGGCCAACTGGTTCTACCTGTCCTTTATAGTCACCATCGCCATGCTGCATCTCGTCAATAATGCAGCTGTGCCAGTGTCTTTCCTCGGCGCGAAAAGCTATTCGGCTTTCTCCGGCGTGCAGGATGCCCTGACCCAGTGGTGGTATGGCCATAATGCCGTGGGCTTCTTCCTCACCGCCGGCTTCCTCGGCATCATGTACTACTTC